>JBLIML010000140.1:0-10087 GCA_047638675.1 Planctomycetota bacterium | reverse complement strand
ACAATCGCCCTTGCTCGTCAAAATACCCAAGGTCGCCCATACGATGGTATAAATTACCGTAAGCATTTTTTATCTTTGCCAGATTATTGGATTCCTCGCGATTGTAATACGAAGAGCTTACTTGCGGACCCCGGACTACAATTTCGCCAACTTGATTGGTATCCAGTAAATGCACGTCCTGCCATTTGCCAATAGCTTCATCAGTGATGGCAATGATCTTAATGACCATATCGCTCACCGGCTTGCCGACGCAGACTCCTCTACCTTCACCAGTTTGCCTGCCTGTGTCCTGTAAAACTTCTTTGCTGCCGATGGAGGTAACAGGCAATGCTTCTGTTGCTCCATAGGGCGTAAAAATTTCGGCATCACTTTCCAGTAAGTGAGAAAAGCGTTTAATTACAGCGGGCGATACCGGCGCACCTGCAGAAATAACTCTTTTCAAAGTCGGCATTCGTTTGCCATTATCCACACCCCATCTGCTAACCCGATTGAGCAATGCAGGAGATCCAAACATCGTTGTCGCTTTAAAATCATTTACAGCGCTGAATATTCCGACCGGATCAACATTGCCAGGCTGGGTGAAATCCATATCCGGAATGATTGATGTCATACCCATTGCCGGTGCGAATAGAGCAAACAAGGGAAAGGTCGCAAGATCAACTTCACCTGGCTTTATGTCATACAAATCTTGCAAGGCTTTTACCTGTGCCGTGAAATTACCGTGTGTGTAGTTAACACCCTTTGGCACACCGGTACTGCCACTGGTAAACAATATTGCCGCAGCATCATTAGCGACAACGGAGTTCATGACCGGCATCTTTGATACTTTGCCCAGACGGGAAAGCGTACTCAGGTCCGTCATCAGCAGACCGAGCATTTTCCACGGCTCAAGTACAACATTTATCCTGAGCGTCGCCTTTGCCCAGGAATGTACTATTCTCGCGATATGGGCTTCGCGGATACCAATAAACGCTTCCGCTTCCGCTTCCTGTAAACACTTGCCTAAATTTTTAGTTCCCATGCCTGGGTCCACTGCAATTAATACTGCACCCAGTTTAAACAAGGCAAATACCAGGGCGAAAAACTCCAGGCCAGGCCTTACCATCAACACCGTACGAGTGCCTTTGCCTATGCCGATCTCCTGTAGTCCACGAGAGAAAATATCGCTAGCTTCATCAAGCTCACGATAACTATAGCGTGGGAAGTTTTTATCTTTTGATTGAATAACGACAGCGAGCATTTCTGCTTGAGACAAAGCCATAGCGGGCAAGTGGGAGGCAATATTGGCAGTAATCATGGCCTAAGCTATCGCCTGCGCTTCCGTTGAACTCGGGTCTTTTAACAGGAACGTTTCAATCAGAGGAATAAGATCTTCAGCGGCATCCTCAAGAATGTAGTGTCCGGCATCTTCGAAACGATGACACTCGGCATTGGGAAAACGAGATTGCCATTCTGCCAAAAAATTTTCATCAAAAACAAAGTCCTTAAGTCCCCAGCATATCAACATTGGCAATGCGGAGAACTGATGTAATCCAGCATCAACTTTATCAAGCGTATCGTAACCACTATCTCCAGGCTTTAAGGGGATAGCTTCAACAAATTTTCGGACGGCAAGACGATTTTTCCAGGAGTTATAAGGCGATAGATAAGCACTTGCCACATTATCAGCCATGGGTCGGCGTGTAACACAATACTTAACTGCACCGCGACAGAATGCATTCAGGCCCTGGTTGAGGAGAGCGTTGATAAATGGAATGCGACTCAGCTGCAACTGCCACGGGATTCGTTTTGTCTTTGGTAAATGAAACGCTGCGGTATTTAGAATCACCAGTCGTTTAATCCTATTAGGATAACGAGTGGCATAACTCATTCCAATCATGCCACCCCAATCGTGTACAATAAGGGTAATGTTTTCTTTTATGTCCAACTGATCCAGTAATTCATCCAGATCATCCACACGTCTGTCCAGGCCAAAATCATAGTCCTGATTTGAAGGCTTATCGGACAGCCCCATGCCAATATGATCAGGAACGATACAGCGATGATGTTCGCGCAAAGCGCTAACCAGGTGTCGATAATAGAATGACCAGCTCGGGTTACCGTGCAGCATCACAAGGGGAGATGAAGATTTTGGACCCTCATCAAGATAGTGAAGTCGTAGGCCCTTTATACTCGCGAACTGAGAACTGAAAGGATAATCAGGATAGTTCATTGATACACAATTATATTAACAGGACGAGTTGAACTTTGAGAATATCGAAATAAGAAAGTCACAGAAGAAAAAATAACAAAAAAAGTGTGAAACTATTGCCTCACCTGCTAATTACCATTCCCACCCGATCATCAGACAGTTAAGACCACTTCCAATACCAAGAAACCCTACATAATCGCCTTGTTTTAGAAAATTACGTTGATGGGCAATGGCGGCAGTCATTGGCAGTGAAACCGTTCCCATGTTTCCCAAATATTTGAAGGTGCTGTAATCCTTTTCCGGAGCAATACCCAACTCCTTTAAAATCGTATCCCGATGACCTACGCCGACCTGATGACAAATAACCTTATCGACGCGATCAATCGCCCAACCCATCTTTTTCAGAAAAGCACCCCAGGTGCCGACACCAAGTTTCGCACCGTGTTTTAATACGGAGACAGAATCTGTTGACATAAATTCCGACATGGCAGCTGGTAGTGCCTCCGATGGCAGTAGGTTGGCAACCATCGGCGGGAGTTTGTCACTGGTCATGAACTCCTTCAAGACAGTAGGAATTGCATCCGGTTTCATCACCTCATCGAGGGCTAACATCAGCTTGTCCGGCGAGAACATCAATTTACCTAGTTCGGCCGGGGAAAATGTGATCCCCCACCGACACAATCTATGGTGCTCAGGGGCGGTACGCGTGGCCTCGCCGATAAGACGATGGGATTGTGCGTTATCAAAAGAGCCATCGGTGAGCAACACGGCCGCCGCGCCAGATCCTCCCGTAAGGGTGGCCAGGGAGGTACTGAATATCTCCATGGACTTTTCCTTAACCATGCGTTCAATCATCGTCTCGACTATCTCCCTGGCAGATTCACAGGAGACTACCATTCCGGCGCGGATCTGGCCGAGCTCGATACGGTTGGCAATGTCAATAATGCCGTTTAATGTTCCCAGGCAGGCGTTGGAAATATCGTAGATATAGGCATCAGAACGTATACCAATTTTATCAGCCACGGCACAGGCGGTGGCGGGCTCGTAATTCTCGCGACAAACGCCAGAGTAGATCAATACACCGATATCGCCGGGTTCAACATTCGATTGCGCTATGGCTTTGTGGGCTGCGGCTGCCGCGCCATCGGAAAGCGCATGTCCTGCTTCCCACCAGCGTCGTTCCGTAATACCGGTCAAGGCCTCCAACTGTCCAGGGGCAATATGCAATGCGTCATACATCGGCATCAATCGCTCTTCCAGATCATCAGAAGTAATGACTTCGGAGGGGAGTTCATAACCGATGGACTCCATGTATACTTTTTTATAATTCATGATGTGGTCATTCTAAGGGCAAAATCACTCATCTGATAGATAATTCTGCCATCTACGCTCAAGAATCCATCTGCCTTTAACCAACATTCGTCATCATTGACCTCGCTGATAGTCGCCTGAACCGTGACTCTTTCGTCTGTAGCGAGTATCTGACCCCGGTAGAGCCAGCTGTGCGGCTGACCAGGCGCCATACATTGAAAAGCAGAATTATCTGACTTCCCCCAGCGCTGATGGGCAAAAACCTTGAGTAATTGCAGAAAGGACTCCAGTCCCAAAGAGCCTGGCCACACCGGATCCTGATAGAAATGCGCCTTAAAAAACCAGGCATGGGCATTCACTTTGGCTATGCCACGAATGAAGCCAAGCCCCTGAGGGCCACCTTCCGGGTCAAAACAATCGATATAATCCACCATGCGCATTTGCCTATCAGGATAGGGTGCCTCTTCCGGGTAGGCAAATTGCAGAGCGCGGGCTTTTTCCACTTCTGATGGCGCATAAGGCAGGACTTCTCGAATACCCACCTGATCTGCCAAAGCTGCTTTGGAAAAAAAGCCGAAGTAAGTATCGCCAACATAGACCACGCCCTTAGCTCCGCGAACTTCAAAATCATAATTCTGAATTATCATGCCGCCGGACAGCGCAACATTGGTGATTTTTATTTTTATCGTCAAGGTGCCGATATCCGGTCCCACCGTTTGTAATTGCGTGGCTTTCCCACCGAGATTCCTGAAGGACATATCAACATCGCTGGTCAGCGCAGAACCTAAATAGGCCGCTAACCAGCCGCAGGGTTGCAAAGCGATTTCCAATAGCACTGAAAACGGCATAATGCTTTGTCGATCAGCAGCAAAATACCAGGCATCCTCCGGGACATCGTATTGTCCTTCTATAACTGCACCGGATTTTAATAGCCAGGGCTCACAATCCTTGATGGAAATGATGCGATCGAGAAACTGAAACGGTGGCCCGGGTAGCCGGGCGATGACACGCTCCTCATCAAACACTTTGTATTTATCACCAAAGGCATGAGAAGGCTTGCCAACAGCGAAGGCATTAATGGAGGCATAATCAAAAAGTGGTTTTAACTTTTCTACCGAACGTGAAGGCGGCTGAGTCGTACTTTTCGACCAAATGTCATGAATTCGTTGTTTGCTAAGTCCGCTTAACTGCAGGGACATATTACTCATCTGCACAATGGCTTTGCCATCGCCATACATCAACGCATCCGCAATGACATAAGGAGTGTTGTTATCTTTTGTATACGCAATCTCTTTCAGCGTAATTTCGTAGCGCACCTTTTTCGTGTCAGCAAGAACCTGACCACGGCATTTTAATTTGCTGGAAACACCAACAAGCGGCTCATAAACAAATTCGTCAGCCTCACCCACCCAACCCATTCGCAACAAATACACACGTAAAGTATGCAGGCAGCATTCATACATAAGCGTGCCTGGCATCACCTGATCATCAACAAAGTGGCAGGTGAGAAACCAGTCGTCAGGGTGAATATCGGCCTCGCCTGTAATCATACCCAGACCAAAGCGCCCGCCTTCAGGATCTAGCGTGAGAATACGATGTACCAGTGTCATCTTGCCACCGGGCAAACCCATGGGGTCGAGGAGTGGTAGACCGGCGAACACTTCGCCAAAACACCCCGCCAGGTTACCGGCACGTAAAGAGTTTATCTGCTCATCATCAAAAGACTCGAGGCTCATGGCTACCGGATTCTGCCAATTTTCATCACGCTTGCCTGGCATGACTTGTGTTTCCAATGTAGTGCGAACAATACCTCGACCCGCATCCAATTCTTGCTGAGTAAAAAATCCTGCGCAACCCTTACTCATGGTAATCAAAGGCTGGCCATTGACCCTGCCATCAAAATGAAAACGAAATAACCAGGTGCTCCCCTGTCGGAAAAACTCATCAATATGGATATCATAATGAATAACTTGTCCAACCCGTGGCAAGGGTCCATGAAAGCAAACTTCAGCATCAAGCAAACGATAAACAGCGAGACCCCTGGTTTGTAAATCGATACCAAGGTAGGCCGATAAAAATAAATCCGCCTGACCGGCTTCAACGGCGATGCAGGTCGGAATACGACCGGCGTCCAGATACCAGGCACCATCATTTACATCATGTTCGGTTACGACGCGACCGCAACCCATGGACCCGACTTGACCCTCCACTTCGATAATACGATCCACCAGCATCAAGGGCTCATCGGGCAATCTGACCCGGGTAGGATAAGAATCTACTTCAGCAAACTGTGTCCCCAACATACGTCCAATGGAACCCGTGGCGAATTCCATGCACATCTTCCGATCAAAAGCGACATCCTCATCCCTCGTCACTGCTGCTTGCCCGGTAGAGAAATGTGTAGTCTGAGATGTTGGCAGCGACTGAAGCAAGTCCATTTGAGTCGAAATTGCCTGTGCCACGGTTTCATTAATCCCATTGGCAACGCGAAGATAAACTTCCTGAACCTCAGCGTTAGCCTTCTCCAATCTCAACATGTTCTCGACAATCTCCGACATCGGTTCGGATTGCCTGGCGCTTACTGGATGCGCAACTATGTCCGCAGTTTTCCTTTCAACTTTTAACTTTTCAGTTTCAACTTCTAACTGTTCCGGCAAAGGAACAGTAAAAGCCTTTTTCCCAACTGGGACCGTGATCTTATTGCTCTGTTCGTATAGTGTCGGAACCGGCTGGAACCGATACAGTGAAGATAAATCCAGAGGAATACCTTCGCTATTAAGTTGCGCCAGGATGCGCAGGACATTGGCGACATCGCTCTGACCTTTAACACAAGCTGAGCGTGCGATGTGTGGCCGGTCACCCAGTATCTGTCCAATCATCCGCGAACAACTGGCACCCGGCCCCATCTCGATGAAAATCCTGACCCCGTCATCGTAGGCTGCATTTATCAACTTGGTGTAATCAAATGTTTCCAGTGCCTGACGGACGATGGAATCAGCGGCACTTTCAGTTGTTACCTCGTATCGAGCGCCAGCAATACCGCTATAAAAATCCACATCAGGCGGAGGCGTCGTATCGAATATATGCAAATTACGGTAGGCCAACTGTACGGGTTTGACCACCTCACAGTGAACCGTAGTCACGCCTTCCAAAGGATGAAAACCACATTTTAGATCCTTAACAAGATCTTGAACGGCACGTCGATCACCACCAATGATGCATTCATTCGGCGTGTTTATAATCATCAAATACACCCGACTTCGCCCGGCTATCGCTTCTTTTACTTCAACGGCTGGTCTATCAATTACACCGAGTTGCCAATCGATGACTTCATCCGCTTTTGCACCCCAGCTGGTTCGTGCGGCCTCGCACGACCCGCCGAGATCATGGGTAAATAATCGAGTCTCCTGCATACGTTTTAACATTAGATCCCTGTCGTTCCAGCTACGTGTGGCAAACAGCCCAACACTTTCACCCAAACAGTAACCAATAACCGCATCCGGTTTAACTGAGAAACTGGCAATGACATCACTGACCATCGCGCCCAGCCAGACCTGACCAAATATATAGTCTTCATGAGCAAAACCCCTGGTATCCTTTTCCGTCCAGAATCGCGAGTTGGCAAATTGACTAGCGAGTGTTTTATTTTCTGTATCGAGACGGGCCAGGACATCAGACCAGCGCACACTCATCTCCCTGCCCATGCCGATAAAATGACTGCCGGAACCAGGGAAGACGAAAGCGATTTTTCCTTTTCCTGCCAATGGTTGTGCAGAGTAAAATAATTTGTCTTCTGCTAAAGACTCGTCCAGCTCTACATTTGCCTGCGCCCGCTTCAATGCGACAAGAAGTTCATCGACATTACTTGCAATAACACTGACTGCTAAAGCCTTACTTTGATTTTTCGATTCCGACTGCCACCACTTACGAGCCAGGGTATTAATATTCCCGTCTTGCAACTCTGCAGCGAGAGCACGCAGTCTTTGCAAAGCATCTATCAGAATATATTTTTCATCGGCACAAATCGAAAACAAAGATTCACTATCTTCGCTCACAGAACTATCAGCTGGTCTGGTACTATTCTCTACCCCTTCAAGAACCACACTGAGATAATTGCCATCGATGCTGGATGCATTGACCAATGCGCGACGTGGGCCCAGCGCTCTATCACGTAACCAGTATTGTGGTTCCGCGGGCGCATAAATGGCAGCGTGACTCTCACGCCTGGAAGCCAGACCTTGATGCTCTTTTGTGGAAGGCAAGACTTGCTGATGCAAACAAATACTCGCCTTTACTAATGAGGCCAATCCACCTGCCGCACCGCTCTGTCCTATGTCCGCGTTTATGTTAGCAATAGCGCAAGGGATAGTTGACTTACGATTTTCAAACAAAGCCTGAATGGCATCGACTTCCAGCGAGTCGATATTAACAACAGAACTTCCCTGTTTTTCTATCAGAGAGATAGAATCCAGTTGAACGCCAGCATCAAGTAAGCTGCGCTGTATTGCCTGTTGATAAGCTGAAGGATCAGACATTATGTCATCTACCTTTCCTCCATTCGCGGCACCAATACCTTTAATAACTGAATAGATCCGATCACCATCGCGAATAGCATCGTCATATCGTTTAAGTATTACCGCCGCCGCGCCCTCACCTATTACACAATCGCTTTCTTCACGTGATTGCATTGCCTGTCTTGTCACTGCGCGAATATCGCTTGCCAGATCTACAGCGCCGACAATGGCCGTATCGATTTCGTTCCGTTGCAGTGCGCGGACACCCGCTTCAAGTGAACGTAGCCCGGAACTTTCTTCACTGGAAAGTGTGAAACTCGGACCGCCAATATTAAAAGCGCGAGCAATTCGACTGGCGACAATTCCTCCAAGAGCTCCCATCGTACGGTTTGCATTCATCGCAGGTCCAGACAAATCACGTAAAGTATTCACCCATTGTTTTAATTGCACTTCCGTAAGTGACAATCCAAGTTGATTTGCCCATTGCCTTGCTTTTGGTAGAAGACACCAACGCAAATGAAAATTTGTCGTGTTTAGATCAAGACCGATCCCAATGTAAACACCGGCACTTTTTAAATCACCATGTCCCCTTTTTCCAGGATCAGCGTCGCTTATTGCGTTCGCTGCGACTTGCAACATAAGTAATTGCTGCGGCAGCATGTCCTTTAATTCGTTAGGCGGTATTCGAAAACGTCCAAGAGGGATCTCGACATTATCTATGGTGTAAGCCAGCGTATTATTATCTACTCCCCAGGAATTCTTCAGTCGTGTCGGTTTAAGATCCTCGCTTTTGCCCAGCACGCGATCTTGAAAAGCCTGCAAAGATTGCCAGGGACCAAAACACGCATCCATTCCAACGATGGCTACATCCTGTGCTTCAGGCAGTGAGTGAAGCTGAGATGAAGATTTGGGCAATGATGCTGAAAACGACTCATCCCATTCTTCCAATAATACGTGGGCGTTAATTCCACCAAAACCAAAGGCGCTGATTGCCGCGCGTCGCGGTGTCATCTTATTGCGTCGTTGCCAATTGCTTGCCTTGTTCAACACTGTAAATGGACTGTCTTCCATGGCTATGCCTTTTGAAGCACTTTCATAATTGGCGGTTGGCGGCAATTTTTCGTGTTTCATGGCCAGCAATACTTTGATGAGACCAGCTGATCCTGCAGCAGTTAACAAATGCCCTATATTACTTTTTACTGAACCAATGACACATTCATTGGCGTTCTTATTCTCACTCCATAATGCTTTCAGGCTATTAAACTCAACGACATCACCCACCGGTGTGCCGGTCCCGTGACACTCAATCAGATCGACGTCTGTCACTTTCCAATTCGCTTGCGCATAGGCCGAACGCATCGCACGCAACTGACCTTCGGAATCAGGTGACATCAGGTTGCCTTCAATATCGTTGGAAAGACCGACCCCCGCAATGGTCGCGTAAATATGATCACCATCGGCCAGAGCATCCGACAACCTTTTGAGCATAACAATACCCGCACCTTCACCGACTACCAGACCATCGCCTTTTTCATCAAAGGGGGAGCAATGTCCGCTTGCTGATATTGCGTGTAATGCTGAAAAACCCATTTGTGTATAGAGAGAATCAGGGCGCGACAATCCCCCACATAACATAGCGTCGCAACGGCCGGACTGTAATTCATCGACAGCGTACTTCAAGGCATAAAGTGACGATGCGCAGGCAGCGTCCAGAGTATAGCTACCGCCACCAAGATCCAATGCGCGACTAAGAATGCCCGCAGGCAATCCTGTTACATAACCATTAATTTTATTCGTCGTTTGTATTGTGTAGGGCTTACCCAATAATTGTTGCTCGAAAACCGGCAGCAGGATTTCATCGGCAATGGCGGAAGAGGCGTCCGTTGGCAGGGCAATGTTACCTACAATTATCCCAACGCGTTGTCGGTCAAGATTTTCGGTTACCGCATCAGCCCAGGCCTGATTACCCGCGTGGAGTAAGAAGTGAAAGACGGGATCGAGGCTGCCCAGGAACTCGTCATCAATATGCATGCCTTGCATATCAAATTGTTGTTCATTAACAAAACAAGCT
>JBLIML010000139.1:0-10097 GCA_047638675.1 Planctomycetota bacterium | reverse complement strand
CTTGGCCCTTGTTTTGGTGTCAAAGGTGGCGCTGCTGGTGGTGGTTATGCCCAGGTCGTGCCCATGGAAGATATCAATCTTCATTTCACAGGAGATTTCCATGCGATTGGTGCGGCGCATAATCTGCTTTCGGCCATGATTGATAATCATATCAATCATGGCAATGCCCTAAATCTCGATCCTCGATTGTTGGCCTGGAAGCGTGTGGTCGACATGAATGACCGGGCACTTCGGAAGGTGGTCATTTCACTCGGCGGTACGGCTAACGGTTTTCCTCGAGAAGATGGTTATGACATTACCGTCGCCTCGGAAGTCATGGCCATATTCTGTCTTGCCACGTCATTAGCTGATCTGCGAGAACGATTGGGTAATATCGTTATTGGCTACACAAGCGGCGACCGTCAGGCAGTTCACGCCAGAGATTTAAAGGCGCATGGTGCAATGACAGCCCTGCTGAAAGACGCTATAAAGCCTAATCTTGTGCAGACTCTGGAGAACAACCTTGCCCTGATTCACGGTGGACCTTTTGCTAATATTGCTCACGGTTGTAACAGCGTTACCGCTACTCAAACAGCACTGAAACTGGCGGATTATGTCATTACCGAAGCTGGATTTGGCGCCGATTTAGGTGCCGAAAAATTCATCGATATCAAATGCCGCAAAGCCGGACTCAAGCCCGCAGCGGTTGTGCTAGTGGCCACTGTACGCGCCCTGAAATATCATGGTGGAGTGAACAAAGACGAATTAAACAAAGAGAACCTTGAAGCCTTAGAAAAGGGCATGGTCAATCTGGAACGCCATCTTAATAATATTCAGCAACATTTCAGCTTACCCTGCGTTGTCAGCATTAACCATTTCACCGCGGATACTGATGCAGAAGTCCAACTCCTGCAAGACAAGGTTAAATCTCTTGGTGGTACCGCCGTCGTTGCTAAACATTGGGCCGATGGTGGAGCGGGCGCTGAAGAACTTGCTCGTACCGTCGCTGACATTGTCGATAACAATCCTGGAACGCATACCTTTGTCTACGAAGACGATGCAACGTTATGGGAGAAAATAGAGAGCGTCGCAACTAAAATATATGGTGCAGGTCAGGTAAGCGCCAGCCCCAAAGTCAGAGCTGAGATAGAAAAGTTAAATGCGGACTATGGTGATTTCCCTATTTGTATGGCAAAGACACAGATGTCTTTTTCATCTGACGCATCGCTTAGAGGTGCACCGAAAGACCATAACGTTGAAATCAGTGAAGTCCGCTTATCCAATGGCGCAGGTTTCATTGTCGCAATAGCTGGCAACATGATGACCATGCCGGGTCTACCCAAAGTGCCTGCGGCGGAAAATATTGACGTCGACGAGAATGGCAATATCACCGGTCTTTTTTAGATAACAGATTCATACTATGACTTGAGGAAATTGAATATGATTTCACTGTATAATTTCGGCCCATTTCAGGGCCTCACCGACCCAAGCCCGTTCTGTCTAAAAGTAGATTGCTATATGCGTGCCGCTGGCATTGAGTTTGAAACTAAATCCGGCGCTAATTACATTGGCAAATCACCAAAACACAAACTTCCCTACATAGAAGATGACGGCGTAGCCATTGGCGACTCCAGTTTTATTATTGAACACTTCAAGGAAAAATACGGCGACACGCTTGATAAAGATCTGAACGCCGAACAGAAAGCTGTTGCTCGTGCCTTCATGAAAATGCTCGATGAAAACCTCTACTGGTGCATTGTGCATTCTCGCTGGATAGGCGAAGGCTGGCCCACTATCAAAAAAGAATTTTTCGGGAAGATGCCTTTTCCTCTGAAAATGATAATTCCAGGCATCGCTCAAAAAGGCGTTAAAAAAAGCTTGTATCAACATGGACTCGGTAGACACAGCGAGCAGGAAATTCTCGACATTGCGAGAAAGGATATCAAAGCATTGGCTGACTTTCTTGGCACAAAAGACTACTTTCTTATCAATAAACCAACCAGCCTGGACGTAAGCGCTTTTGCATTCCTGGCAGAGATGATTGTCCCGGAATTGAAATGTGAACTAAACGAGATAGCCCTATCTTTCGACAATCTGGTTAAATTTGTGAATCGAATGAAGAACCAATTTTACGCAGAATAAAAAAATGTATTGTTCGTCTAATATTTTCAAGTTTCAAGTAACTTTATCGAACCTAGGTACAAGCCATCCAACAATCCGCTGGCCGTCAGTAGAGCGTCCAACGGCAGATCCTTTGTTAGAATTTCAATATTCAATCGTCCATCGCCTTCATCACTGAGCACCTTAAATTTGGTGGAATTATTTAGAATGAAAGTGTTACCGACGTAACTGATATTCTGAACTGTCTGCTCTTTCTGGGCGCTTTTTATTCTATCGCGAATTAATTCGATGAAGATTTGTAGCTTGTTGTTGAGAACATCAGTATCCGTATTATCTGATAGTTGTGACAGCTCAACAGTAAATTCAGGTTCGGTGTTTATCACTTTAAGATATTGACTGATATCTGCGCATTCTTGTTGTAATTTAAATTCGACTGAATAGTCGCGACTTCGATTTTCTTGCTCTTCGATAAAGTAAAAATGAATATCGCTTATCTCAATGCTAGCGGTTATACCCACGCCTTTCTCAATCGTCATTGATCGTAATTTAAAATGCCTGAAAAAATCAGATATCAATGATCTGGTTTTTTCACTTATTCTACTTGTCTTGCTCATAGTTAGTTCGCTATTTAGTATTATAATTTTCTTAATTCAGTGACCTGCTTGCCGCCGACGCCCCAGTTATCCGTATCCACTTCATCTATGACCACCACAGTTGTCGCGGGGTTCTTGCCGAGAACGTCAACCAGGAGTTTGGTTGCGCCTTCAATAAGTTGTTCTTTTTGATGCTTGGTCACCCCTTCTTTGGTGATTTTTATATTTACATAGGGCATAAGATTACGTTTTATCCAGTCATGATTGTGGTGGAATTACTTACCGGCTAAGACTTTTACTTCCTTATAGCGAAAACAACTGGTCTCGTGGTCATTAACCATACCAGTTGCCTGCATATGGGCATAGATGATGGTTGAACCGACAAAGTTGAAACCATGTAATTTCAGATCTTTTGATAAGGCATCAGATATTGGACTCGTTGCGGGAAGATCTTTCATACTCTTCCAGCTATTTTGTATAGGTTTGTTGTTCACAAATTGCCAAATGTATTTATTGAATGTGCCAAACTCTTTTCTTATCTCTATGAAGGCCCTGGCATTTCTTATCGCCGATCGTATTTTTAATTGATTACGTATGATGCCTGCATTGTCTAATAGCTGCTCCACTTTTCTTTCGTTGTATTTGGCGACTTTCGTGTAATCAAAATTATCAAAGGCTTCTCGATAAGCCTGGCGTTTTTTCAATACCGTTATCCAGCTGAGGCCCGCCTGTGCACCTTCCAGAATGATAAACTCAAACAGCTTTCTGTCATTGTGTACTGGTACGCCCCATTCCTTGTCATGATATCGATGATAAATCGGATCGCTTCCCGCCCATTGACACCTATTCATTCTTTGTTGTCCTCTGTTGTTCCATGATGGCGCTGACAGACGCATGGGTGGATACACAAAAGGGTACGCAATAGGTCAGCATCATCTTAAAGTAATCCATTGTCAGCAGGCTCCCCGCCAACACACGATCGAAGTAATTTATACCAATCAAAATAGTCCCTATCAGGATTGCCACACGCCACGAGCGTTTAAACACTTCAGGTCTCATCGCCGTTTCTAGCCAAACATTCATATTTGTTAGTTTTTACTTAAGATGTTTAGTTTGATGTTCAAGTTCAGCTATTTAGAGTGAATTCATATGATCGATCATACGTTGGCGGGTGGAGGCATCGGGCAATTCGCCATAGCCCGCCTGCATGTTGTCTAGTGCATGGCTCGCTTTTGAGGTGGCTGGTATGACACAGTTAACCGCTGGATGTGAGACCACAAACTTAAGGAAAAACTGTCCCCAGCTATCGATACCCCGCTCTGTCGCCCAGCCTGGTAATTCTTTGCCCTTCACTTTGCTAAATAGATCCCCTCTCATGAAGGGTCTGTTGATTAATACCGCAATGCCTTTTTCGAGGGCTATGGGTAGTAGGCTCTGTTCTGATACCCGATTTTCGATATTGTAGGAAAACTGGACAAAATCCAGACTTTCTTTGTTCATGATTTCGGCTAATTCTTCATGGAAGCGATTGTGCGACGTGGTGATGCCGATATAGCGAACTTTACCCTGCGCCTTCCACTCCCTGAGCGTTTCAAGATGGATTTGCCAGTCCCTCAGATTATGTATTTGCATCAGGTCGAAGGCATCAACCCCCCATAAGTGCATGGAGTGCTGCATCTGGTCGATACCTGCTTGTTTTCCATCCGTCCAGACTTTAGTTGCAGAAAATAGTGCTTTGGGTCGTTTCAGCTTGTCCAGAAGCCTGCCCACCGTCTCCTCCGCCGCCCCATACATTGGAGAAGAATCTATCATCGCACCCCCGTTGGAAAAAAATGCATCCAGCACAGGCAATAATTTAAATTGCCTTTCCTGCTGACTGACATCAAAGGTTCTTGAGGTACCTAAACCAATTACCGGGATGATCTCACCTGTCGAAGGGATAGCTTTTGTGATGAGAGAATTTTGCGCTGCACGAAGGTTAGTAATATGAGGATAAGCGGCGAGGGCTGTTACTGCACACAATCCACCTTTAATGACATTACGGCGGCGCACCGAGAATTTATTCGATTTCATATTACCTCTCCTACTTTTCCGCTTCGTGGTTTGTTTCTGCGCTCGTAAGAGCGAGGCTCTGATGTTGCTTACCTAAATATAGCGCAAGCAGAGCCCAAAGACCTGTCAATGGAATAGCTACAAAAGCTATGGCAGCTAAGCTTAAACCGATTGCCTGTAAGCCTGCGTAGACCCAGGCACTGACCGCATCCCCACCGCGATAGATGACAGTATCAATAAAATTCTTGGCTTTGTACTTCTCTTCCTTGCGCAATACAACGTACAGAACTTCTCGAGCAGGTCGCATAATCGCATAATTACCTACCCGGCGTACTACCTGCACAATTATTATGACAGCCAAACTCGGATAAAGTCCAAGCGCCAAAAACCCAAACATCAGCATAATCGGCACCAAAGCCAAGGTCCAACCTACGCCGACTCTGGTCAACAGGCGACCCGTGATAAACAATTGCAAAACCAATGTCAGAGAATTTACTATCAGTTCAATTGCAGCAAAGACGCTGATGCGTTCTTCGCGGCTAGCAAAATTATCCCTGATTATTTCAGCCTGCTGGAAGTAAAGAAAAGTGGCGAGTGTGGCTAACAATACAATAAATAAGCCTATGGCAATGAGATAGGGAGAGCGAAGAACCAGTTTAATACCATCGAATATACCGCCACCCATAGCTTTGTTGGCGTCTGATTTTTTGTCTACCACACTCGGTCGATTGAATTCTTCCTGCCATTGGCCTAACTGACGAATGCAAAGCGCCGCCAATGCCAGAAATCCGGCTGATAGTAGCAACAGGTTCGTGGCGCCTATCGTCGTCGTCAAGGTTGTTGTTAACAAGGGCCCTACAATGGCACCACTGGTGCCCCCGGTCGCGATTACTGGAAACAATCGTCGCGCCTGTTCATCGTTATAAATATCCGCCATGAAACTCCAGAACACGGACACCACAAACAGATTAAACACGCTTATCCAGATAAAAAATGCCCTGGCGACGTAAACTTGATTTATATCCAGTTGTAGCAGGGTAAAAAATATCAATAGATTACCAATAAAGAAATAGTAAGCGTAAGGGACAAACTTTCGTCTGGTATATTTTGACGATATCCAGCCAAATAAAGGCACCACTGCCAACATAGCTATAAACGTGCCAGTAAATAGCCATTGCAGATTTTCAATACCTCCGGTTATGCCGAAGGCCTCTCTAATCGGCTTAAGCATGTTATAGCCACAAAGAAGAGAGAAAAAATAAATAAAAGACCAGCCAAACGCCCTGACCTCATCAGGCTTAATTTGAACAGATTTACTTAATAAGTCATGGAGCCTGGACATTATTTTCGAATTTTCTTTAGGGATGCGTGCCGTCAAGATGTTTATCTACTTTGATTAATTTTTAATCGAACATTTATGAGAAGCATTCAACTCACAAAACGCAGACTACTTACGTCGTCTAAGACAGGAACGATCAAGATCTGCGAGAGAGTTCAATCCCATCAAGGCCATATCCCTTTTTATTTCGTCACCGAGGAGAGTCAACGCTCTCTCAACACCAGGACTACCACCAGCACCAAGACCATATAAGTAAGCACGACCAATCATGCAGGCCCGTGCGCCAAGCGCGAGCGCCTTCAAGACATCAGTGCCTCGCCTTACACCACCATCTAAGATAACTTCAGCGTGACCATCTACCGCATCTACGATCTCGGCGAGCACATCAAAACTTGCTGGCGAATGATCCAATTGGCGACCACCGTGGTTCGACACAATAATGGCAGTAGCACCGATATCGACAGCACGCAAAGCATCTTCTTTAGACAGAATACCTTTGATGGCAAAATCACTACCCCATTCCTTCACCATCCAGGCCGCCGCGTCCCAATTTACTGATGGATCAAATTGTGCGTTGGTATACTCCGCCAACACGAACGCATCATTACTCACACTTGAATGCCCTCTTACATTGGCCAATTCCATGCGAGGCGATGTCAGGTATTGCCAAACCCACTGCGGACGCATCAAGGTATCAAACATGCTGCGAAGGGTAAGTTCTGGTGGAATGGTGACACCTGTTCTCATGTCTCTTTCCCTTTGACCAAAAACAGGCACATCGACAGTTAAACAAAGGGCCTTGTAACCACACTCTCGACAACGTTCGATAAACGATTTTAATAATTCACGGTCACGCCACACATAAATCTGAAACCACTTCGGGCCTTTAGTGATGGCAGCGACTTCTTCGATTGAAAATGTCGACATCGTAGACAATGAATATATCAGGCCTGCTTTGTCAGCCGCACGCGAAACCGCATCCTCGCCTTTATAGTGGAACAGACGAGACATTCCGGTAGGTGCCATTATCAATGGCAGCCTGGATGCCTCACCAAGAATGGTTGTGCTTACATCCACTTTCGATACATCGCGCAGAACGCGGGGCACTAATTGATATTGGTCGAAGGCAGATCGATTTTGCTGAAGCGTGACTTCATCTTCGGCTGCACCTTCCATGTAATGAAATACCGGTGCCGGTATACGCCGTTTGGCCGCAAGACGCAGATCGGCAATTGAAAAACACTTATCAAGTTTACTGCTCATTTTCAGGCTCTGTCTTAGATTCGTGCCTAGTTTAATGGCAGAAGAGTTTAATGCGAAGTGATTCTCGTTAGATCCCGAATTTATTTGACCGTAACTAAACGATAATTATCTGCTTTATTATTCTTGGTCGCCATCCTGTGTTTGTATCGGTCTTTGATTGTCTCGCTGACATAACACTGCCAGGCGGGTATGATATATTCGTCGTAAAGTATCCCTGTCCAATTTCTCCTCACTTTTGTCCAGCGCATGCTTGATAGCGACAAGAAAGTGATCTTTAGGGACACTCCACAACATTAACCAAATCGATCACATCAGGAATTGCCACTTATTTAACCGTGTAATTGTGAGCTTCCAGACAAGCGCTAATAGCACGTTTATAGCTAGCTCTCTCTTGTTCCATATCAGCATCTTGTTGAGCTTGTTGGGCTGCTTGTTGCGCCAGTAGCTGTGCATTTCGTTCTTTATTACGTTGATGATTGCCAGCTGAACTGAATATTCCGGCCAGCGCTCCCACACCGGCACCAATGGCGGCACCTTTACCCGCATCACCGCCAATGGCTCCACCTAAAGCGCCCAGCGCGGCACCACCGGCTGCCCCAGTAATGGGGTCTAAATCTCGGCGATGTGGATAATGACCACCTGAGCTGGATGCTACAAGTACCGGCGCAGGACGTGTCGCAGAATAGGCGCTTGGATCGAAACCACTTTGACCCGCTGCCCACACATGACATTCATAGCGATCCTGAGACTGCTGTTGTGGAGATTGTCCTTTGTTTGGATAGATATAAATATCCGAGCTTGCCAAAGTATTTAGACTGATACAACTAATCGCAACAAACGTCAGTGATTTTAGATAAAACATAGTTATTCTCCTCTTTATATTTTGCAAACTGAATTATTTAACACTGTAACCGCGTGCTTCAAGACAGGCTCCGTTCGCACGTTGATAATCATCCACATTATTTATGCTACCTGGATCATTTATCTGTGAAGGTTCAACACCTGTGTGATCCACAGCCCATAGGTAACATTCATATTGATCGCGGGAAGTCTGGGTGTTGCTTTGCCCTTGTCTGGGATACACAAATTGTTCAGAAACCGTTGTTGCGTTAGTTGTTATTCCAACAAGCGGTTCTGGATTATTAATGACAAGATAGTTTCTACGGCCATCATCCCATTGATAGAAAATGCCGTTGGCAGAATAGTAATTATGCCGACCATAATGATGTGTGCGATATCCGGCGGGCAAAATGCTGATACCAATGCCTAAGGGGGGTCTTATTACAGCGTACTGATGACCAACCCGTTGATAGTAGGAACCGGAATGATAATAATAATTTAAACCCGCCAAACTCAGCGCAAGGTAACCCAATGGCAACAGAGACCTGCGCTGACCGACGGAGTAATTATTGCGATATGAACTATTATACCCTCCATAGTTATAGTGATGGTTGCTATTGGAATATCCATTTGAATAATTGCGTCCGTAATTGGAATGTCGCGTCGAACTATTATGTCCACGGTTATTATTCTGATTACCGTAGTTGGAGTATTGCTTCGAATTATTATGTCCGCTATTATTTTTTTGATGACCGTAGTTGGAGTATTGCTTAGTACTATTATGTCCACGATTATTATTCTGATGATTCTTATCGGAACGACGATCTGATTGCGCTGCCGCATTTGCCGTCGTTGCCATTAAAAACAACCCAAGGAATAAATACAGGCTCTTCCTGTTTTTCGATTTAAACATTTCGCATCCCTCCTAAGTATCTCTATGGTAAATGTTGCCTAATAAACCCATATAGGCGACGTACACACAGAGTATGACTTTAGCAATGCTGAAATATTACATTCCGAATGTGGAAGAAATGAGGAACTGAAAGTCGATTTTCCTTAAGTTTTAGCTATGACTGCGGTGCCATTGCGGGAAATTTTCCCGAATTCTGCTAATAGCTAAATGCTTAGTTGCTATTTTCGTATTTGTAACCGACCCCATAAACAGAATGAATGTATTCATTCTCGGCATCAACACCGGCTATTTTCTTTCGTAGCTTTTTAATATGACTGTCAATAGTACGATCGCTGACGATGCGATGATCGCTATAGATCCTGTCCATCAGTTGGTTGCGGGAGAAAATACGCCCTGGCTCGGACAGTAATTTTTTTAACAATTGAAATTCTACCGCCGTTAATTCCAAATACTGTCCATTAATTCTGGCCTTATACGTATCTTCATCAAGCTTAATATCGGTGGCAGAAGGCTCGCCGCTATTCTCAGTACGACGCAATACCGCTTTTACTCTCGCTACAAGCTCACGCGGGCTAAAAGGTTTGCATACGTAATCATCTGCCCCCAACTCCAGGCCAAGTAAACGATCAATTTCTTCAACTCTGGCAGTTACCATGATGATGGGCACATTCGAAAAGCTGCGTACATCTTTGCAAATAGACATACCGTCCTGACCAGGTAGCATCACGTCCAACACAATCAGTGCCGGTTTGAATTCCTTTACAGCGGAGACAGCTTCCAGGCCTTGATCAATAATGCTTGTTGCATAATCTGACTGCTGCAAATATTCGCTCATCACTGCAGCCAGCTGTGGTTCATCTTCAACAATCAGGATTAGCTTTTTGTGAGTTTCAGTCATATCAGTCTCTGGGCAATTTAATGGATATTTTCAATCCACCCAGCGAAGATGTTTCAGCCGTAATTGTGCCTTCATGGGCGTCAACGATATTTTTACAGA
>JBLIML010000138.1:0-10155 GCA_047638675.1 Planctomycetota bacterium | reverse complement strand
ACAACACAGAAGGCATGACCGCCGGGTGCTTCCATCACACACCAATCTTTAATTTTGTATTTCTTGCGCGCGCCCAGCGCCTCAAGACGAGCGACTTCTGCTTCAACGTTGTCAGTTTCCATATCGAGGTGCATGCCCTCATGCTCAGGTTTGGCATTCTGGATCACAACCTCAATATCCCCAGTTAGCGTTGTATACATATTGTCTGAATCGGGTTTGCGATCCCGACCTAATGCGCCACTCCAAAAAGTGGTCGAGGCTTCATAGGTGGATGCTTGTGCATCGAAAAATACTGCACAAATTCGACTTTGATGACTCATGAGATAATTCCTTGAGGGTCAGTTAGAAAAAAAACGTAATTCAGCATTACACGCCTTTAAAATCAGCTTCTCGTTTTTCCAGAAAGGCGGTGATGCCTTCGCGAGAATCCAGACTGTCAATACAAAAGTGCTGTAATGCGGCTTCGCTCGTAATGGCATCTGCGTAGTCCATCGTACCAGCCTGTCGCATTAGTTTTTTCGTCCGGCCCAGTGCCAGGGGTGCCTTTTTAGATAATGATTCCGCCCACGCCAGTGCAGTCGGCAATAGCGCATCATCAGGCGCTGTTCTATTGACCAATCCCATTTCCAGGCAGCGTTGGGAAGACACGCGTTCATTTTCAATAGCCATTTCATAAGCACGTTTATAACCAATACCGTTAGCCAACAACCAACTGGCACCGCCATCTGGCACCAGACCAATGGTGCTAAAAGGGGAAAGCAGAAAGGCTTTCTCGCCGATGATACTGAGATCGCAAACCATGGCATAGGACAAGCCAATACCCGCTGCAAAGCCATTGATAGCACTTATGACGGGTTTTTCCATTTCCGCAAGATTGATCAAACTGGGTTTGTACTCTTGCGTCAGCATAAGTTCGACATCTTTTCCGGTTTTAAAACCCGCTTTTAAATCAGCGCCAGCACTAAAACAGCGTCCGGCACCCGTCAGAACAACAGCACGTATAGAGGCATCATCTCTGGCCTTTTCGGTAGCGTCTAACAAATCGGCGCGCATGTCTGCGTCGAAGGAATTCAGAGAGTCCGGTCGATTCAGTGTAATGGTCGCGACGGCTCCTGAGGTTTCATAAAGTACGGTATCGGTCATAGTTTTTTCCAGTTCGGGTCTAAGAGATAAGGTTCAATTTCCTGTTATTTAATGTGCAGCAATCAATCGGCTGCGACGCCGATGACAACGGCGGTGGAGCAGGTCGGCAGAAAGCTATAGTCGGTGCCACTACACCAGTTAACGTCGTTACTTTGGGATACACTGTAGATAGGTTTGGAGCCTTCATGACGAGAACAGGGGCAACGTCCGCAACTGCTGCTGCCACAACAATCGTTATAGGAAATTAAATAATTTTTGTTATCGGCGGGGTTACGACAGGTACCTATCCAGGCAATTTTTGCTGGCACGGTGCCCGGTGGACAGCTATTGTGACTGCCACCACAACATGAGCAGAGATAACTGTCGAAGGCACAATAACGCCAGTAATCGCACGAGCGAGGATCACCAGGATCCGCGTCCAGAGAAATCGCGTCGGCTGTTGGACCCGTACTCGCAGCCCGAGCAACCGGTAATAAGGGCAGTACTGTCGCACCGAGCATTAGCTTTGTCGCGCCAGCGAGAAAGCCACGGCGAGAACTTCTCTGTGCTATTTTCCGACACGCCGTTTCCGACCAGGCATCTAAACGTTTCATTAATTCACCTCGCAGTGTTTCATTTATGGCTAAGGGCACGCCATGGTGTTTGCAAAACCATGGGTGTGGATCCCAGTTGTTCGACACTACGTAAAAAATCACCAGTGCGTGCATCATAAACATCTAACTGTGGACGTTCGGCAAAGAGTGTAAATAATAAAGGTTGATCATCTTCTGATACATGGATGGATGTGACAGGATATTTTGTTTTGATGCGTTGTAAACGCTTATGCGTATCAATATCATAAACCCAGATCTCGGTGCCGGCATCGTCCTGTGAATACAAACCGCCTTGATGCATCGCGACATACAATCGTCGACTGCTCGAATGCGCTGCAAGTAACTGAAGCCCGCCCGTTTGCCAGCCCTCTGCGCGTTCTGAATCATTGAGTAAGGACCAGTGAGCAGGAAACTGCGGTTGTTCACCTGCCACATCTACTGTGTAAACATTGTTACCGTAGGAAACAAAAATCCATTGATCCTCAACGCGAACACCATCTTCCTGTATAGGATCATTTTGAGCATCGAAAAACGGTTTACTGCGGTATTTTCTGAGTGTTGTTCCTTTCTCACTAAGATGAACACTTAACAATCCACCATCACCACAAAGCGAAAAAAATTGCCGATCACCGGACGCATAGACCAGGGCGCAGCCCGCAGTTTCAATCTCGCCAAGAAAGCGGCGCTGCTTGACGTCGACAACACTGACAGTTTGGGCTGGCGTGAAATTGTAAACCAGCATAAATTTATCATCATCCGTTAATTGTGTATTCAAGGAAGTCGAAAAATTAGTACCGCGTTTATTGGGGATCGCGATTTCATCGCTTGGCAATAGTGTAACAGGGTCGTAGACAACGACGACGTCACTGCGCGCGCCTCTGACACCCCTGGAATAATAGGTTTCGGCAGAATAAATTTCTGCATAGTCTTTTGGCAAACTCAAGGCCATGAACAAAACGCCAGTACTTAACATACCAAGAAAATCGCCTGAATCACCGTCGATCAGAAAAGCCTTGCCCGCCTCAAGATGATTGACCACGACATCGCTCACCCAGACCCAATGCGGATCCGGTTGCGAAGGAAGTGTTGTTCTGCCGATTTCTTCAATGGGGAGTTCAGCTTGTGTGTTTGTCACGATAAACATCATTCCCATTAATATGGGCGCACAAAGGTAAGCTTTTCTCATACGGCTTATACTTTCGCTGATGTTTATCATTACGCGGTTTAATCCCAGCGATTGGTCGATGTCGGAGCTGTGTATAGTATCAATAAATTGGATCCTCGCTAAATTTAATGTCCGGTCAAGTTCGAAGCATGATCAGAAACCAGCCTGGTGAACGATCTCTCCTCCCACCATCGTCATCAATACCCGGGTGTCCGAGACATCAGTGATGGGGATTTTGAATAGGTTACGGTCGAGAACGATTAAATCGGCGAATTTGCCTGGTTCCAGCGAGCCACTTATTTTTTCCTGTTTTAACTGGAAAGCACTATTGATAGTGAATACCTCAATGGCCTGCTCTAAAGTAACGGCATAGTCAGCGTTCAAGGGGCCGGCGTACTTTCCCTGTCCTTCACCGTTTCGAGTGACCGCAATTTCCAATGCATACCAGTAGTTGAGTGGATCGACAGGTGCGTCGCTTCCGTAGGCCAGGCGTGCACCACTTTCCAAAAGTGGTCGTGTTGCGTAGATACGCGAAAAGCGTTCTGGACCAATATAAGGCGCTGTAAGATCCAGGTGGTATTCGTCCCGCTGCGGCCATTGCAGAGACATACTTGGGATCACACCGAGTTTGGCAAAACGCGGGATGTCGGCGTCATCAATGAGTAGCAAATGCGTGAAGGTGTGACGCCGATTGTTAATCTCTTTGCCAGTCGCGTTGGCCATTTGCACTTTCTCCACCGAATTGAGAACCGAGCGGATGGCGCGATCTCCATTGACGTGACCGTGGATTTGCCAGCCTGCCTTGTCGACAACTTGCATCAAGGGTGTCAGCAAGCTAGCAGGGAAGTACAGTTCGCCGTAATTTCCTGTTGATTCCCACAGCGGCTCGTCAGCTGTACCCTGATTTCTAACGTAGGGCTCAATGAAAGCGCCTCGAAGCGATGGGCTCATAAAATCACCGTCAATAAAAAGTTTGAGAGTGCCAACTTGTATACCCGGTGATGGTCTCAACTCGCGATCTGAATACTTGTTTTTTAAAGCTTCCACCCGCTTCAATACGGCTTGAGGATCTTTGGCGTCTTCCGGAGAAATATGAATAGAGAAGTTTGCTCTAATGGTCAGATCGTTGCTGCTTTTTAGTGATTGCACAGCCTGAAGTGTCGATTCATTTACGCCTGCTTCCATGAATGAGGTGGCGCCCTTTGCATTCATGACCTTAATTGCGCTTACTACAGCCTGACGAGTCTGTTCGGAAGTCAAGGGCGTGGTGAATTTGAAGACAAGCTGTTGCGCGGCATCCACCAGTACACCGGTGGCAATGCCGTTTGCATCGCGTTGAATCTTGCCACCGGGTGGGTCCGCTGTGTCGACTGTAATGCCGGCCAGTTTGAGCGCGCGGGAATTAACTACGGTCACGTGGGTATTCGTTGCGCGAAGTGCAATAGGACGTTGGGTCGAGATCTTATCAAGATCGGCCTTTGAATATGTTGCTCCGGTCGGTTTTATTTTTTGCCAGGCCCAATTGAAGACGTTGAGTAAACTATCAACCGGTGCATCGCCTGAACGTTCGACGCAAATGGTAATTCGCTCGCGTACTTCTACCATGGTCAAAGCTTCATAGTCGAGACTACACTGCAGCGTAGTACCCAGTGCGAGAAAATGTAAATGGCCATCGTTGATACCGGGCATGACCATCCGTCCTTCAAGATCGATCACCTTCGTCGCCACGCTGACATAATCACTCACGCCTTCGTTATTGCCAACGTAGACGATTCGACCGTTACTTATTGCAATTGCCTCAGCTAGTGCCTGGGATTTATTTACCGTGTAAACATAGCCATTGCTTAATACGGTATCTGCTTTTTCTTGCGCTGAATTGACCAGAGGTGAGGCTATTAATAGTTGCGCTGTTAATATAATCAAAGAAAGACAGTGGCCTCGCGTCGATCTGGACTTACTCACATTAATGGAGTTAAAAATCGAGATAAATCGATTCCAATTATTCTGCACATTATCTCTCATGGCTTTATTATCCCGGGGTCAGCGTGTTTTCAGTCGTAGCTATCGCTTGTAGAAGAAAGTCAATTTACGAGGTATAGTTTAACGCTTCTGAGCCTAAAAGCACTGAAAAATGAAGGGTAGTTGATGCATGAGGGTAGATGCTTCAGCCTTATATAAATGGGTCTTCAGCAGAATCTGTGGGTGAAAATATAATATTCTTTTGAGCCTGAAAAAACAAAGCTCGTCATTCCCGCGTGCTTTTGGCGGAGTAGTGCTACATGGAGGTAGCGTTTACGAACCAAAGGATGGAAATCCATGGAGAAAAAGGGATCAGGATAAATGAACAGCTCGTTGTGTAAATGTTTATACGAATTAAATAGGATCAATTGTTTAACTGGATTTGCATCCTTAGCTCCGTATACGGTGCTTCCATGCACCACTTCTCCGCCAAAAGTACGCGGGAATGACGGTGTTTTTTATCCACCTTTCCTGTTAACCCGTAGATTCTGCTGAACACCCATATAAATTAAGGAACCAGAAAAAATGGCGATAAAGCTAACGGGTTACAGCAATCCGCTCACTAGCGCTCCCGGTCAAACTGTGGAATTCATGGTCGGTTCTGAATTCCCGGAATATCATGCGGAAATCGTTCGCCTCATACATGGAGATCTCAACCCCAGCGGGCCTGGTCTTAAAACAGAACAGCTTGCTTCAAATATTCAGGGGGCTTATCCGGGGCGAGTGCAGTCCATTCGTTCTGGTTCCAGTGTTATCGTAGAGGACAATCCCGTATTCATCGCAGCCGAATCCTTTACCTTTACTGCCTGGATATATCCAACGACCCCGGACAAAGGCGTGCAGGGAATCCTCGGAAAATGGGATGAACAGGCGAAAAGTGGTTTTGCCGTTCTGATTGATGATCATGGCGGCGTGGCTCTGCGACTGGGTGATGGTAAGCGCGTCCACGAAGTGAAAAGCGGCGCAAAATTACTTATGCGGCATTGGTATTTCATCGCGGCGTCTTTCGATGCGAGTAGCGGTAGCGTACAGATTTTGCAACAAGCATTGACCGTATGGCCACACGACGAGTCCAGTGCCGAGGTGTCCCATAGCATCGATGAAAGCTATGTCCATTGCTCTAAACCTCTGCTAATGGCCGCCTGCCATGAGGGAGAGATCGAGAACCGCTTACTCAGCACCTGTCATTACAACGGCAAACTCGAAGCGCCCACCTTGTTCGGGCGCGCACTTACGATTGACGAAATGCATGTTGTTCAACGCGATGGTTGGAAAGATGTCGCGGGACCCGTAATCGCTGCGTGGAATTTTGCGCGGGATTTCGACAGCGCCCATGTTTACGATGAATCGGGTAATGCTCTGCACGGCTGTGCTTTGCAAATGCCCGCTCGCGCGATGACGGGTCATGCATGGAGTGGGGATGAAAGTAACTTCAAGCAAAATCCTGCTCAATACGGAGCCATACATTTTCACGATGACGACCTGGAAGACGCTCACTGGGATGCAGATTTTACCTGGCAGGTCCCAGCCGATTTGCCCAGCGGAATTTACGCGGCGCATGTACAAGCGGATGATGCAGACGATTATCTTCCTGTGTTCGTTTGTGCCAAACCGGGTCAGCCGAGTGCGGACATCGCCTTTCTTGTACCGACCGCGAGTTATCTTGCCTATGCAAACGACCGCATGCTTGACGGACCTGATTCATTATTCACCAACAAGAATTTGAGCATCAACAAGGACGCTTACGATTATTGCTTCGAGAATAATCTCTTGAGCACCTATGACTTGCATGCTGATGGCAGCGGCGTGTGTTATTCATCAACCAGACGTCCACTTCTTAATATGCGGCCAGGTTTTTATCATGCCGTACTCGATACCCCTCATCAATTTCCTGCCGATCTACACCTCGTCGATTGGCTGGAAGCCCAGCAATTTTCTTATGATGTCATCACCGATCATCTCTTACATGAAACGGGCAAGGCCTTGCTTGAACCCTATCGAACCATCGTCACCGGAACGCATCCCGAATATTGGTCGCATGAAATGTTGGATGCATTGCAGGAATATTTGAATAAGGGTGGCCGTCTTGTTTATATCGGTGGCAACGGTTTTTACTGGGTAACCAGCTTTGCGCCCGGCCGAACGCATGCCGTTGAGATCCGGCGCGCTGATGGGATCCGGGCATGGGAGCATGAACCCGGTGAGTTGTACCACAACTTCTCGGGTGAACGTGGTGGCTTGTGGCGCTGGCGTGGGCGGGCACCGCAACAACTCGCTGGTGTCGGTTTTTCTGCCCAGGGCTACGATACCAGCAGTCCCTATCGTCGGCAGGCGGCTAGTTACGATCCGCGCGCGGCCTTCATCTTTGAAGGTATCGAGGAGGAGGTGATCGGCGATTTTGAGTCATTGGTTATGCGTCATGGTGCCGCAGGCTTTGAACTGGATCGTTTTGATCATGCCCTCGGTACCCCCGCGCATGCTTTGCTATTGGCGTCCTCATTTGGCCATTCGGATTCCTATCAGCATGTCATAGAGGAAGTGCTGATGAGTAACTCCTTGCAGGGTGGCACGGTGGATCCGCGTGTGCGTGCTGACATGGTTTTTTTCGAATATCCAAACGGCGGTGCGGTATTTTCCACGGGTTCCATCGCATGGAGTGGTGCGCTGTCGAACAACAATTATCGTAATAATGTCTCTGCGATTACCGCTAATGTATTACGAAATTTTTCCACATCTGGTCCCTTACCGACCGGGTGATGAATACAACGCTAGCGTGCTATCGCGAAATAAGGGTTTTCACATTTCGAATAATAGACAGGTGACAAGGGATAACACACGATAAAAAATGCAATTAATTGAGTAGACATGTTATTTTTACTACCCGACCTTACTTCAGCGGCTTACTAATACGATGGTTGACAAAAACAGTATGATTGCCTGGTTTTCTTCGCTGAGACGATCAAGCTGTTTGTGCGTTTCACTAGTTGGTATCGCGTTCTGCTCACCACCCATAATTGCCGAATCACAACATGAAGAAATAACGAGTGTAGTACTGACAGAAAAACCGGAAGTACATTGGCTGTGGGTAAACGATGCTTCTTTTGAGCGAATTGAAGCAGGTCGTGCAGCGCTCGTTGATGGTGATACAGGAAAGTATCTCGGCGCCTTAACTACCGGCGTGTTTTTCATGACGCTGGCTTTGCCTTCGGACTATCATTCGATTTATTCTGTGGAAACCTATTATTCTCGTGGCGTGCGCGGGGAACGTACAGACATCGTCCGAATATACGATACAACTACCCTACAGCCGGTCGGCGAGATCCCCATTCCAGCGAAACGAGGCGTAGGCGCGCCGACCTTGTTTCATACTGCTTTGACCGACGATAATCGTTTTCTCCTTATTTATAACTACACCCCCTCGCAGTCGATCAGTGTGGTCAATCTTGAGAAGCGCAGCTTTGTAGGGGAAATTGAGATACCAGGCTGTGTACTTGCCTATCCTGACAGTGCAAGGGTATTTCATTCTTTATGTGCTGACGGTGGAATTTTGAGCGTAGAACTTGATGAGTCGGGTTTGCTCAAACGAAAATCAATCAATAAGCATTTCTTTGATCCCCGGATTGATCCGATACAGGAAGATGCAGTACGTGTGGGAAATCAATGGATTTATGTGTCTTATGGCAGCTATGTCCACTCCTTAACAAACCTTAAAGGAGAAATTAAAAGCGATCGATGGTCACTGCTAAACGCAACACAGCGATCGGCGTCCTGGCGCACAGGCGGTCTACAGCTCATCGCCGCGCATGAAGTAAACGACAGACTCTATGTCCTTATGCATCAAGGTGATGAACATTCACAGGAACTGCCAGGAACGGAAGTCTGGGTGTATGATCTGAGTGCACGAAAACGAGTACAACGTATTGAACTTCGTGAGCCTGCTATATCCATTCAGGTCAGTCAGGATTCAAAACCTTTGTTGTTTGCCTCTGCTGGAGGCGCCGATTTAGATATTTATGATGCACTCGATGGCTCGCATTTGCGTACTGTTGAGCACGTAGCGGCGTTTTCGACAGTCTTGCAGCTTCCCTGGAAAAATTAATTAAGATGAGTTTATTCAATAAATTTACAGAAAAATATTCACGTGGAATTGCACGTAGAACATCGCGTCGTGCTTTTCTAAGCAGGCTAGCGATTGTAATGTTAGGTGCTGAAACAATTCCTTTACTGCCCTTCGCTCGCATGGCCCGTGCCACTGAGAACGAAGAGGCTAGTCAGGAAGACACCCAGGATCCGAGTTCGTGTAATTACTGGCGTTATTGTGGTCTGGACGGCACGCTCTGCGCCTGTTGTGGAGGCACACACAATTCATGCCCGCCTGGAACGGTACCGGGCATACTTCACTGGAATGGTACCTGTCGTAATCCAGCAGATAATAAAAACTATATTATTTCTTATGTTGACTGTTGTGGTGCCAGCACCTGCACGCGTTGCCCCTGCAGCCGTAACGATGGCGCGAAACCGATTTATAGCAAGCCACAAAGTAACGATATTAACTGGTGTACAGGTGCACCGGACAGTTTTGTACCTAGCTGTGCCACCGCACTCATTCTTGGTGTAGCAGACGAGATGAAATAAATAAACCCGGTCTGTTCATCCCCGTTTTGAGTGACTAAAATCGCCTGGATTTTTTCAAGTCAGGATTGATTGAATCAAGGTCAGCTTTAACCTTATCACGACTGCGCTCGTAGACAATTTCCCTGCCCATTACGCTGCCGACATAAGCCTCTTTGCTTCGCGTTGGACTCATGTCACAGGAAACGCTGTGTACGCCTTCGCCGATGACCACCTGGATTAGATCTGCCCGCTTACTAAGCACCACAACATCCATGGTCTTTCCACTTTCAGTCATTGAGACTTTGATTTTTTCATTTTGCATAATTAAAAGTTAACCTCTGAGAAAAAATAAACACCAGGAAAACAGTTCAATCGGAACTGCGCTTTATTTCGATGGGATTCTTGATATGTAAATCTCGCTGAGGGTAGGGGATTTCAATCCCATGATCATGAAACTTCTCCCAGACATTGAGCAAAATCAGACTTTTTATATTAGAAAAACCATTATGTGGATCGTCGATCCAGAGTCTCAATTCAAGATTAACAGAATTATCGCCAAAACCATCTAACAAACACACCGGCGCTGGATGCTGAAGTATTCTTTCAACTTCCTGTGCTGCC
>JBLIML010000137.1:0-10186 GCA_047638675.1 Planctomycetota bacterium | reverse complement strand
TTCCTGACGAAGGTAGGGATCCCCACGGAGACCGTGGGAACCAGGGTTTCTGTGAAGAGATTCGACAGGGTCTTGATAAGGAAGAGTAGCAAGCACTCGTTCCCACGCTCTGCGTGGTAATGCCTGTCACTGTCTTGTTCTTACTGTTCCCATGATAGTGAAGACATTCTTAACGAAGGTAGGGATCCCCACAGAGACCGTGGGAACCAGGGTTTCTGTGACGAGATTCGACAGGGTCTTGATACGTGAAGAGTAGCAAGCACTCGTTCCCACGCTCTGCGTGGTAATGCCTATCACTGTCTTGTTCTTACTGTTCCCATGGTGGTGAAGACATTCTTAACGGAGGTAGGGATCCCCACGGAGACCGTGGGAACCAGGGTTTCTGTGAAGAGATTCGATTTGGTTTAAAGTTGTGCCAGTTGTTTTTTACCCGCCCAATCACGGGCAAATTGCCAGGCAACACGACCGCTGCGCGAACCATGTTCCAGGGCCCATTTAAGTGCGGCTTTGTGCATGAGGTCTTCATTGTCATCACCGGCATTGAGCTTGTTAATCCAGTGATCAACTATGCTGAGGTATTGAGATTGATTAAAGGGGTGAAACGATAGCCACAGACCGAATCGCTCCGACAAAGAAATTTTTTCTTCGATGGCTTCGCTCATGTGGAGCTCGCCTTCTATCATTTGGCTTTGCTGATTCTCACTCATGTATTCCGGCATTAAATGCCGACGGTTGGATGTGGCATAGATAAGTATATTATCTGGCGTGTCGCTCACTGATCCATCGAGTATGACTTTAAGCGCTTTATAGCTGGCATCATTGGACTCAAAGGAAAGATCATCACAGTAGATGATAAACCGGCCTTTCGCCTCGTACAAAAGTTCGGATATGTCCGGCAAATCGACAAGATGTTGACTTTCAACTTCAATGAGTCGTAATCCGTCATCAGCATACTCATTTAAAATCGCCTTGATCAAAGACGATTTTCCCGTACCTCTTGGCCCCCATAAAAGGACATTGTTGGCTGGTAAGCCATTTAGAAATTGTCGAGTGTTTTGGCTGATGATATTAATTTGTCTGTCCAGGCATTGAAGATCATCAAGCCGAATCTGACTGAGTTGTTTGACTGCCTGCAATCGTGCGCGTCCGTTTTCCCTGCGCCAACGGTTAGCCGTAGCCTCATTTAATTGTAGAAACGAATTATCTGCGGGTAGATGTTTCTCCAATCTTTCCAATAGTTCATTGGCGCGGCTAAAAAATTTATCAGTATCTGACATCGATGATCTCACTCGAGTTCTCCAGGAGGGCAGATTATACGGGATTTATGCTTTATCTGCCTGCATGGGAATACTCGGCTTGTCTCTTTGTGAACTTGAGTGAAGGTCAGGTATGGATTCCCACGGAGACCGTGGGAACCAGAGCTTCACTTAACATTCAGTCAGGGTCGTGTTCAATAAATTGTCGAGGCGATCTCGTTCCCACGTTCCTGCGTGGGAATGTCTGCCATTGTCTTGTTTCTGCGGTTTCTATAGTGGTGAAAACATTCCCAACTCAGGTATGGATTCCCACGAAGACCGTGGGAACCGGGGCTTTACCTAAAGCTCGGCGAGGGCTGTGTTCAGTTTGTCCTCAATGCGTTTTTTATACTTGAGGAAATGTACGGTCTGTAAGCTGTCGATTTCCGGATCAAATAAAAGGCTACGAGATAAATCAATATCGGTAATGTAAATGGGATAGCTCTGTTTACTGACGCGACCTTCAAGGATGTGGCTGGCTACGGCCTTGAATAGATTATTGCCGTGTTCCAGAGACGAGAACTCCTCGTCATCGCAATAGATCGTCAGTGTAGTTTTCTTGTCATCGTGTAAATTACCCATAACCTGAATATTGAAGTAGTTTCGGGCGTTCATGCCGGGTTTAACTTCAATGAGGGTAATGCCATAGTTGTGTGTGCCGCTTTTTTTAAGTTGATAAAACTCCATAGGGATGTCTTCAATATCTTGTTCGGTTTCCAGAGAAAGAATATTTCGACGTTTGATTGTCGAGCCGAAAAACTGGGTAAAATGATTTATTAAAGACTGGCTATCGTGAAAAGGTATTTGTTGTATGAACAGGGCGCCTCGTTCATCGATAATATATATCGTCACGGTCTTGTTATGGATCAGGTAGAACATCTGAATTATACCGGCGCGATTGATTTTATATATGTCAGCCAGGGGTGTGTGCCAGACCGTGTTTTTATCGAATACCACCGGACTAAAGTCCGTTTTTGCACTTGCAAGTCGCTTGACAAGGTAAGGGTAACTGACTATTTTTTCGTGATGAAGTGTGTCTTTTCGGTAATCGCAGATATAGTAAACATCTTCAATCATCAAAATATAACGTGTATGTTCCGCAGTGGGATGACTGTAATACGTGTTGATAACTGCCGAGAAAAGTTCCTCTATACGATTGGCGATATTATTCGCATAGGTCGATGAAAAGCTAAAAGCATTGATGGCAGGTGGTGCAATTCTTGATTGTAAGGGAGCCCAGCGCAGGTATTCGCTTAAGCACTGCAACAATCCCTCAATGCCCTCATAATGAAATATCAGTACTTCCTCCCAGGTGGTTGTGATTACGAGGTCAAATGATTTGGTCAGGTTTTCATGCAGGGCACCGTAACTCAATGCATCGTCCCTGCTACTGGACAAATAGCTTTCTTCATTATTACTTGCCGGTGTCGAATTCAGTCCAATATTAATAAATAAGCCAGTCGTATTAATGCGTGCGGGCTGACTCAGATCTTTAAATCCTGACTGAGGTACCTTGCCATCTGGATAAAGTTTTTCCAGGGCGGCGTGGATATCTTTCAGTTCTTTAACTGATAAACTCAAATCAGACGAGCGTAGTGAAAGAGCCGTGTTGGAATTGATAATCTTATTGAAATGACACCAGGCCATTAACTCGAGAACACTTTCTGTTCTTTTTAAGCACTCATGTTTTTCGCGGTCATCTGGATCGATGCTACCACGATAAAGTAGCCAACTGTCGGGATTGTCCTTATTGTTGACATGACAGATAGACAATTCGTGTTCGAGAATGTTCGGTGCGATGCCTCGATTAATAACTTCAATCTTGCCACTTTTTCGCTCAAACGCGGCATATAATTTGCGTCCAAGTACATTCAGTTCTGACTGACTTAAACGTGAAACTTCGCTGTGTTTACGAGCGAAATCTGAAAGGAAACGATAGCTGGTAGTAAAGGTGTTTATCAACATGCGACGCTCTTTGATGACATCGTCGATGCGCCAGGATCCCTGATCATCCATGGTCGATAATTTGTTTTCGTCCCAGCCCCAGTCCAGCACCATTTCAGTCATGAGCTCACGACGCCAGTCGATATTCGAGAGTTTAAGCTTTTTGCTCAGGTTTATATTTATTTTGAAATAAAAACATTTGCGAAACAGATCCAGCCGCTCTTTATCCATGCGAGTCATTAGATAAGATTCTATCTTACGATACATCATGATATAGGGATCAATGTCGACGAAATTATTGTTGCCCTCGAAGATGGCCTTTTTATACATCAGACTCAATAAATCAATGTGCGGGTATTCACTTGCATAAACTTCCATTAATAACAGCTTCATGACTGACTTGAAAGGTGAGCTGATGCCCTTGTAAATTTGCCAGACCGCCGCACCAAAAAATTCATTAGCTGGGATTTTACCGACGCCGCCAAAATCGATAATGTCGAATTCATCCACCAGGTGTCTTGAGAGCAGATCTGCGGTGTAGTCATCATAGTTTTCTTCTTCTTCAGCAGGCACCAGCCACCAGATTGGGTAACGACCGGCCAGTAGAAGGCTGGAACGGTAAAATTCTTCGAGCAAGAGGTAATGCTGTGCTGAACCACTGCTCTCTGTTGAAAGACTCTCATGCTTTCCTTGTTTAAAGGTAGCTGTGTCGAGTACGAAGAAGTGTACTTCCAGTCGCAATCTCATCGCCCAGGTTTCAATGTATCGCGCTTTTTCGGTGAGCTCTTCAATCTGTTGTTTTGACAAGCTCGGCGCATGTACCAACCAGATGTCGAAGTCGCTCTTGCGGGTGTAGGCGATTGTGCCGCTACTGCCCATGCAAAACAGGGAATAAATATCCATCTGATGATGGGCACGTCGTTCCAGCTTGACCTGTGGGAAAAGTGTTTTCATGGCCTTAAGCGCGGCATAAGCGGGAGAGTACTGAGAAATTCCGGCGGCAGTCTCTTCGCTGACAAAACCTGGTAATTCCGGGTGATTGACATGAAACAACAGGGGAATTAGTTCGAGAAAGTGGCCTTGCTCTGTATTCAGATATTCCTGAGTGCGAGCCAGGCGCATGCGATTCACCTTTAGAAAGTTCTCTTTCACACGATTCAGGTGATTTGGGCTGTGCTCAATGGGCAGGGTTTTTGTCATTTTATTATGGGATCCGACTATCTACTTCATTTAATTCAGGTTTAGCGCTGACTTTTGGAACGGCTTTAATGCTCTTTATATCGACAATTGCATAGAATTCTGCAGTCCATTCAGGCCCTTTTTATGCAAGATTCACCGTAATCTGATAACCTGCCCTGGTTTTTCGACTTGTTGGCAACCACGCTATCAGAAGATGCATTGCCTTTGTGTAGTGGCATCGAACGCACAATTTCGACAAACTTCCAACATTTCAAAATAAATCACCGAGGAATTTCAAATGTTTAGTAAAGATATGGCCATTGCGGGTTTTGATGATGAACTCTGGTCGGCGATGCAAAATGAGAAACAGCGGCAGGAAGATCACATTGAGCTAATTGCCTCGGAGAATAATGTCAGTCCAAGGGTGCTAGAGGCTCAAGGCTCTGTGTTAACTAACAAATATGCTGAGGGTTATCCCGGCAAGCGCTACTACGGGGGTTGTGAGTATGTCGACGTGGTAGAGCAATTGGCTATCGATCGGGCGAAGGCACTTTTTGGTGCAGATTTTGCCAATGTGCAACCTCACTCCGGTTCCCAGGCTAATGGCGCCGTATATCTGGCGCTTTGTCAGCCTGGAGATACCATAATGGGCATGAGTCTGGCTCATGGTGGACACCTGACTCATGGCGCGTCCGTCAATGTTTCAGGTCGGATATTTAATGCAGTGCAATATGGTCTGCATCCGGATACAGGTGAAATAGATTACGACGAAGCCGAACGTCTGGCGCTGGAGCACAAACCAAAATTGATCATGACTGGCTTCTCTGCTTATTCACGCATTGTTGATTGGCAGCGTTTTCGTGATATTGCCGATAAAATCGATGCCTATCTGGTTTCCGATGTCGCCCACGTGGCGGGACTGATCGCTACAGGTTTGTACCCAAGTCCGGTTCAAATTGCTGATGTGACAACAACGACAACACACAAAACGCTGCGTGGACCACGCGCCGGTCTGATCATGGGCAAAGCAAACGAGGAGATTGAAAAGAAGATCAATTTCATGGTGTTTCCTGCCTATCAGGGTGGTCCATTAATGCACGTTATTGCAGCCAAGGCGGTAGCCTTTAAAGAAGCGATGCAAGATGAGTTCAAGATATATCAGCAACAGGTCTTGAATAATGCACGGGGCATGGCGAAGACCTTTATGGAACGTGGCGTGAAGATAGTCTCCGGTGGTACGGACAACCATCTATTTTTGGTGGATCTGATCGATAAAGGGATCACCGGTAAAGATCTGGATGCGGCTTTAGGACGCGCACATATCACTGTCAATAAAAATGCTGTACCAAATGATCCCCAATCACCTTTTGTTACCAGTGGTATTCGCATTGGCACACCATCCATCACGACGCGTGGATTTAAAGAAGCCGAAGCTAGCAAGGTGGCTGAATTGATATGTGAAATTATAGATAATCCGGGCGATGAATCGGTCATCGACAGAGTGCGTGGTGAGGCGAGCATCTTGTGCAGGCAGTTCCCGATGTATGAACACTGAGGGCTTGAGGGTCAATTGTTGTTAAAGTCGAGGAGCATTGAGTTCCCGTCTGTTATTATTAGCAAAAATTTGGGGTCAGACCACGGTTTTATGTAGCTTGAATAAAAGCGTAATTATCAAAAGCTAAAAAAACCGTGGTCTGACCCCTATTGTTTGAATAACTGTTAAAAGGTAAATGAAATGCGTTGCCCGTTTTGCTCATGTGTGGATACCAGAGTTATCGACTCGCGCCTGGTTGGCGAGGGTGATCAGATCCGTCGTCGCCGTGAATGTACCGACTGCAAGGAAAGATTCACAAGCTACGAATCGGCTGAACTGAATTACCCGAGGATTATTAAATCAGATGGTCGTCGGGAGCAATTCAAGGAAGACAAATTGCGTTCTGGTATCATGCGGGCTTTGGAAAAAAGGCCGGTAAAGATGGAAAGGGTGGAACTGGCCGTCTCACGCATTGAACACAAACTACGTGCGATGGGCGAGCGCGAGGTTAAAGCCCGGAAGATTGGTGATTGGGTGATGGAGGAGTTATGTGGCATAGACCAGGTGGCGTATGTGCGCTTTGCGTCTGTGTATCATAGTTTTGAAGATGTACGCGCATTTCTGGAAGAGATAGAGCGTCTGGAGCATGAATTACCACCGGATTTACAAAAGAGTCAGCTTGATCTTCTTCCTGGTGATAACGACAGTGACAAGAAAAAAAGTTGAAGTGGCAAGAAGCTGATTATTTTTTTATGTCACGCGCGTTGCAACTTGCCCGGCGCGGCTTGAACAGCACTCACCCCAATCCCCGCGTCGGATGTGTCTTTGTCCTTGATGAACATATTGTTGCTGAAGGTTGGCATGAGTATGCTGGAGGACCTCATGCTGAAATCAACGCGCTGGAGAAAATATCGGGTAAAGCTGAAGGCGGCAGATGCTATGTCACATTGGAACCTTGTGATCACCGCGGACGCACGGGACCTTGCACCGATGCATTGATCGATGCCGGTGTTGCAAGTGTAATCGCAGCCGTGTCAGATCCGAATCCTTTAGTAGCAGGTCGAGGGTTGACTAAGTTGGCAGAGGCTGGCATAGAAACCCACGTAGGCTTGATGCGCGAAGATGCCGTCAGATTGAATCAAGGGTTTATCATGCGGATGTCCGAAAAGCGACCTTATATAAGATGCAAACTGGCCATGAGCCTCGATGGCAAAACCGCAACGGCCAGTGGTGAAAGCAAATGGATAACAGAAGCTGCCGCGAGAATGGACGTACAAAGACTGCGAGCACGGAGCGCGGCGATAATGACGGGTATTGGTACGGTGTTGGCGGATGATCCTGGTTTGGATGTGAGAGAAATTGATATCGGTCAAAGACAAGTCATGAGGGTAGTATTGGATCGTGAATTGAGATTGCCGGTGAGTGCGAAAATGTTGACGTTGGCTGGACGAACGCTGGTTTTCACGATGAATGCGGATGAATCGATCAAAATGGAAATCGAAGCCGCCGGTGCGGAAGTTATTGTGATGTCGCAAGATGATCAAAATTTTCTCGCAGCAGTGATACAGTATTTGGCCGTGCAAGAGGAAATCAACGAAATACTGTTGGAAGCAGGAGCAGAGTTATCTGGCGCTATGCTTGAGCAGGGGCTCGTTGATGAAATTATCCTCTACCAGGCGCCAACGTTGATGGGTGATAGTGGCCGAGGATTATTTCATTTGCCCTCCATCAACACAATGAAAGAGAAGCTGGATCTCGAAATGGTCGATACTCGCATGGTAGGCAGGGATCGACGCATGACATTTATAGTGAATAATAGTCAGGCGATATAATCGCTGTTAACAGAGATACGTGAATCAAGGATGAATGATTTTTGCTATCTTAAAGATGTATTTTGTCGATCAGATAACAGATCGATCTGCTCGTGAAGGTAACGATACAGATAGCGAGGCAGCACAGATAGTCGTGGAAATAAATAGTATGTTCAGACAGATAAAATAATGAGTGTTTCGAGTAATAAGAAATCTTCTATTAATGCCCGAGTTCGTGCCAGGCGTTCGGTGGTGCAAGCGCTTTATCAATGGGGTATGTCTGAGAAGAGTATGTTGGATATTATTCGCGAATTTGAAAATGATCGATCAGAATTGAATAAGGCCGACATCGACTATTTTCGCGAGATATTAAAAGGCGTTGAAGAACATCTGGAAGAACTGGATGGACAATTAACCCCGCTGCTTGATCGTCCGGTGGTGAAGCTTGACCCGGTGGAAAATGCGATTTTGCATTTAGGCATGTATGAATTGTTATACCATCCGGAATTGCCCTGGCGTGTAGTCTTGAATGAATCCATTGAATTGGCAAAGATGTTCGGCGCTGAACAATCACATAAATATGTTAATGGCATACTGGACAAGGCCGCCCATAAAATACGCAAAGAGGAATTTTCCAGAACGGAGACCTGAACCATGCCCATTCGTGAGTTCGATCTTATTGATCGTTATTTTTCAGAATTGACTCCAGTCAACACCAATGTGGCCTGCGGTATAGGGGATGACGCGGCAGTATTGGACGTCCCTGATCATCAGGATTTACTGGTATCGGTTGACACCCTTGTCAACGGGGTCCATTTTTTCTCAAACACTACTTCCTATGATGTTGGCTATAAATCACTGGCCGTAAATATCAGCGATATTGCGGCTATGGGTGGCTTGCCTCGTTGGGCGACGCTTGCATTGACCCTTCCAGAGATTGAAGAAGATTGGCTAGCTGGCTTTGCCAATGGTTTTGCCGACATTGCCCTTAAGTACGGCATTAGTTTAATTGGTGGCGATACCACACGCGGACCCTTGTCCATTACGGTGCAAATAATGGGGACAGTGGACACCGGTCAAGGTCTTCTCCGTAGTGGTGCAAAGCCAGGTGATTTGATTTATGTCAGCGGATATCTCGGCACAGCCGGTCTCGCTTATAAGGCATTAGCGAAAAATCCTGTTGACGACTCTATTCCGGCACATTGTCTGGAACGTTTACATAGGCCAGAACCTCGTGTTGACCTTGGTCAGCATCTTCGAAATCTCGCCACCGCCTTAATTGATGTTTCTGATGGATTGGCCGCCGATCTGAATCATCTCCTAAGCTCCAGTGGAGTTGCCGCGGAAGTGCAACTTGAGAAACTGCCTGTATGTAAAGAGTTGGAGAGTCTTGCCGACGTGAATACTATTTGGCAGATTGCACTGGCAGCGGGCGATGATTATGAATTGTGTTTTACGATTGCAGCCGATCAAAAAATGGAGTTGGAAAAAAGGACAAAGAACCTGAGTTACCCCGTCACCTGCATAGGCGAAATAACTTCTGGTGAGGGCATTAGCTGGATAGAGGAAAACGGTCAGGCTCTGACACTGAAATTAGATGCGTATGAGCATTTTTGATCTAATTGATGATACAGAAAACGAGAGGCCGGGAACGAAGGAATGTAGTTTAAAGACTTATGTAGCCTTGCTCACCCAATCGTCGTATCTCGTCCGGTGCATAGGGTACGGATTCAATGAAGGCAGGAATCTCATCACGATCAATCCCCATATATGACATTGTCTTTTCACATATTTTTATGTCTATAATTTCAAATGAATCCAGTTTGGCAGCAAGATCAACAAGTGGTTTATGTCTGATATAATTTTCCCGTTTGAAAATATTGATATCAGGTCCATGCAGGATTAAGACAATTTCAAGATCGTTAAACCCGTCAGGGTGTGTCTCTCTTATTTCTTCTGCTCTGAATAACAGGGCTTCCATTTCATCTGCAGAATGGTTTGACACATCAAATAGATATTGGGTGTTGCCAATATTAAATTGTAAATTTTCAGTGGCTTCATCTTCAAGCGCAGTCGGCGTAATCGCTTGCACTTCCTGTACCGGAGATGATGTGGACAGTGTCATCTCATTGTTTGTGTTCTGATCACAGGCACTAACTATCATCAAGACAGTGACGATCAATAGATGTTCAGGCAACGCAGGTATTATTTTCATTTTTCTACTTATTTATACAATCGAAGCAGCATGATATAGCACAGTTAATGGAATCGCAGTATTCCTTCTGTTTAAATAACCAACTTCTCAAGCTGATTTACGTGTCAGAATAATCTCCTTCCATTGCTCAGGACCGGATTGGTGTACTGATTCTCCGTTCACGTCAACGGCGACCGTTACCGGCATGTTCTTGACTTCAAATTCGTGT
>JBLIML010000136.1:0-10195 GCA_047638675.1 Planctomycetota bacterium | reverse complement strand
TTATGCAACTAGCGCCATTACCACACACACCCGTATTACTACTATCTACTAATGGCTGGTATGTCTCTGCAACCGCATAGAAGAAATGATCCTTCCAGTTCTCCCATAGAGCCAGGTTTTCAGCATCAACTGCAGGAGCTGCGCTATCGAACTGACTGCATTGCGTAATTAAATTGGTTCTAACGGTACCAATGGTGGTGCTACTATCATTCACGCTATCTGGTAATCGTCCAGAGAGCGTGTTACTTGCATCCGTAACGTCGTCATATTCTGAATCGTCACGATAATCAATCAGATCAACGGGTGCTGGCCACGGTAAGCTGTAATTCAAAGTATTCGAATGACTTAGTCCATACTCTACGACGCACTCCGCCAGAACTTTGGTCAAATTACCCACTGCCGATTGATCGTAAAATTTATCATCAAAATCGTTCCTGGCCTGTATCCTGGACATAATTTCATTGGCAGTGATAAATATCATAACATCGTTGACATCTGTTAAAGCGTCATCTTTGTCTAACGCAGTCTGGTCGGTAGCAGCTATAAAAGTGTCTATAGTATCAGCAACACCCAGCAATGATGCGTTATCAAAACCACCCCTGGCTTCGAGATAATTCACCGGTGTATGGTTGCCCCCACAAATCTGAACCTCAGTATCCGCCAGGTTTGTTGTCCTCACCTGATTCCCAATAGCCTTTCCGGGAGCGATAATAACGGCAACGGCTCGGTCTGCTGGTGAATTTCCTGCCAGGCTGGTGACACCATCGATTGCTGTAACGCTAAATGTGCCATATGTATCCTCATTGAGCATATCGGTTTTTACAGCGACCTTAAAATCACCTGACACTGCATACCAAAGACATTCTCCACTTGCATCTCTTAAGGGGGGCGTTCCAATCGTTTTCCAGGGCAGTTTCCCAAGACTATTAATGTTTTTACCACTGCAGTTAGGATCTGGATTACCTTCAGTACCAACCGCCGAACTTACATCCGGGCAGGGAAGAAACCCAAATTCACCTGGATTTGATTCATAGTACGTCACCGCATAAGCAATCAGCGCCCGTTTTGCCTGCGCCAGGGCTTCCTGGGTTTTTGTGTTGTAGACCCTGGATTGACTATTAGCATTCAGTTTATTCAGTAAACCGAAGCTTAGGCCAACAATAAAAATCATCAAAAAAGCCAGCAACACAGTGCCTGATTGACGATGATAGCTGGAAATGGAACAGTACATAACTAGAAAATTACGAACCTTGATTTTTCAGTCTTTTTTTTTCGTTTGAGCAAGAGCGCATATATTTATCAGTGCCTGTAATCATTGGCAAGTCAAATTCCTCTCCTGATAGAAATAATAATGAAAGCTTCCGAAATCTATTCAGATTGAAATACATCTTGTCACTTTTTTTCAATAATTTAACAATCCTAAAACCCAGAAAAATGAAGTGTGTGGAAAATCGATATTTACAGTACCAATAACTCTCATCATTCTTCCACATTCCTGACATTTTTTACTGCGCTTGTCCCTCCTTCTACAAGATCCTTATAACTCTCGGATAGAGGATCAAATGATTGTCCAACATTTAACTTCACTGAAGAATCAGCCGTCGGGATTTTTATTTCTACATTGTTAGATTCTATTTTGCCGATGTTTATATTTTTAGAAGATAGACCTCCCTCGTAAGTATTACTATTATTTACCCATGCGGTACTCCTTCCGTCGCCTCTGTAAACAAGTCCGCGTACGGTCAAAGTGTCTGCCGCTACCTCTTCAGGCTCTTCGACGTCTTCTTCAATCAATAATGTTTGATCTTCAACTTGTATTCGTAAGCCCGGATCGATTTTTCTCAACTCATCGAGATGCGCTCGTTGCTCGACTGTTGTAAATAATCGCCCAAATTCTTCGGCAGCCATCGTCGACTGCCCTACACAAACAATTAGAATCAAAAAACCAAATATTATTATTTTACGACTGTGTCTTATCAAACTTCTAACTCCCTGCCATCAGCAAGCTTAATTGTATGCCAGGTCAATTCACACTTTACGTTGAGGTTTCCTGCGCCAGTGTCTTCTGAGATTGCTTTCCCCGATGATGTCAGGGTGCAGGTAGAAACATTAAAAGCGCCCTGAGCATGCTTATCCAGTGCCTGGAACAATTGAAACAAATCGCCTTCATGCAGCAGTTTCATATCCAGACTCATTATACTTCTGTACAATTGATACTTTCCCAGATTCACACTAAATCCTGGCTGGTAAATCTCCTGTGATTTTATGTCATAACTTAGCCCGGGAATGTTGATTTCTTCACCGGCATTGCGAAGCACCTCTATCCAGTTAAGCCTGCGTTCCTGACCAATGACACCACGATTATAAAGGTCAACAAAAAGAGGATAATATTTCTTGATCAACTTTTCTTCTTCATCAACTGAAAAATATCGGTTGCTCACTGAACGAAACATGGCGTCGTTACGCAGATACTCCTTATGCATCTTGTCCTTGAAGTAAAAACTGCCAACCAGTATGGACGCGCTGATCACTAAACACAGGAAGAAAATAATCAGAGAACCTCGTAAAATGGACCAATCTATATCGTTACGCTTCATCAGCAAGTCCTACAACCAGTCTTATTGAGAAATCTGCCACTTTGGACTGCAACTGTGTATTGCCCTGCAGACTTGTTGAGGAGCTTACATCGAGTGGAAGCGTAATAATGCTCACGTCGTGAACCGACTTAACTTTTCGTAAAATTTCAGCGTATTCATTAATAGTCGAGATTGCCTTGCGAAAATCCCCGTCAAATGGATCCAGCCTGCCTTCAATAAAGGCTACATGATAAAACAGATAGCCTGTATCAGTGAAGCTAACACCACTAAAGCCAATATTGTTTTGCTTGTTTGTGTTCACCTCGCTTTTACCACCAAGCTCGACATTGGGATCTATGCTTGTAACCCACTGAATATTTTTTAGCTGAATACCTGGAAAACGATTTAAGCCCTTGCTGATTACTTTTATCATTGCCAACGGCGAGGTCTTGTACTTACCCAAAGTGTCAGAAAGCTCCACTGCCTGTTGGAGATCTATTGGTTCCACCGGTGTCTCCGGCAAACGCTCACGAGCCATGTCATACCTGGCTGAATAAAATTGTTTTCTAAGATCAGCTGCAATGCTTTGCTGTTTGGAAGACAGGCCATTAAAAAGATTGTAGCCGCTCCATAGTACACCAGCTATCATCAACAACAGAGATGTTGCTAACATTGCATAACGCAAGCGTCTCATGGAAAAGTAGCGTCTCTCAGACGGCGACCCATAGTGGTTCACTGGCGCGTTCTTTAACAGTTTAGAGACAAACAATTGATCGCAAAATGGGCTTGTAACTTTGGTTTGTAGACCTGATTCTGCGGCAAGTTCATTTATGTCTATTATTTGATAATTGCTCAGTCCGGATTTTTCAAGCTCCTCCTTCAACTCCTTGCCCAGATCACCTGTTAATAAGAAACAAATATCCATCACTTCGTCGCCAGGAATCAGGCGTAGACTGTTTAGATAGCGTTGAATTTTTTCGGCTTCGTCTGCTATGAGCGGCGCATAAGGGGTCGTTCCATAACGCGGCATCTGGATTAGTCGAGAAATCCTTAATTCACCCTTTTGAATGAAGGTCTGCCTCAAACCGCTGATGCTTTGCAAACTCACCACCAGAGTGTGGCTGGCCAACTCCGATCGAGATTTCAGTAAAGAACTCACAAGCAAAGGTAAGGAGTAAATACCGGCGACCGGTATTTTATGGACATCCAGCATTTCTACCCATGGCTTTATCAAGTTTGGATTGGTTATGGCTGTCAGTAAGATATTGTCATCCCGGCGCCCTTCCGTATCACGGCCTTGTATTTCAGTATAGGTGTACGGGGTATCTCGAAATAACCTGTCTTGTTTTCTATTTAAAAGGGCTTGCCTGTCTGGGCCAAAGACGTGAGGTATTGTCTCGCGTCGATATTCTTCTTCAAAAACATCAGCCAGGATATAAAAAGGACTGTTTGGTGTTTGTGTCAGATAGCGTTCAAATTGCCGCCGACCTTCCTCGTTAATATCAAACAGGTAGGAATTGGCAATCTCCCCTTTATCCCAGTGATAGACCGCCGCTTTATGTGCACTTATAAATAGTGCCCGGCGGTCGAAGTATCTAAATTTTGATGTTAGCGATGAGATCATATATTGGACCTAGTATAGAAAACATAACCCAACCGATAATAGAACCCAGCACGATAGTCATCGCCGGTTCGATCATCGTTTGCAAACGCTCGATAGACTCGCGCACATCGCGAGTGTAAAAGTAAGCAATATTTTCCAACGACTCCTGTAATGCACCAGTATTCTCACCCACCTTAATCATTCGCAAAACAAGTGGTGGAAAAAGCTCGGTAGAGGCAAAACTTTCACTCAAACTTTTGCCTTCTGCTATTAACTGACCCACATTATTCATCGCTAAGGCAACCGCACGATTACCGGCTATCTGCTCACCTGTCCTGATACAATCAATAATGGTTATTCCTGCTGCGTACATCATGGCGAAAAAGCTGGCCAGCCGAGCCAGTATAATTTTTTTTATGATGGGACCCACTACTGGTATTCTTAGTTTCAATTCGTCGATAGTGAGCGCAAACTCTGCACTGGACCTGACGCCAATTACAAGGGAGATGCTCAGCACCACTGGTGTTAACAAAAGTATATACCAGTAATTTACAAAAAAATCGGATACAAATATAAGTGCCTTTGTATGCATCGGAATTTCCTGTCCCATGGTCTTTACAAAACTTAACAATTCGGGCACTAAATAAACCATAAGAAATACCACAACACCAATAACGACTGAACCAACAAAAGCCGGATAAGTAATGAGTTTCTTCGTCTGACTCGCCATCTCATCCTGCCATTTCAGGTTTTCATTTAATTTGGTAAACACCATGGCAATTTCACCCGTTTGTTCTCCTGCGCGAATGAGATTGGAAAAGACATTAGTAAAAACGCCGGGATAATCCTTCATTGCTTCGGAAAGCGTCTTGCCGCCTTCTATCGATTCCGTCATGGCGGAGATTATTTCTTTCAAGCGAGGATTTTCTGTACTGGCAACCAAATCTTGAAGGCTCTCAAGAATAGGCACGCCTGCGCGTGATGTTTGTTCTAAATGAAAGCAAAAAAGTAGAAGGTCTCTTCTTCCAACACCCCTGGCAGAGGTACTTTGAGCAGGCGATTTTATTTCCTTATAGTTGATAAGATCCAGACCCATTTTTTGCAGTCGCATTTCCAGATCAGCTATATTCGCTGCATCTACCTGACCGTTATGTACCCGGCCAGTGTCGTCAATTGCTTTGTATTGAAAAAAATCCATATTGTTTAGACCTGTTTCAAACGGCTCGTCAAGTCAACGACGCGGGAAACTTCGTCAAGACTTGTAGATCCATCGCGTACGCGCTCAGCGCCTGCGTCAGCCAATGGCTTGAATCCTTTAGACAAGGCCATGCGCAATAATTCTTTTGGCGTGCCTCGTCTTGCCACCAACTCATCCATATCAGAGTCAAAGCGCAGTACTTCCATTAAAGCGGTACGTCCCTTGTATCCCTGATTATCACAACGGACACAACCTTTTGGCCGATATATGTTTTGTTGTCTGTCTGAGCCTTTCAAGCCAAGTAGATTACGTTCCAGATCACCCAACTGATAGGGTTCTTTACAGCTGTCACATAATCGGCGAATCAATCTCTGCGCGATCACGCCAATAATGTTGCCTGCCAGAATGTCAGGCTTCACGCCAATATCCAAAAGACGAGGTATTGCGCCTAAGGCCGAATTAGTGTGAAGCGTAGAAAAAACCTGGTGCCCGGTCATGGCTGCGCGCAATGCCATCGTTGCAGTGTCATCATCTCGAATTTCGCCGACGAGAATAATGTCGGGATCCTGTCGCATCATAGAACGAATACCACTGGCAAAATCCAGCCGCGAAGTTTCGTTTGCGGAGGTTTGACGGATCATTGTCATTGGATATTCCACTGGATCTTCCAAAGTCATGATGTTCACAGATTCAGTATTCAGGTAACTGAGAATGGAATACAAGGTGGTCGTTTTTCCGCTACCTGTCGGCCCGGTGACCAAAATTATTCCTTCTGGTCTGGCCACCATAAGTTTGAGCGTGGTTTTTTCTTCGTCAAGTAAATCCAGCTTATCCAGCGGCACAATGCCTTTTTGCCTGTCCAACACGCGCAACACAATATTTTCTCCCCAGACTGTTGGCAAGGTTGAAACGCGAAAATCCACCGGGCGTCCGGACAATGAAAGCGATATTCGGCCGTCCTGTGGTGCGCGTGTTTCAGCGATATCCAAACCGGCCATCACCTTCAGCCTCACCGCTATAGCCGACCAATAATTTTTGTGTAAACTGCGTATCTGTCGTAGAACACCGTCAATGCGATAACGAAAACGGAGAAAGCCTTCTTCCGGCTCAAAGTGAATATCTGATGCATTCCTTTTTACCGCATCGGAAAGCAGCGCATTAACCAGTCGAACAACAGGCTGGCTATATTCAGCAGTTCCCGCATCGAGACTTTGATAATCAATTTCGCCAGTTTCAATTTCATTGAGAATGCCATCAACGGAAAGCTCAAAACCGTAAAATTGATCGATGGCCTTTTCGATCTCCACCTCACCAGCCAGCACTGGAATGATTTCCACGCTTCCCGCGACGTGAGCGTTTAACTGATCCATAGCGACGACGTTAAAAATATCCGCCATGGCAATTGTTAAATGTCCTCGCGTACTGTCAAAGTTTATTGGCAGAACCCTCAGTCTTCTTGCCATTGCCTTTGGAATCATGCTCACCGCTTCGCTGTCCGCTACGGCACGATTTAAATCGACACTTTCCTGGCCGATAACACCGCCGATAACATCACGTATGATGGCCTCCGTTGCGAAACCGAGACGCACCAGAATTCGGCCAAGCGGTTCTTTACTCTTTTTTTGCTCTGTTAAGGCGATCTCAATCTGATCGGGAGTCGTAACTCCCTTGTCTACAAGAATCTCACCGAGACGTCGATTTTTTTTAAGTGCAGCCAATGTTAGCGTTCCACCACTTTGTTTAGATCTTCGATTCGTCTTATCACTGATGAGGGATCAAATTTTGATGGCGTCTTATCTGACAACTCTAGTGCCGCATTATAGTAATCCAGAGCCGCTCCATATTGTCCAATATGATCGAGACTGATGGCCAGGTTCAGCGCATAGTCTGCGTTGCTGGAATTGAGCCTGTAGGCATCGAAAAACGCCTGTTGTGCTTCCGCCCATCTACTGCCCGCCGCATAAATATTGCCTAACGTGAAGTGAAGAAAATGTGCATCGGGACTCTCGTGCAACATAGAATTAATCATACTTTCGCTATTCGATAAGCTTGATTTGTCCTGCATGCTAAGTAGCGCTGCGGTTGCGAATTTATCTCGCGGATTAATCGATAATACACGCGTATACCAGCGATAGGCCGATTGATAGTCTCCTTTGTTTGAAGCAATGGCGCCCAAACCGAGTAAGGCATCCCGGTTATCGGGAAAATCTTTCAGGGCTTGCTGATATTTTTCCATAGCGGTTCCATACGCGCCTTTCTGATAGGCAAAATAGGCATCTCTAATTCCTTTTCCTTTGTCTTCCGGGGCTTTACTACGACTAATCTTGATTAGAGACGGTTCCGCGGCAATACTCTCCTGCATGGAGTCAATAATGCCTGTGCCCCGATTTTCTGCCATTACTATGCCATTCGCAGTACCACTGGTATTAGTGCTGCCCTTACTCGCAATATCCCCAACTTGATCTAAACCCTTTTGCTCAACAATTGCTGGTGGCTGATCTTGTTCATCTAATGAGGGAGGTTCGGAACTGTCTGTGGAAAGTAAAAGAGTGTCTTCATCAACCAGCTCCGGTTCGGCATCATCTGTTGCGCTTTCAACATCACCCGACAATGTCCCCGACATGGGCTTGATATTAAGAGCCAGGGTTTCGTGTAACGGTGGTCCAACATGCTCAACCCCTTCAGCAATTTGAGGGGAAAGCGCCGTTCTATTCATGGGAGTGATAGTAATGTAATACCAGACAATAAATGCACTCAGGGCCATCGAGCCCAATCCACCGATGATCCATTTGAAGCCTGGCCCTGATTGGGTTGTGCCTGTTGCGGTAAATACTGTTTGCGCCGCTACCGGCGTCGGTTGATCATCACTGCCTATATCCTTTGCCAATTGAGCTGCGGGAATTCCTGGCAGGGTTTCACCCCAGGTGCTTGAGTCAAGGTCCTCTGGCAAAAACGCATCACCCCGAACCGTTTCCTGAAATAGTTCTGGATTAATATCTGCGCCTTTCAGGGCCACGCCGTGAAAAGTCTCGTCCAGCAAGTCCGCACTGTCTGTTTGTAATTCTTCTATCGAGGTATGAGTCTGGTCATCCGGCGTATCTGCATCATCCAGACCGATATCATCATTTGACAAATCTGCTAACGAAATCTCACTCATGGTGACGTTCAAAGTAGGGTCTTCCGGCACAGAACTAGATGCATTGGCAAGATTCACATTTGGGATCTCTGCCGTGTCGTCAATATTGGTAATCGGCTCTAGCTGTAACTCCCCGGTGGTCGAGTGACGACCGGTGTTTCCCATTCCGGGGATCTCTGCCGTCGTACTCCCATCAACAATCTCATGCCCCCAGGTGTCAGTATCATCCAGGGCTTTAGGTGTCGCTTTCCCGGTTTCAAGCTGATTGAAACCTTCACTTTCCTGTTGGCGTTTTGCAGCTTCCTTTTTTTCCTGCTCAGCCTTTTTCAAGGCGTCCATCAACAGACTCATTGGAAACTCACTCCTGATTATTCAGGGAGGATGAGGACTGCGAGTTATTGTCCTGCAGGAAGCGTCTAAAGTCGCTCAGATCGCCGTCAATGCTGGCGTCATGAATAACAACAGGTCGAAGAAAAATCACCAGTTCCGTTTTAAGTGATTCTTGATCTCTTGACTTAAACAGATTCCCGAACAGAGGAACATCGGCTAAAAACGGTGTCTTTTTATCCCGACTTCTAATCGTGTCTTGCATCAAACCACCGAGAACAGCAACCTGACGACTATTCACCTTTAGGATAGATTCCATTTCCCGCACGCGAACAACGGGAATCCGGTTTTGAACCAGCACTAGCCCCGGGTTCGGATCGAGCTCGGTACGAATCACTGAGGAAATCGTTGGCCTGACATTTAAAGTGACGCTGTCATCTTTACTAATTTGCGGTGTAACGGTCATCACCAGACCTACCGGGATGGTACGCGCCGTTGTTGTTGTTGCTAGTAATGGCCCGGTTCCAGTCAGGGCATTACCGGATTCAATCTCCTGTTCAACTTCAAAATAGACAAAATTTTCAACTACCTTGAGCACCGCCGTATGATTATTGAGTACCATAATCTGTGGGCTGGAGAGAACTTTGGTGTCGCCAAACTCTGACAGAAGACTAACGGCAGCATCTATTCTTAGACCACCTGTATTGGGATTCCTGAAAGAAACCACATTAGCCGAACTAGTAACTGGCGGTCCCTGTAAACCCGGATTTGAAATGGTGACATTATTCGCTTCATCGAGTACAAAACCGGCACCACCCAGTAAGCTAGCTCCTATACTCATACCTGTACCGCTTAAGTCCAGAAGTGACCAATCAATACCTGCCTGAAATTGATCACTTAGGCTTACCTCGACGACAGTCGCCTGGATCAAAACCTGACGCCGCACACTTTCCAGAACCTGATCAATTAATCGTTGAACTTGTGCGTGCTGTTTTGCGGTACCACGTACAGATACAACTCCGCTATCCGGATTTACGATTACAGCGTCAGAAGAGGCGCTGCTATCTCCATCGGCAATAATCGCGGTAATAGTAGCCGTCAAGTTTTCCCAAAAGTTCTGATTAGATTCTGAGCTAATTGATGTTGTAGAAGTATTTCCACCACCACCTCCTCCTCCTTCGGCACCGGAGCTGGTTGAGGCAATCTGCGTTGAGACGGTAACTGTACCCGTGGTCTCTCTTGATAAATTTAGATAACCAACGTTATAAGATCTGAAAAAAGGCGTATCAGGGCCAATCAGTAAATTATTATTCTTGAACTCATAATGCAGGTCTACCTGCCTGGAAATTCGGTCA
>JBLIML010000135.1:0-10205 GCA_047638675.1 Planctomycetota bacterium | reverse complement strand
TTCAGGAGATAAAAGAAAGTAACGATGAACATGAGATTGATATTGACACAGGCGATCGCGGTATATGGGATGATGGGATATCGTTTCTTGAAGCTTTGATTCCATTGACGGCCATCGTCGTTGTATTTGGAACGCCGATAATGATTGTCGCTGCGGTGCTGTTTTTTAGCTACCGCAAGAAAAGACTCATGCACGATACAATTGATAAATACGTTACCAGCGGCAAGGACATTCCTCCCGAAGTATTAAAAGGCCTGCAAAAAGACGTTACGCCGAAAAGCAATTTACAAAGGGGCGTGGTGATGAGTGGTATCGGTCTGGGTATGATTGCGTGCTTCGGCATTATGGGCGGAATTGAAGCGGCAGCTCTCGGATTAATACCGCTCTTCATCGGTCTGGCACAGCTATTGATCTGGAAGCTGGAGAATAAATAATCACCCAGGCGGGTAACTACCCATGGACCTTGATGACCAGACCCTGATTAACAGGGTGCTTGAAGCAGGCGAAGAGCATGCGTTTACGGCGTTGGTAAAAAGATATCAATCGCAGTTGCGTTATTCACTACGACAACTGACGGCTTGGGACGAAGCGCTGGCAGATGACCTGGCGCAGGAGACATTTATCAAGGTATACAAATCGCTTCACCAGTATCAGGGCAATGCGAAATTTTTTACCTGGGTGTATCGGATTGCCTACAACTGCTTTTTAGCGCATTGCCGAAGTCGCAAGCTGGAAGTGCCACTAGAACAGGACGAATTGCCAGAACAGGGATTTAACCCGGAAACCCGAGCTGATTTGCACCGTGATTTTGCCCGAGCACTGGAAATGTTTTTACCCGAACAGCGAATGGCGCTACACTTGGCTTATCAACGTGAGATGTCACACAGCGAAATAGCTGAAATTATGAATTGCCCACTGGGCACAGTAAAAAGTTATATCTCGAGAGGCCACGAGAAACTGAAACAACAGATGATGAGTTGGCAAAGTGGAGAATGAAGATGCCTGATTTAAATAATTTCGATGAGATGTTAAACACATTGCGAAGTTCCGAACCTTACTTTGCGGATGACGGTTTCACATCTGCTGTCATTGCCAGACTACCTGAAGCCCGGCAACTGCCTTTCTGGCTAACAAATCTAATCATGTTAGGATTTACAGCCATCGGTTCAGCCACCGCTGCCTGGCAATTACCGGTGATGAAACTGGTTTCCTTCACAAACACGTCAATGCATTCTTTAGCCTCAATACCATCTTTACCTGTACTGGGAGTTGCTGCAATTAGTACATTTCTGGTTTCTTACATTGTTATCTGGCTGGCACAAAACGATTCCATTTAGTACAAGCCCAGGCCGATGAGGATGATGTTTAACTAAAACACCTTTACCGTCTGGACCTAAGCAGTAACTGCCATGGGATCCTGGATGGCAGTCCCGAAACAAACTCAATTTTCAGTCTCTTTTTATTTCACATCTGAGTACACTCTTCATTTCATATTGCCATTGTTCAAAAGTTTTATGACGTCGAAACTAAATAGTTTGATTGAGTCCGGCATTACGGCACAGCAGTCCGGAAAACTGAATGCAGCTTTGGAACATTACCAATCAGCTTTCGTATTAGCGCCTGAAGATGCTGAGGTCCTCAGCCTCCTGGGGCTTGTCCTATGTCAACTTGATCGGCTTGATGAAGCTGAACCGTTACTACGTGAAGCAGTTGAACGCGAGCCAAAAGAATTCGGTTTTCGCATGAATTTGGCTGAATTTCTAAAACGTAAAGACCTTTTAAAAGAAGCAGAGAATGAACTTATGGGGATGGTGAGTCACGATCCAGGATTTTCACCTGCCTGGGATAGTCTTGGTGATATAGCGACTCTTCAGGAAGATAAAACCAGCGCAAGGACTTACTATCAAAAAGCGTTTTCGAGCGCCCTCACCAATTTTACCGTCGGTCTAAAACTGGTAGAAACTCATCTCGCGCTAAAAGAATATAGCGAGGCATTGCGCGTGCTTGAGAGTATCGCAAAAGACAGCCCTGACAATCCCGCCTTATTTAATTTTACTTGCATAACCTGTACCGCTTTACGTGACTGGCTTCAACTGGAAGTAAATGCCCGGAAATGGCTGAGTGCCCTTCCGAACGACCCTCTCGCCTGGCAAATGTTATCCAGTGCATTAATGGAACAAGGGCAGTACAGGCAAGCTGAAGAGTCCTATCGCAACGTTCTGGCAATTCGATCGGAAAATGCCGAAGACTTATCGCTCTACGGGCAAATATGTTTGCGATGTTTCGAATATGAAAAGGCAAAAAACGCATTCGAAAAGGCAAAACTCCTGCATCCAGATCGACTTGATTTACTCATCTCACTAAGCTTATATCACACATTGTTCGGCGAATTAGAGGAAGCGGAATCTTACAGTCGTCGTGCATTGCAAATTGATCCCGCTTGCGTTGCTGCCTACATTCAACTTGGTCATATAAGCGAAGGCAAGTTTAGCGATGAAGAAATGGATTGTTTAGCACGTTTACTGACTGATTCAGAACAAGCTGAAGAGCGACGGATTGATCTTGCCTTTACGCTTGGACGTGCCTACGAAGTGAAGGGAAAATACAAACTGGCTTATGAAGCTTACGACCTTGCTAATCGCTTAAATCGAGATATGGGCAAGACATTGAAACTTATTTACGATAAAAACGAAAGTTCTAACAGGACACAACAAATAAAGGCGCTGTACAGGCCCGACGGTAGACATCAATCTCTGGCAGACGCAAGTCCATGTCCAATATTTATCGTTGGTATGCCTCGCTCAGGAACCACGCTGATTGAAAGCACAATCGCGGCCCACTCGAAGGTGTTTGCAGGTGGCGAACGTCCTTTGCTGCCACAATTGCACAATTCTGCGCTATCCTTTTCTCTAGCTAATGGATCTCAATTAGCAGCTAATGACACATTGGAAGAATGGGTCGACACTTATTTGTCCGATCTTCCTGACCTTGTGAACGCAAGTTATTTTACCGACAAAAACCCGCTTAACATTGAGACGGTTGGTCTGATAGCTGTGTTATTTCCCAATGCGCCGATTATACACATCCGACGTAATCCGCTGGAAACCTGTTTTTCCATTTTCAAACATAAGTTTTCAAAATTCTGGACCTTTACCCATTCGCTGTCTGACATTGCGCATTTCTACGGCGAATATGCGCAGCTGGTTTCTCATTGGGAACACTTGCTTGGAGACCGATTTCTTACTCTTCAGTATGAGGAATTCGCCACAAACTTTTCAACTATGGCACCAGAACTTATCAAACATTGCGGTCTTGAATGGGAGTCACAATGTCTGGACTTTCAGAAAGAAAGCCGAGCGATATCAACGCTCAGCGCTGTTCAAATCAGAAAGCAGGTTAAAGCCAGCCCTGCTATTACCGGCTATTATAAGGCGTTTATGGGGCTTTTGTCAGACGAACTCCTGACCGCTGGTGTCGACCTCGACACGGGCGCATTGCTTGATGACTCCCTTCGGGAGTGATCAGTTAAAACTATTCAAGAATTAGTCCTCCAAAGAGGCTATATATACTACAATTGCTTTGATAGTTTGTGTTTCCTCTCAATATATTTTGTAAAGATTTTTTAATTCGTTAGTACCTGACAGGGTCTCTGGATGAAAATCATAACTATTTATTTTTCATGTTTTTTCTTTGTGGGCATTCTTTTGCCTGTCGCCTGCCTGTCAGACGAACTTAATTACGCAGAAAAAGAGCATTCAATACTGCCTGTCAGCAACCCGATAAAAGACTACCAGGCCAACATTAACCAGCTACAAATAGATGTCGGCCCGCATAGTGTGCAACTGATAAAGCCTTTTCTCTCAATGGGTATACTGCAAAACGAAAATAATCAGCTGGCAAAAGCAGAGGAGACTTTCAAACATGCACTGCAAATCCATCGGATAAACACAGGTCTGCATGATCTTTCGCAATTACCTATCCTGGAACTAATTATCAACAATAATATTAGTCAGCAAAATTGGAAAGCCACTCAGAATAATTACGAGGTTTACGCCTGGCTGCATAATAGAAATTACGAAAAAACAGATCCGAAAATGTTGGCTGTTATAGACAAGTTAATTGCATGGCATTTGTTAGGAACTAATCTGGAAGCGGGACCCCATCCTGGAGAACATTTTATAAAGTTGCTGGCCTTGCATGAGCAAGCTCTGCACATTGTTGAAAATTATCCAATTCCCGATGATGTGGAACTTGCCAAAAGACTTTATAAACTGGCTCTCGTTCATTACTACATCGCCATAGCGGTCCTGCGTGGCGCACCTGTTGGTCAGTACCTCTTACAAAAATTCAACCCGATTCAAACGGGCAATAGTTATCAAACCGTCAGTGAAGATATAGCTATGAAACGTTTTCGAATAAGCAGGAAGCTTATCAGTCGAATTGCGACTCTCTACTCAAATAGCGCCTCGGCAACGCGCGGTAGTGAGGCGATTGCGCTTGTCTATCTTGCGGACTGGGATCTTTTATTTAACCGACATCCGAATGCCTATCGTGGATACAAGCAGGCCTATAGTGAATTAATAGAAGACGGATTCTCCAGTGAGCAGGTTAATTCATTCTTTCTGCAGCCCAAATTACTCCCAAAATCTGAATTCACTCCAGATTTAATGATCCAATATACCTCAAAGAATCTTCATGCAGATAGGGCAAATGCCGATGTTAATGATTTGAGTACGGCGGGTAATGAAATTGATTTCGTTGGTTGGTCAACAGCATTGCCGGGTGTGAAATTTCCAGCGGCGGAAATCAATACCATTGTCTCACCGAACACTGAACGATATTCCCTGGTGTCGTTTAGTGTACTGAAGGATGGTCTGACGGATGATATTCGCATCAGCAGGGATAATCCTGAGACCAGCTTGCCCCGGCACGCCACCCATAATGCAATCTGGTCTGCGCAATTTCGGCCCAGATTGTTGAATGGCGAACCAATGGAAGTCTCTGGTATGTCAACGCGATTCTATTTGCCCAGTATTGACAGCCTTAAGTAAATTTCCAGCAAGCGTGATCAGCTGTTCCTGGCTTTAACGTTAATATCAATTAAAGTTACACAAACGGATCTTCAGCAGAATCTGTAGGTGAAAACAAAACATCCCTCTTGAGAATGAAAAAAATAAAACCCCGTCATTCCCGCATGCTTTTGGCAGAGAAAATGAAAAAAATAAAACCCCGTCATTCCCGCATGCTTTTGGCAGAGAAATGGTGCATGGAAGTGCCGTTAGCGAAGCGAAAGATGCAAACCCAGTGAACAATCCGTCTCATCAATGGTTTACTGATAGTCAACCAAGAATAATATCGGATGATGTGTCGTAGACCATCATAGTAAAAATTACCTACTAGAATCTTTTACTGGATTCCCGCCAAAAGCATGCGGGAATGACGGGGTTTTATTTTTTCGTACTCAAGAGGAGTGTGGTGTTTTCACAGACAGGTTCTGTGGAAGAGTCAATTAAACTCAATTCAGGAAGGTTTGAATATCCTTTACGAAGGACGCGTAGTTTCGCCACCTTCCGCTGGAGTCAGTGTGTAATCCTTCTCGCACCTGCCAGACGCTGGCTGTCTTCACCGGATTAGCACTTTCTTGAAATGCCAGACATCCTTCATCCCAATCCAGATCCAGAAAATCCAGTAAGCGCCGCAGTAAGGGTTCGGGAGAGCTTACTAATTCATCGTAATCGACCTTGAAAATATTCTCGGGAAAGCAATTGATCCAGTGGTTCATCAGACGTTTATGTTGTTTATAGTAATGCGCCGTATCTTTGAGATCGGTCGCATAGTTGAGCCTGCCGCCGAGTTGCTGGAAATTCACGGATAGGCAATTGTCCAAAGGATTACGACTGGTGTATATAATTTTTGCCGATGGATAGAGGATTTTAATCAGGCCCAGGTAGAGGAAATTATCCGGTTGTTTATCAGTGATGCATTGTGCGTTCGGAAATAATGTTTGTACCATAGACAAATACTTGCCGCCCAGTGCCTGAAGTTCGACTGAGGATGCCGTGACTGCGCGATCTGGAAAAGGTGAGAGCTTTTGCGCCACCAGCCACTGAAGATAGTCAAGCTCGCCACCAGCCGTGATTAAAGGATGACCTGAAAGAATCTGCTCCACCAGAGTAGAACCTGAACGAAACATGCCACAGATAAATACAGGTGCCACGTTTGGGCTATCAATTGCAAGACCGCTTAACTTTTCCGGCGAAAAGACTTCGATCAAGTCGTCGAAGGCTTGCTCAACTGCGTTTCGCTTATAAGCTAGATTGCGCAATTTACCGATTTCATTGGCCTGCGAATACGCAGCGAAGGCGTCTCCATACTGTTCAAGATCATCGAAAGCCTTGCCGAGGGCAAAAAGAATGCTTTCCTTGCCCAACAGATCATTATTTGCTTCCTCGCTTGCCCGCATAAGAGAATCGATCATCTGCATATCGGATCTGCGTATTTTCCTTGCGTAAACCAGCCGCGAACGCGATTCCAAATGTCGGGGATCAAGAGACAAAATACGTTCATAGAGTCCAGTTGCTTCCTCGCCCTGTCCCGCTTCCTCACATAATCCGGCGAAATTGAATAGGGCTTGAACGTAATCAGGATTGATCTCGAGCGCACGCTTATACATTGCCCTGGCTTTATCCGCTTGACGCATTTCCGAATACAACACGCCCATGTTGGAATACACTTCCTCGATCCGATCGACCTTATGCGCGATGGCCTGTTCATAGGCTTGCACGGCATCGCTATAACGTTTACCTTTTTTATATAACAAGGCGACATTAAACCAGGCGGTGGGATTAGCTGGCTGGCCCTGTAAAAATTCCTGATAGACAATGATGGCAGTACCGAGTTTGCCTAATCCCTCCAGCGCACTGGCAAGGCTGGCGCAATACAGCAGACTGTCCGGAAACTGTGCTACAAGTTCCTTGAGCGTTTCAACGGTTTCTATGGGACGTTGCGCCTGCATATACAATTCAACAAGTGCACGGAGAACACCTTCACGATTCTCTCGAGAGACCACTAGAGACTTAAGTGCTTTTTCGGCAGCGGCAAAATCACCTTCCGCACGAAGCTTTAACGCCTGCTCAAATACTTGCTGGAATTCCACAGACATATTCATTTCACCATTTGGGAATTAATATTTAATTTAGCCAGCGGTAATTTGACTATGATCAGGCACTACGTCGAAAGCCACCGTCATCCTTGGACCATCAACGTCATAAGGTACCGTTCCATGCCACATATACGAAGGGAAAAGAACAAGGCGGCCCATGTGTGGCTGTATTTTTCGTGCTGCCTTACCACGCCAGCCAAGATCAAGGTCTGATTCACCAAACTTAATACCGCCACCATGAGAATCCGATTCACTCATGCCCGATGGAAGCTGGACATAATACGCCGAACTAATCCAGCCGAGAGGATGTACATGCATGGTGTGGTAGCCGGAACGTTGCAAACGCACGGACCAGGATGCAGAAAAATTGTAGCGCTCGCCTCTACGCATCAACAAAGGGTGAGCAGCATTGTAAGCCAGTTTGCCAATATAGTCCTCTATACACAGCTTAAGCCCCATCACTAATTCCTGAATCTCCACTTCAGATCTGTCAAAAAGATTACCTTGAGTTTGCGTTCCTCCTCTCAAGGTTTGCTCGGGCGGGTGGCGTTTACCAATGTGCAGAGAATCCAGCACCCTGGCCAATTGCTGGTTGAATTCCCCGGCATTGCTAAAACGTGGCGATACAGGCACATCATAGACTTGCACGAATTTTTCATAATCATTGATGAAGGCGTCATCGGCCATACCCAGCATGCGCCAGCAAAGACCTAAATAAGCGATGGCTCGTTGGTCAAAGGGTGTCTGTCGCGCAGCCTCTTCAGCGTGGCCTAATGCTTCTTCTGGTCTTTGACGGGCAAGCAAGGCACGTGCATAACTCACACGATGGTTGGCTATCGAATTTGGACTGTTAACGGCATCGGCGTGCATTTCCAATGCCCGGTCCCAGTCATTTAGCCCCTCATAAGTATAGGCAAGCAGACTCTTAAGCTCGCTGGAATCCGGCGAATGGCGTAGACCCTCAAGGAATATTTGCTCCGCCTCCTGATGACTTTCTTGCTGATTTAGTGCAATACCGTAGTCCAAAACCAGTAGTGTCGAAGTTGGGTATTTTTTCAGGGCGTCACGGTAGGACTGTAGATGATCCTCAAGCAATTCCTGCTCCCACAGCAGCTTGTTCAGATCGCGATGACTGATGACATCTTCGGGATTGCGCTCTATGGCCATGCGGTAGGCCTTTAAGGCCGCCGTGGTGTCGTGCATATCCACATACGCACTCGCCAGGTTCTGGTACATCTCAGCACGATCCAGACCATGCTGACGAGCACTCTGGTAATGTTCAATGGCTTCGCTGGGCTTCTGCTTCAGCCGCAAGCAAACACCCAGATTATGATGCGCCTCGGCATAGTCAGGTTTACATTTCAGGGCCTTTTCGAGATAGTGGATCGCCATATCAATATCATCCTGACGCTTGAACAGATTTCCCAGACCGAGATAGGCAAGTGCATTGTCGGGCTGAAGCTCAAGACATTTTTGAAAGACCTGCTCAGCCAGGTCATAACGTGCCTGTTCTAGATAACTCAGACCCAGATTCTGCAATGCATTGACATAATTCGGCCGTAGTTTTACCGCCTCGGCGTAAGATTCAATAGCCTCGTCCAATTTACCAGACGATGATAGCGCGTTACCCAAATTGTTAGCGACTTCAGCCTGCTGTGGAAATTGACGCAGTGATTCGCGCATAAGTTCGATGGCTTTATCGTATTCGCCTCGCTGTGATTGTAGTAAACCCATTAACTGCAGGGCGGTGGGATGTAAGGGGTAAGTTGCTAAAAATTGAGTATATAAAGGCAGAGCAGCATCAAGGTTTCCAGCTTGATGCTCAGTGATGGCTTGCTGCAATAGCGGCGGTAGTTTACTAGTGGCTTGATCTTGATTGGCAGGCGTAGTCATTGTTCAATTATACTCATTCGTATTAAGAAAATAAGTAATAGACTTAATTCAGCCTAACCGTCACAATTTTTGGCATCCAATTTCCAGATTAGGAATTTCAATGTCTTTCCCAATAACCATCAATCCCGATTTAAAGCTGGAAGAATATTCAAAAATTCTGCAAAACAAAAGACGGCTTCAAATCCCCAACTTTTTTACAAAAGCCTCTGCCGAATATTTATACCAACTCATCGTCGAAAACAAAGATTGGTACCTGGCCTACAATGAAGGCAAGCAATATTTCGAGAGTTCGATGGAACAAGTTCAGGCTTTAACGCCCGAACAGCGCCAACAATTTATGAATGCTGTTTATGCCCGAGCCCAAACTCAATTTCAATATGTCTTTAATCAATACTATATTACCCAGGCGATAGAGCTCAATGAACAGCCAGGTCATCCGATGCATCAGCTACATCACTTTATCAACAGTGAAGACACGCTCGAATTCATGCGAAAACTGACCGGGGAATTGTCAATTAAAAGAGCAGATAGTTATGCTACTTTATATGCGCCCGGTCACTTTTTAACGGAGCATGATGACCGCCATGCCAGGCATGATCGGGTAGTCGCTTATACCTTCGGTATGACCAAAAACTGGCGACAAAACTGGGGCGGACATACCGCTTTTTTTGACGCTAAGGGTAATATTGAAGAAGCCTATATTCCCAGCTTTAATACCTTAATTATTTTTTTGATCCCGCAAGCACATGCCGTGCAACAGGTAGCGCCTTTTGCCGGGGGTAGCCGGACTAGCTATATCGGCTGGCTACATCGTTAATACCCACGATACATCCTTCATATGGTAGGGCCGAATTCATTCGGCCGCATGCCATTACCGGGGCCGCCGCGGTCGAATGAATTCGACCCTGCAACAAAGCCCACATTACCGGACCGATTTGCTCAGGTAATGCCCTTGTAGGGCTGAATTCATTCGGCCGCATGCCAGCACCCCGGCCGCGGCGGTCGAATGAAGTCAACCCTGCAACAAAGCCCACATTACCGGACCGATTTGCTCAGGTAATGCCCTTGTAGGGCCGAATTCATTCGGCCGCATGCCATTACCGGGGCCGCCGCGGTCGAATGAATTCGACCCTGCAACAAAGCCCACATT
>JBLIML010000134.1:0-10261 GCA_047638675.1 Planctomycetota bacterium | reverse complement strand
TCATTGATAGTAGAAGGAACGAAGACGATCCCAGACCGATGTAGTGATAAGACCTGCCCCAACCGTAATCCACATAAACTGGGCAAGTAAATTGGCGTAAAAAGATATTGTCTCTGTCCGAAAATTACAGACTTGTACCTAAGGCTCCAGCATTCAGCCCTTGAATATCCGATCCATATAGCATGATCTTTGAGTTATGGATATTGATAGCGGCAACTTTTTGGGGCCTCGTTCACCTTACTTTCGCTGCGCTTTTTTTCAAAGCTCAAGTCGGTAATAAATATACGATGGGCTCCAGAGACGAACAAATACAGCCCGCAGGCATTGCGGCTCGATTTTACCGGGCTCAATGGAATTTCCTCGAAACTTATCCCTTCTTCGCGGTTTGCGTAATGATAGTGTTCATAACGAATAGTGCTGGCAGCCTGAGCTATTGGGGTGCCTGGCTTTATTTAGTCGGTAGAGTATTGTTTTTACCTTTTTACGCAGCCGACCTGCCGTGGCTAAGATCGTTAGCCTGGAACATTGCTACTTTAGGCCTTGTACTTGTAGGCAGTCAGGTTTTTTTCTAAAAAAATTGCGATTAATCAGTTGCCTGTCAAGGTAGATGGCATGAATGACACAATCCTCCTGTTGAAAGTAAGTCAATAAGCTGCACCCATTGTACTAGAGCGAGCAGGATTCTTAATTGAATTAATGTTCAACGGGCCAATTCCAGATTTGCATCTAAGCCATCAAGTGTCTACACACAAGACAGAACAAATCAATCTCCAATTAGAGAACAAGATAGGAGGTAAGAATACTTTTTTTGTTATAGAATCCTGCCTATGAAATTTATTACACAGATGCTTCCGATGTCACTCTTTTGTATTTTCCTGATGGGTGTTTCCGGCTGTGTAGGCACCGCAATAGAAACGGTCACAGATGCGGCGGTTGCAGTCGCTAAAGTACCCTTTAAGGTCGGTGGTGCTGTTGTTGATGTAGTCACAGACGATGACGAAGACGAAGATTGAGGGATACTGCCCCAAAAATGGATCTGTATTCACCCAGGAAGTCAGAGAGTTCAAGCAATGACGGGCTTTTTCAGTTTTAAATCAAATAATGCGTTAGAACCTTTGTCAGCTATTGTCTACAAGTAATCTGGATTTTATATACTGAAGGAGGCTGGATGAAAGTTTACGGAGATATCGCATCTGGGAATTGTTACAAAATAAAATTGCTTACATCGCTCCTGGATATAGAGCATGAGTGGGTTCATGTAGATATTCTCGGCGGTGGTACTAAAGCCAAAGTATTTCTAGCTAAAAATCCGATGGGGAAAATACCTTTGTTAGAATTGACTGATGGTCGATGCCTTTCGGAATCAAATGCTATCGTCAATTATCTGGCCGCTGGCAGCGAACTTTTACCTGATGATCGTTTTGAACATGCCAGAGTGCTACAGTGGCAGTTCTTTGAACAATACAGTCATGAACCTTACATTGCAGTTGCCCGTTTTATTGCAAAGTTTTTGGGTTTGCCTGAAGAACGACGAGCTGAATATGAATCCAGGCAAGAAGGTGGTCATAAAGCCTTAAGCATTATGGAAAATCAGCTGATTGAGACACCCTTCCTTGTTGGTGAACGGCTTAGTGTGGCGGATATATCACTTTACGCCTATACGCATGTTGCGCATGAGGGTGGATTTGAACTTTCTGTTTATCCTTCTATTCGGGCCTGGTTGGCCAGAGTTTCTGACGAGCCAAATTATGTTGGCATGGTGTAGGCGTTTCATAATCAGTATCCGAGACTAAAATATTGTTACTTTGACCCTGTCGGTCGAGGTCACACTAATAACAATGTATGACACAAGTCACCACTTATTATCTGGAAATGAAATCACTATCTCAATTAAAGGAGAGTAGTGAATCAAAGGGCCTGAATGTAGATGAAGTTCAGGTAAAGCAGTATCAAGTGAATAAATTCCTTTACCAGTTTGTCGGCGAATCCTGGGGCTGGCTGGATAAACTGTCATGGACAAATGAACAATGGGAAGAGTATTCGGGAAAAGACAATCTTCGAACCTGGCTTGCGTCGTATAAAGGTTCTCCAGCCGGCTATTATGAACTTGAGCAAAGTGATGACGGTAGCACAGAGATCGCCTATTTTGGTCTGACACCTAATTTCATAGGAAAGGGATTTGGTGGTTTTCTCTTGTCCGAGGCAATAAAATCAGCCTGGGCCTGGGATGACACTAAACGAGTATGGGTGCATACCTGCACCCTGGATCATCCGAGCGCTATGGTCAATTACCAATCTCGAGGTATGGAAATTTATCATGAAGAAACGCATGATAGATGATGTTACGTGAAAACGAAGCTTGAGAGCTTCGAAGCAATAGTAAGCAGCACGAGCCAGGCAAGAGACAAGTAAGTTGAAATATAAGATCCGCGTTTAAATGAGTGAATTCGTAGAGTATCTTGAAGAAGTTTTCGAAGAATTCGGAACGATTCGTGCTCGGTCGATGTTTGGTGGACACGGCATATACTACAATGACATTATGTTTGGACTCCTGGCAGATAACGTTTTGTATCTAAAGGCCGACGCAGAATCGGCAGTATTGTTCGAAGACCTGGGTTTGGGCCCCTTTCAATACATTAAGAACGGGAAATCGATGAACATGTCTTATTTTATGGCACCCGCAGATATATACGAAGACCCGTCTGAAGCAAAAGTATGGGCAGGTCATGCTTACGAGGCTGCTGTCCGATCGAGGAAGCCGACGAGTAAAAGTAAATGATGGGCTTATCATGAGGCAGCACGGCTCTGAACCTCTTTCCCAAACTATGATTCAAGTAAGCGATGCTGCACGTCGACAATAAACACGTCCGCCTTAAGGCAGATCCCTCAGGGGAGAAAATAAATGCCAATCACCCCTTTTCATTTTGGACCGGCCGCATTTACAAAATCAGTGACAGGCGGGTATTTTAGCTTTGTAGCTTTTGGTTTTACCCAGGTGCTTATTGACCTTGAACCACTTTTTTATATGTCTCAAGGACTGTGGCCTATTCATCGACTGTTTCACACCTATTTAGGCTCGACAGTAGTTGCATTACTGGTAATCTTCCCTGGCAAGCCCATTTGCGAGGCAGTGCTGCGCTTTTGGAACTCGCGTCTTAGCGATACGCAGATGAGATTGTTAAGTGTGAAAGCCCAAATCTCTTTAATTGCGGCTGGGGTTGGCGCCCTGTTCGGCGCTTATAGTCATGTTTTTTTCGATAGTATCATGCATTCAGATATGAGACCTTTGGCACCATTTTCGGATGAAAATCATCTTTTATATATTGTCTCTATAGACCAACTACACCAATTGTGTCTGGTTTTTGGTGTTGTAGGCGGTTTCATTTTGCTAATGCAACTCGCAAAAAAAATGACGGCGCTTAATCGAGATGAGTGATTAGTATAGGATAGGAAGGAAAGGGGCGGTGACAATATGGACCGCAATTTAATTCAGACAGGGAATATCTTTCAAATTGGCCAGTGTAGAAAAGTGAAATGAAGTTAGTAAACGAAACCGAAGAGGAATTTAAAATTTGGACACCTTAAATTATTTATTAGAAAGAAATTTGCAATGGGCAAGCGCGATCAAAAAGAAAGATCCGGAGTTTTTCAGTCAATTATCAAGTCAGCAGGCGCCGGACTTGCTTTGGATTGGTTGCTCAGATAGCCGCGTTCCCGCGAATCAAATAATAAACTTACCGCCTGGTGAAGTATTTGTTCATCGAAATATTGCAAATGTTGTCGTGCATACCGATCTAAATTGCCTTTCCGTCATTCAGTATGCGGTTGAAGTACTGGAAGTTGAGCATATTATCGTCTGCGGTCACTATGGTTGTGGTGGCGTTAAGGCTGCAATGGAAGATCATGATCATGGTCTAATTGACAACTGGTTGCGACATATCAAAGATGTCGTTCGTTTTAACAAAGAACAGTTAGAAGGGCTGGATGAAAAGGACAAGTTTGAGAGGCTTTGCGAACTCAATGTTATGGAGCAGGTTACGAATGTAAGCAACACAACAGTTGTGAAGAACGCATTAAAAAATGGGGCAAAGCTCAGCGTGCACGGCTGGATATATAATATAGAAAACGGGATCATAAAAGATCTAAGCGGGAATAAAGAGGAGTAGATTCCGTCAGAAGAATATTGTGGAAGCTTTTACTCGAGATTATTTAATTTGCCGATTACAAAAAATCACTAAATCACTATGTCAAATCTAAGCATGAATGAAACAAGATTGAAATCGAAAACGGTAATGCTAAGTATTGCTATTTTTCTTATTACTGTTTCTGGCTTAAGTGAGGCGGTAGTGACCCACGATGTAGATTATATAAGCGAAGCTGATTACAAGGATGGAAAGGATCGCCTGGATATATACATGCCGGAGGGCGCTGAGACTGTCCCCGTGATTGTGTTTTTTCATGGTGGTGCCCTACGGATGGGGAGTAAGGCAGACGCAAAAGTTGTCGCTTCCCGTTTCGTCCCTAAGGGAATCGCGGTGGTTTCTGTTAATTACCGACTTTCGCCAGGCGTGATGCATCCAGCTCATATTGAGGATGCTGCGGCGGCAACAGCCTGGGTTATCAAAAATATCCGTCAATACGGAGGGGATCCCGACAAAGTATATGTTGCCGGCCACTCGGCGGGAGCCTACCTCGCGGCTTTACTGGTACTCGACCCGCATCATTTGGGTGCTCATGGTCTACAGCCAGAGGCTATTCGCGCTGCGATCCCGATCAGTCCATTTCTTTATGTAGAGGAGACGGCGGCCGTTCGCCCGAAGGATGTTTGGGGAAAAGATCCTGTTAACTGGCTCGCGGCTTCTGTTACGCCACACATTAAACCGGGAAAGCGCCCCATGTTACTTATCTACGCAGATGGGGATGCGGATTGGCGCAAACGTCAGAATGACACCTTTGGCTTAGCCATGCGTGGCGTAGGCAACAATGCGATAGATGTCGTTGAAGTTCCTCATCGCGATCATATGACACTGATGAGTGAGATGAACACTGCCGATGACCAGATTGGTGAATTGCTTATTACGTTCATAAAGGAACAGGAATAAACGATAAAATAGGCGACGATGTCATAAGTGTAAACATGCATAAATCTCTAAGTGCGGTGGAGAATGGGTCGGTCATTCACGTCGTTGTCAACGTTCTTTATATTTCGGAGTAATAAATGAAACTTGTCATTGGTAACAAAAATTATTCTTCCTGGTCGTTGAGAGCCTGGTTTATGTTATCGGCATACAATATTCCTTTTGAAGAAATAAGAGTTCCTTTATATGCGAAAGATTCAACAAGGTCTTTGATTGAATACTCCGCAGCAGCAAAAGTGCCTGTGTTGCAGGATAACGATGCCATCATCTGGGATTCCCTGGCGATTTGTGAATATGTTTCAGAGCAATATCTTGCGGGTAAGGGCTGGCCAGAAGATGTCATGACAAGAGCAGAAGCCCGTTCATGCTCTGCTGAAATGCATTCAAGCTTTTTTGCCTTGAGAAATTTGATGCCCATGAATTGCCGGGCGAGTAATCGTAAGGTAGACACAAGTGCTGAGTTGGAAAAGGATATTAGACGTATTGATGCAATGTGGTCAGAGCTCAGGGATAAGCATACCAATATCGGCCCATGGTTGTTTGGAAAATTCTCAATTGCAGATTGCATGTACGCACCTGTGGTAATGCGTTTTGCTACTTACAATGTATTAGTTTCTGATGCGTCTAACGATTATATAAGCACGCTAAAAGCACATTCAAAAATTCAAACTTGGCTTGAGCAAGCTAAACTGGAAACGGAAACCATCGAATCGGAAGAAGTAGGGATGTAATCCCTGTTAGACGAATTTATCGGGCTTATTGAAGAATGGGTACTTACGGAAGATATTATTTTATTAAACCGATCGTTCTAATGTCGTTGTGTTAGCAGGTTCCGTCCACTCGGGTTATCAATATCCGAGACAATAGCACGACTATGCGTGATGCCTCTCTCCCAATGCGATTCGGACACGCTGTACGCAGAGTGCGCCAGCGTATCCGAACAGACGTAATCCACGTAATTTATCGGGCAAGACACCTGGAGGAACAGAGATGGTGGTGGCGATCAGGCCGCATATTTATTCCTGATAAATTCCTGTAAATCCTTTCCCTTCTCATTTACCATTCCTTTCACCCTGTTTACTATCTCCTCTGGTGCTGTTTCTGGCGAGCCCGAATCGAATGGTGGCTGGGGGCGATACTCGAAAATCAACTGAATAGTTTGTGCAACCTCAGGCGCAATGACTTCGGCGATCACAGTCAATGCGAAATCGATTCCGGCTGTAATACCGCCGCCCGTAATTCGATTTCTATCTACTGCCACGCGCTCATCAACCACCTCAATATTCGGGAATGCAGCAAGTTGGTCAATATAGGCCCAGTGGGTTGTCGCTTTATAGCCTTCCAGGAGACCGGCTTCCGCGAGAATCAGCGCACCCGTACAAACTGAAGTAATGTATTTAGCCCGAGGTCCTCTCTCCTGCAAAAACGCGATCACTTTCGAATCAGTCATTTCAGCGAGCAAGTCGCCACCGCCAGGCACCACCAGGATGTCAATCTCGGGGCAGGACTCAAATCCGTAGTCAGGCGTTAGTAGCGCGCCGCTATCAGATTTAACCGGTGTGCCTTCCCTGGTGAATGTGAAGGTGTTGAATTGCTCGACGAATGAAAAAATCTGCAATGGCGCATAACCATCCAACATGGTCATATCTTCAAATAAATAGATGCCGACATTTATTGGCTTTGACATTAGGTTTATTCCTCTTTTAGATTTAATGTAAGTTTTGCTCATCCCGTCGCTCAAATCGACGACGGTAGTCACTTGGGTTCACCCCTAATCGCCGGATGAAACTTCTTCGTAATCTTTCGGTATCACCCATGCCACATTCATCGGCGATTATTTCAATGGAACGCGAACTATCTTCCAACCATCTACGAGCCGCCTCGATGCGCACCGTCTCAACAAATTTTGCTGGTGTGATTCCGGTTTCGTTTTGAAATACGCGAGCAAAATGCCGCGGACTCATACTAATTCGCTCTGCGAGCGCAGTGACCGATAAATCGGCGTTTAGATGTTCCATGATCCAGTTTTGCAGTTCCGCAATCGTCGCTCTTTCCGTTCCTTTTGTGGGTAGCAGCGCACTAAATTGCGATTGACCACCGGGGCGTTTGACATACAACAACCAGTTTCGGGCGATTGTCAGAGAAACCTCAGAACCATAATCCTTCTCAACAAGATGCAAGGCCAAATCCATTCCGGAGGTTATACCTGCGGAGGTATATACCTTGCCATCGCCAACAAAAATTGAATCCGCTTCGACAATCACATCAGGGTATCTCTGCGCAAACTCTTCAATCCGAAGCCAATGCGTGCTTACGCGTTTGCCTTTTAATAAGCCGGCTTCTGCCAGTAAAAACGCGCCAGTACAAACAGAGATGACTCGTCGTGCGCGGACAGATATCTTCTGAATAAATTTGATGAGTTTCGGTCTGTTGAGCACATGCTCCATACGGTAGGCACCGGGGATAATCAGAGTATCGATCTTTCTTTGGCCGATGGATTCCAGCGTTTCTGTGTGAATGTTTATGCCACTAGGTAGAGTGGTAATGGGACCACCAAATTCCGACACTATCATAGGTATATGACGGCGTTCCAAATCAAAGTTGCCATTTTTGATACAGGGTGCGACGCAGAGAATATCTAATGGTCCTGCAATATCAATGACTTCAGCACCTGGAAAGGTGAGCATCACGATTGCCCCGGATTGTCTGTTTTTGATCATGAAAAGGATAATGCCGTAGCAACATAATGACTGCAATGACAAATATCCCTCTTTTACTGCCAAATGGAAAAACCTCGTGCTTCGTGTTCGTTGCAATATAGAGCGATGCGAAGTCAACGACTTCTATAAAGCGCTTGGCTTTGTATTATCGAAAAGTCAAAATACATTTGAAATCCGACCGTAAGTGGAGAAAGGTTTATGCTGGACATCAGACCAAATTGTGAGTGCTGTGATAAAGATCTCCCCGTCGATTCCAAAGAGGCGTTTATCTGTACATTCGAATGTACTTTTTGCCGCAGTTGTGTTGAATCCGTACTGAAAAATAAATGTCCAAATTGTGGTGGCAATTTTACGCAAAGACCCATTCGAGCTTCACGACATTTAAAAAAGTATCCGGCTTCAACAAAACGCGTTTTAAAAGATTCTGGCTGTGTTGCCAATACGTAAGTACTATCACAACAATGCGGGGATGTTGTCATCACAGCGCGAAGGAGTAGACATGAAAATGATTAACACGACCTTGTATAAATGTATCTTCTGTTATTTCGTTTTATCTACCTCTATAGCCGCTAACGCTGCGCCCTGTGACAGTCCGGCGCATCGCGCCTTCGATTTTTGGTTAGGAGAATGGGAGGTAAAAACACCCGAGGGAAAAATAGCAGGTAGTAATCGTATTACACGGGAATATAAAGGCTGCGTCCTGCGGGAACATTATGAAACTGCTGGTGGATACAATGGTGAAAGTTTCAATACCTACGATGCCGGTCGTAAGGTCTGGCACCAAACCTGGGTGGACAACGCCAATACCCTGTTGTTGCTGGAAGGCGGCATACGTGATGGCAAGATGGTTCTTGAAGAAGGAACCACAGGCAAAGATGCAAAAATAACCTCACATCGTATAACGTGGACACCAAATGAAGATGGCAGTGTGCGTCAATTCTGGGAGTCGACAAACGCGGAAGGTAAATGGGAAACCGCTTTTGATGGCAGGTACACGAAGAAGTAAAATTGACGCAAAGTTGTTCCTGCGAAAATGTGATCCCCTACATAGTTATGATCACGCGACAAGCGATATGTTCAGGTAAGTTATTGGTAGCTATCGATCCCTAAGGCAGAGCATTCAATCTGAATCCAGAATAGAAAAACAAAGCCCCGTTATCCCCGCATGCTTTTAAGGCAGAGCGCACGATCAGAATCCAGAATAGAAAAGCAAACCCCCGTTATCCCCGCATGCTTTTAAGGCAGAGCGCACGATCAGAATTCAGAATAGAAAAACAAAGCCCCGTCATTCCCGCATGCTTTTGGCGGGAATCTAGTAAAACAATTCAGTTAGTTACTCTATATTATGATGGTGTACGACACATTATCTGATATTTTTCCAGGTTGATTATCAGTAAACCACTGAAGAGACAGATTGTTCACTGGATTCCCGCCAAAAGCATGCGGGAATGACGGGGGTTTTATTTTTTTCATTCTCAAGAGGAATGTTGTTTTTTCAGCCGCCGCTCCCGCTGAAACACCTAATAAACTATCCTAGTCAGTTAGTTTCAGAAACAGATAAAACCAAAGACTGCTACCGTTCCTGTCGACTATTGCGGCAAACAAACGATGAAGCGAGACAATGCTGCGACGAGCTAGGTTTTCATTAGTTATTAAGCTTATATAATGGCTTCATTGAAGCATCACACATTCCTATTATCTTACCCAAAGGGGTAAGCGGAGATTCACAATGAAGAAACTATTTATGACAGGTATTTGTTTAGTGGCTATCACAATTTCGAATGTGGCGTTTGGCGCCGATAATGAAAGTGGGCAAGTTGACTTTGCTTATGATGCCAGCAACACACTGCAAGCGACTCGCAGTATGGTTTACAGCGAGCTGAAAAAAAATATGCAAACAAGCCTATATTCTATGGCGTTTCAAGAAATTGAGTCTAAGGGGAGTGATGAAATAAAAAGCTACGCACGAAAAGAATCTTTCGTCTTAGGTCACCTCAGCATTGAAGGATAGAAAGGAGTGATTACAGATCCCATACTTATGCCGTCCACATGAATTTTCACTGCGACGGCACTTTTTTTTGTTATTATTAACGAAATCACTGGGTCACAGGATTAGGAACTGCAGGTGAGCAATTACCTTTCAACAAAATTTTTCAGCGTGATAAATAATCGCCGCCAGTTATATTGGTTATTACAGGTATTTGGTTGGTCCGGTTATATGTTTTTCGTCACTCTGGGTGCCTATGCCTGGCACAAAGTCGACATGACTCATATGTTATATGCTGTTATTGCGACGGCGATGGGCTTTTTGCTGTCCATGGGAATGAGAGAATCTTTTCTGCGACTCTGGGATGCACCGACGGTAAAAAGGGCCTTACTAACATTATTGTCTGTCATTGTGGC
>JBLIML010000133.1:0-10284 GCA_047638675.1 Planctomycetota bacterium | reverse complement strand
CGCTGAATAAATACATCCAATATCTGTCGGTAATCTTTACACAATGGCTAAATATTGCTGCTTTTTATGGCAGGCGATGGCGTCCTCTTGCAATAAACTATAATGATTATAATGAGTTATGGGAAAAGGCATAGGACTTGCCTGTAGAACCCCATACAGGAGAGAAATAACATGAATAAACTGATAGTCAGCATTGCCGCAATAGTACTTCTACAAGCAGGCTTCGTCTCTGCACAGATCATTACCTACAATCTTTCCGATAAGGCTTATGGAGGAATCTACGCACCAGATTACGGTCTTAGACTCGATGATTTGTTTGGAACCTCTTCCGACGAGTCCAACTGGACTTTTTCTTTCGAGGCCCCTGGCGCTAGTGTACAAATGGATGTAGATACCGGTTTAGACACTGTTCGTATCCACGGTACCGTGTTCGGCGGTCGAGATATTGGTACAGAGTGGGATTCAGACACGACCGCATTTTGGACTCTGGATTTTCTATATGATAATGACGATTTGATTGTTTACGATGACGGGTATTGGGATATGCCCGAATTAGGAGAAGAACCGGAGAATTTTGGTTGGTTACAACTTATTGGTTCAGATCTTATGGGGACCGGCATTGACCTGGATGAGAATGCGGGCTCAGACAATGGAAAGTATATTGCATTAGGTGATTATCATGGTGGCAGTTTCGAACCACTGGGCGGTCCCGCTCCCGCTGGGCCCTATGTCAGTGCCTGGCTTCAAAGTACAGATGGTTTCGTAGAATTCGAGAACCCACTTGATGACGTTCAGGAAGCGGCTTTCGTTCGGCCTAACAATGGGGAATGTTGCATGGACTTCGGCTTTAGAGCGACCCAGGTGCCCGAGCCGAGCACAATGCTAATTTTGGGTACGGGTTTGGCGGCGCTCGGTCTTCGTCGACGAAAACAAGTTGTTAAGTAAATTGTCTGCATAATAGATAACCATCGGATTTACTCAAAAAATAAATCCACTTGAATGACCTGTCTCAGGTCGTTCAGGTGGAGTCCTCCTTCCTGAAGTACTTATCCCACTTTCCACAGTTTAAAAAGATTTCCTCAGAACCGTACTCATCTTAAGGTTTGTTATTTCTTTAAATTCAAATATGAGTCAGATTGGATTTTATCCAGCAAGTCCATATCCATTATCCACATACACAACACGAGACGGGCACCTGGTTCCATCTCATTAATCAGTTTTATTTGCGCATCAGGATCGTGCTTGAATTGTTTGAGACGTTTAACACCTGCAGAAATACACGCTAGTATGTCTTTATTAAAATTCAGATCCGCATTATCGATTTGACCTGCCAGTTCAACAGTTTCCTGGCCAAACAAAAAAGACAATTCCTCATTCAGTTTCCTGTTGGTTTCTATAGACGAGGAAAGATCGTTCTCTAAACCGTCAGGTGAATCTATGTCTAATTCTGTTTTGTCGGAGTTATGCATTTATTAATTTGTATTTTAAAATTTTGAGATTCGTCGCAGAAGCTGGATTCTTTTGTGAGATAGTCTGCAAGTAGAACTGGGAAGTTACTATGAGCTTGCCGATGTAGACAGCTATTCTATGTCGAGCAAATCCTTTTCTTGCAGCAACAAAGGGTAGAATGAATAGTCGGCTTCACTTATGAGGCCAAATGTATTCAGTGAAACAGGCGTCTTACTCACTTTTCTCAATTGCTCCAGGTCACTTTGTTCCGAATTTTTACGGCTTACGGTTGCTTCAGACTTTTGTGGTTCTACTGAAGTTTCGTATAAATCACCGCTCTTTTCCGCTTCATTTACAAGCAAATCGGCAGCGTCAATAGTATGAGCTAGTTTTTTTATACTGTTATCTGGAAGTTCGCGGCTCTGGTTTACATCAGGTGATTGAGTCTTTGTCGAGCTTAGGTATTCTTCGCTTATACGCAATAGTTCCGCCTCGACCGTATCGGGGAACTGGTTACGTAACAATAAAGAATAACTCGCGAGTTTATCCACATCATTAAATTGGCGTTCAATTCGAATGGCAAGCCAGAGCGTCCTGGGTGTATGACGGGTCTGCTTTAGATAACGATCCATATAATCCCTGGCGATAATGTAATCTCCCCTATCAAAACTAATCTCCGCCATTTGACTTAGGGCAACTGACATATCCGGGTTAAGGAATAAACTTTTTTCAAAATACTTCACTGCAATTTCAGTTTTCTTGTGCATATAAGCACATGAGCCCGCATTTGCATAGGCTAATTCTGGCGTTGTATAAAATGGATTGTTGGTCGCAGTTAGAAATTTTTCTTCTGCCTCAAGCTCTCGATCTTGTTTACAAAGAAATTGTCCATAATTATTCAGCGTTGAAGGGTTCTCTTTATCGATTTTTAGAGAATGTTTGAAATGTTTTTCTGCCCCGTCTGGGTCCTCAAGTAATTGATATAACACACCGAGCATATTATAGGTCAGAGCGTAGTCGGGATCGGCTTCCAGTGCGCGATTAAATTTATCCAGGGCCTTTTCGTAATATCCCTGTCGCATATATTCAACCCCAAGATTTACATTGGTAATCGCCACTCTTTTGTGAGCAGGTTCCTCCGCTTTTTTCCGCTGTTGAGCCTCCACAGTACGACTTATAGTGTTGCCGATCATGCTTACGGCGCTCAAAGCCGTACAGCCGGAAAGAATCAGACAGACCGCGATTAATGCACCTGAGAGGAAATTGTTCATGTCGTATATGATAGTGCAATTTGTGCCGATTTATTACCACTATACTCAAAAATAGCAGGTTTTCCTGAAGATTCTGATGATACTCTAACTGACATTTATGAACTAATTCAGATAAACTTATCCCTTAATTGACTAAGGAATTATGGGGTTTCAGGATGGACAAAGACACAAGCTTATTGCGTTTTTTTGTATCGCGAGTTTGCTGATTCTGTGAAATTCTGGTTTCGACTGAAGAGTTAGCCAAAACGTCGTCCGGGAGCGAATTCAGGCCTTAGCGAAACTGCAAGTTGGTCATCGTTTTGAGGATGACTGTAGCGAGATCCAGTTTAACAAGTAAGTGGTGTCAGGTGAGCTTTTTTATTGTAAATAATTTCCGATTCGGGGAGCATAACGAGCCAATGGTTCACAGTTCAGTGAACCGTAATTCTGCTGAAAGGGCGTGGTAATGAATAAAATAGTAATAGATTGGAAAGAATACTTTGATAATACCTGCAAGGGTGAGGATATGTGGGGCCATTACAAAACGCCCAACGGGAGTATTTATGTCGTCGTCGACGGGGCTTCAAATCACGATGGCGCGAAGACGGGAGAAGACGTAATTCGCCTGGTTCATGAAATGTTAAGACAAGAATCAAAAAATCTGCACCGTAGTAATGATTTAAGAGATCTTATTCATTCGATAAATGCCGAATCTACAAAGGTAAATGAAGGCGCCTATGCCGCGATAGCGGGAATATTATCAAGAGAAAATAATCTCTACGCTTTTGGTGCTGGAGATGTATCTATTATTGCGAAAAAAGTAAACGAACAATTAATTCAGGTCTTGCCTCTGGACTTGACTATGCAGGAAGAAGAAGCAGAAAAACGTGCAAAATCAGAAATAGGCCAAACGGTTAATAATATTAAGATAACTGACGAAAATTACACACAAAGGATTAAACAATATATGAACCATGGTCTATCTAACGCGATTGGCCTTGGCGACGGGTTTATATTGCACGACAAATACTTCGATGCAAAAGCGGGCACAGCGATTGTTATAGCATCTGATGGGGTTACTGACCCGTTTATGAACCCACAAAGTGAGGCAGGAAAAATATTGCAAGCTGACGCTGAAAAACTTTATGAGGTTTTCAGCTCAAGTAGGTATGCGGAAGAAGCTGTAGTCGCTCTGGAAAACATGATTTGGGAAACGCGAGTTTCTCAAAAGAAAAAAATAAAACCGGATGATAGAACAGCCCTTTTTCTATATTTAAGTTATGTCGAAGACATGGACAAGAAAAATAAGAGTATCAATTCCATGTCGAACAAACAATTAGTGACAGAACTAGTAAAGAAAATTCAGAATCATAAAATGACATCTTTGGATCTTGAAGTAACTGTTAGTATTTCTGATTTAGAAACAATAACTCAAATCGCAAAAGAATTATCGCGAAAAATAGGTGATATCAACGACTGATCAGTCAACTCCGCCCTGGCTAATCAAACGATACAAAGAAAAGACAGCGTCTAATTAATTGTTATCGACACCTATATCGACCGCATTATCGGGAAATCCAGATCGTTAGAAGCTGAATAAATAAAAGACAGTCTTTTTTTTCTATCGACGGTCAATGCTTATCTGTAAGGAAATGAGAAACACTTATTCTCTCAGGCAATTGAGTAGTTATTCTTACCATTATTCTTCGCCACATACATAGCTTCGTCAGCTTTCTGAATTAACTCTGCCGTAGTTTCTCCGTGCTCCGGGTAAAGCGCAATCCCAATGCTGGCGCTGATATTTATATTCTGTCCATCAATCACCATAGTTTGAGTTAAAGAATCAATTATTTTTATTGCCGCCCTGACATGACCTTGTTCTTCTGCAATTTCGGTAATCACAATAACAAACTCATCACCACCAAGACGGGCTACGGTATCCGTTCCTCGAACTGTGAGAGTTAAGCGCTCCGCCACCTCTTTGAGTACCTGGTCTCCCGCTTTATGACCTAAAGTGTCATTGACTTCCTTAAAACCATCCATGTCGAGAAACAATATTGCTACTCTAATTTTATTTCGACGCGCCAGGGCAATCGCACTTGAAAGTCTATCCTTACCAAGTCGCAATGTTGGCAAACCGGTTAACTCATCATGGTTTGCCTGGTGTCGAATTTTCTCTTCCGCCAATTTTTGTTCTGTAATGTCACGTCCTATACTCAAAATACCCTTTAAAATACCTTTTTCATCACGATGGACATATTCTGTTGTCAATATTATTCTGTGGTTTCCTTCAATTTCTAATGATTGTTCAAAACTATGAGTGCTTCCAGAAGTCAGTACTTTTTTATCTTCTTCATCAAGTCTACTGGCTATCTCAGGGCTGAGTAAATCGAAATTAGTTTTGCCAATAATCTCAGTCACCGCTAAGCCCAGAGCTCGAGCGGCGGCGTTATTTATCACCGTATAACGACCATCAAGATCCCTTGCAGATATGAAGTCGGGTGCCTCTTCAATAATTGCGTTCAGGAATTTATGACTTTCCCGCAACGCTTCCTCTACCTGAATACGATCCCTGACCTCTTTCTCAAGTGATTCATTTACGGCGCGAAGTTCTGCCGTTCTTTCTTCTACCCGCCGTTCTAATATTGCACGAGCTTCACGAAGTTCATATTCAGATCGACTGTAGGACAAATGAGTGTCTATTCGGGCACGTAGCACGTTAAAGGCGATGGGTTTCACCACGTAATCGTTGGCGCCAAGGGAAAGCGCTTTCACCATATCGGCACTTTCTTCGTTTACAGTGACCATTATTATCGGAAGTTTCGATATTGAATATTTTTGCCTGACCGTCTTCAGCACATCCAGGCCACTCATATCGGGCATTAATACATCAAGAAGAATAAGATCAAATTGGCCGTTATCGAGAAGTCTAATAGCCTCCATACCCGAGTTAGCATCTGTCACAGTAAAATCAAAATTTTCAAGAAATTGTCGAAGGATCATTCGTATAGTGACTTCATCATCGACAACCAAAATTCGAGCGCCTTTGAAAGAGCGGTGAAGGGCTTTATAGGACTCAAGTGATTCGACATTCATTAGTTTATTCGCCTTAACAACATTATTTTTGTGACAGTATCATTGACAAATTGTCTCTGTAATTGATAGAAGATACGGGGTAAGTTATTAGCCAGGAGGTTTAAATAATTCGTCCCATTATATCTTTGGTAAAATAAAGACCATTTAAATCAACATGTATTCCTTTGAATTATTAATCAAGGTTGAATCAGGAAACAGATGATTCATAACGTTCTCTACTTCAATTGCAAACTTCGCTGCCGACTGGAATCTATCCGCATCTGCCTTCGCCATTGCTTTGTCAACCAGATCGGAAACTTCCTGAGGTACCTCTGGACGTAACATACGAATGGGTACAGGTGAATTATTCAGTATTTGGTTGATAGTGTTATCTTTGGTGAAAGGATATTTTTTTGCGAGCATTCGATACATTGTCGAACCCATCGCAAAAATATCCGTGAGCAAAGTAATTTCTCTGCCGGGATCGAAATGTTCCGGTGCCATATAGGCAATCGTCCCGGTATCTTTAACCGATTTTTCCTCGATTGTCTGAGAGATACTAAAATCGGTTAATTTAGCAATACCGGTCGCAGGATGATACATGATATTACCCGGTTTGATGTCACGATGAATTACACCGTGATAATGAATGTACGCGAGTCCGACACAACATTTGTGTACAACTGAAAGCGTTTCATCAATACCCATTGGACCCACTGCTATCATGTAATCCAGAATTGACCGGCCAGGGACAAGCTCCATGACAATGTAATCGAGTCTACCGTCATTAATCACATCATAGATTGCGACAATGTTTTCATGTGCGTATTTACCCGCAATTGCAGCTTCGTGATGGAATTCACTAAGGGCACGTGTGATTTGTTCCTCAGTCATTGTTTCAGCTTTTACAGATTTGATGGCCACATTGCGATCCATTATCGGGTCATGGGCGCGATAAACCACGCCCGAGGCACCTTCCCCTAGTTTATCTTCAAGGTGGTAACGACCGATTTTATTGATTGTAGACTGATTATTCACAAGCTAACTCTGAGTGGCGTACCCTTAAAGAAATTACATATACAAGTTGCATAAGCATCTCGCCACCATAGTTCCAAAATAGGCGTAAATATGCTTATTTAATAGATCGGAATGACAAGATATTCACTTTCGACCTTATAGCTACTGAAGGCATAAAAAGCGTTATAAATATACGTTATTTCACCCTATCCTTCAGAACTATCACTAGATGCACCACTAGTATAACTAAATCAGCATGTTATATGGACACCAATTTATGCGAGACGAGGGCACTGTTAAATTAATGTAGTTTTGGGCCTTTTCCTGTCATCGAAAGTAATTTTTTATCAAGCAATCAATAGTTTAAATTACTTAGTTGGTATGATTTCATTCTCGATGGGAGTAGATTTATTTCAGGGGGAAAGATCACTATGGTAAGCCAGGTTTTTATGACCGCTCAGCGAAATACCTTGGAGTAAATTGCTTTGATTAATAATCAAGTCGACATACGGGGTCAGCTTCCTGCACCGCTCGCCAGAAGTAACCCTGCTTTCCTCCTCCGAAAGTCGAGCCCGACGTATGTCATTGAAAAATAATAATTTTTCAATACTAGATTCCTTTCTTGCACAGATAGCGATTCTCGATCCAAGCGGCACCATAATTCATGTCAATGATGCGTGGACTGAGTTCGCGTTGGACAATGGCGCAGACGATGTTGTGGCGAAAGGCATAGGGATAAACTATCTGAATATTTGTGGCGCCGACCAGAGTGCATTGAAGAAGGGGGCGTCGGAAATAATGAATGGAATTAATAACGTTCTGTCCGGGAAGGTGCTTACATTTACTTTCCACTACCCTTGCCATTCACCTAACGAAGAGCGTTGGTTTTGGATGAGAGTGACTCCCTACAAAAACTTAACAGGCCACGCTCTCGTTTCACATTTCAATGTTACTGAGCGTGTGCTGGCTGAGCAGGCATTGAGCGCTACGCACAACTCAGCTCGAAGTACGCGTGCAAACTCGTACAGAAGAACTGAACGCCGAAAAGCTGCGCGCTGAAGTCACACTAAGCTCGATTGGTGACGCTGTCATCACAACGGATTCAAACGGCAATATTGAATTCATTAACCTCGCCGCCGAAGTACTGACCGGTTGGACCCTGGTCGAGGCAACAGGAAAATCCATTGACACCGTATTTCATATAGTAGATGAAAAGGAACGTTCACCTGTCAAGAGCCCGGTGATGCGCTGCATTGCCGAGGAGGTGGTTGTTGGGCTTGGCGACCACACCATTCTCATTGGACGGCACGGAAAAGAGTATTTTATTCAGGATTCTGCGGCGCCGATTTGGAGCGCGAAACAGCAGCTTCTAGGGGTGGTGCTCGTCTTCAGCGACGTATCTGAGCGCCATCGACTTTCACGTGAAGCAACGCATCATGCTACGCACGATGCGCTGACCGGCCTGGTTAATCGTAGAGAATTTGAGGCACGCTTGCAGCGTGCCCTGGACGCAACGCATCTTGAAGGTCATGCCCACGCGCTCGTGTATCTCGACCTTGACCAATTTAAAGTGATAAATGACACCAGCGGACACGGCGCAGGAGACGAGTTGCTGCGTCAACTTTCGAGGGTCCTCGAAAAACAAATTCGCAATCGGGATACCTTTGCACGACTCGGCGGTGATGAGTTCGGATTGCTGATGGAACATTGCTCGCTTGAGCAAGCACAAATAATATCAGAGAAGTTACTTGCCTCGATTGCCGACTATCGTTTCCTATGGGAAAAGCACGCCTTCAGAATTGGTGCCAGTTTAGGTCTGGTGGCCGTTGACACCTCAAGTGTGAATATCGCCGAGCTGTTGCGGCGTGCCGATGCGGCCTGTTACGCAGCGAAAGATGGCGGCAGAAACCGTATCCATGTTTATCGAAACGACGACGTAGGTCTTAGTCAGCAGCGCGGTGAGATGCAGTGGGTGAGTCGAATCCAGAATGCGCTCGATGATGATCGTTTTCACCTCTATTACCAGCCTATAATCGCATTGCGCGAATCCAATTTGGCGCAAAATCAGGTTCGCTTTGAAATTCTACTGCGTATGGAGGACGAGCAAGGGGAAATCATCCTGCCCGAGGTATTTCTGCCCGCAGCGGAACGCTACGACCTGGCGACGAAGATTGACCGTTGGGTGGTGAGTCAGACCCTGAGCGAAATAATGCGGAGTCCGTCTCTTGTCGAATCCATGACTTACTGCGCCATTAATCTTTCGGGACAGTCCCTGGCGGATCCGACTATGGCGGCTTTCATTGAAGCCCAATTGAATAAAACAGGAATACCGCCTCAGAAAATCTGTTTTGAGGTGACAGAAACAGCTGCCATTGCGAACTTTAGTGTAGCCACAGCCATGTTCGCGCGACTACAAACATTGGGTAGTACATTTGCCCTGGACGATTTTGGCGCGGGGCTGTCATCTTTTACGTATCTGAAAACCCTCGCCGTAAATTATCTCAAGATAGACGGTACATTTGTCACGGATATTGTCGATGACCGTATAAGTTACGCGATGGTCAAGTCCATCAACGAACTAGGCCAGGTGATGGGCAAAACTACCATTGCGGAGTTCGCCGGAAACGACGCTATCCTGGATAAGCTGCGTGAGCTAGAAGTAGATTTTGCGCAGGGTTATGCTGTCGGACATCCAATGCCGCTCAAGGGTCTGCTCTGACAGCTTAACTATTTTGAAAGTAAAATCAGCTCAGGTGTAGATTCGAGCAAGTACCGCAAATATCTCGGGATAAAACCCCTACCAATCTTAGTCCGCGATACCCCAGTAATTGAAACCAAGAAATTTAGGTGTCTCAGGCAAATAATCAGATTCAATGGTTTGAATATTGAATCCTCCTTCAGTAAGAAGTGCAGGGATGGGACGGTTCAGGTGACAGCCACCAGCAAACTTGTTCCAATACGGATTAATCCTGTCCTGCCACTTACAAACACCTTCATCTGGCGCTTTACCATGTTCGCTGAAAATAAGTTTTCCCCCGGGTTTTAAAACTCGACGCATTTGCTCAAGTGCCTTTCGCCAATCGGGGATTGTGCAGAGCGTGTAGGTCAACAAAACGGTATCTGCACTGTTATCTTCCAGTGGAATTTCCTCTCCGGGCAAATCCAGCCAGCGCACTTCGAAAGGTGAGGCCGAAAGATTCTTTTGGGCCTTTCTTCGCATGCCTTCGGAGGGTTCCAGACCCCACACGAACTCAATCTTGTCAGAATTATAAAAAGGGATATTCAAGCCCGAGCCCATGCCTATCTCCAGTACTCTTCCTTCAGCAAGATGGACAACCTTTTCACGTTGTGAGCGAATGTCTTTCATTCCACAGGCGAAATTTAAAATATGCGGCAAACAATAATTCTCATAAAAACTCACGGCAAACCTCCTTATGTTCACAATAATTATGTTACAAAATTACCTTCCTACTTTGATTAGCATGCTCATAGT
>JBLIML010000132.1:0-10327 GCA_047638675.1 Planctomycetota bacterium | reverse complement strand
AGACATCGCACAACAAGATTATGAAAAGGCATTGGCAATACTGGAAAAGAAATACGGTAAAAATTCTATCAGCACCGCCAGCACTGTTTCTTTGTTGGGGGATGTGCATTTGTATAAGAAGGACTTTGCGGGAGCAGAAGTGTTTTACAATAGAACCTTGAAAATTTATGAGGAAAATCTGGTTGAGGATGACCCCGTTTTTTTGTCGGCCCATGCCAAGATGGCGAAAATATTTATAACCATGCGCGACGATCGTTTTATCGGCCATGCGGACACGGTGATCAAGCACTTTAAGGATGAAGAAGGTGAATCACTGCCTATGTTTATCATGCAACCCTTGTATCCGGTATTTGAAAACGGTGACAAGCCAGAGGGCTGGGTGTTACTGCAATTTGATGTGGACGTTTCCGGCAAGGTCGAGAAAATGAAGATTGTTGAATCAAGACCGGCAAAATTATTTGATAAGGTGACTCTCGATGCGGCTAAAAACTGGCGTTTTAAGCCAAAAGTCAAAGATGGCAAACGGGTCAAACAGAGTAACACGAGGGCCAGACTGATATTTACCAAGGAGAACATTGAAGTTCATATGGGCGAAATGAAGTTATAGAGCGCCTGATAAGCTTTAGAGGAAACTCTTTAGTTTTCCAAAATTATTTTTCCAAACCATGACGCTGATGCCATTGCGCAATCGATTCATCAGGATAGCGTGAAAAGCTAAGATCCTCAGGACCAGTTAGAACTTCAACCCAGGGAGCCTTGAATTCAAGCATCAGGTGAGTGTGTGCGGGCGCAATGGGCAAGACGGTATCAATTGCTGATGCAAAGGGATGGATTAGTTCAGGCCATCGCGGATCCCATGCCCATAACGCCGAGCCACAACAAGAACAAAAATGTCTTTGGCAAGGGCTTTGTGTATGCTCATCCAGTTCTTCATCTTTGAGCATTGCCTGATAAATTGAAATATACGACTCTCCTTCTACTTTTAGAGAGGCATTGTGTGCAGCAAGATTTATTGCATAACCTCCACCGCCCGCCGTTTTTCGACAAATAGAACAATAGCAAAGATTAAAGGGGTAGGGATGTGTGGAGTTGACGGAATAGCTAACGCGGGCACAATGACAGGAACCTTTCAGTAACATGGTTTTCACTCCTTAGCGTAGAAGTCTTTTCGTTTTCTGCAATCGTAAATATTATTTCAGACTGAATGTACGATGTAGAAATAAACTTTAACGACTCACTCTATTTCTTCCGGCATGTTTGGCTCTGTAGAGAGCTTCATCGGCGGCGTGAATTAACTTGTCGGGCTTGTTCTCATCCTGCATGGAAGCCAGGCCAATTGAGATGGTAAGTGAGGGCAAATTTTTATTATCGCGAAGTTTGATCTCGGTACCACTAATGGCCTCACGCAGTCTTTCCGAGACAGATTCCGCAGCGGTCAGATCAAGCCCGGGTAAAAGAGCGAAAAACTCCTCTCCCCCATAACGCGCAACCAGATCTTCAGGACGCAGATTTTGCAGAATATTTCTTGAGACGATACGCAAGGCTGCATCACCGGAAAGATGACCGTGCTCATCATTAAACTGCTTAAAGTAGTCTATGTCGATCATTAATACAGATAATGATTGTTTGTCCGCGTGACAACGATGCATTACCCGCGTAATCATGTCGTCAAGCCAACGTCGATTGTACAGACCGGTAAGAGAATCAACGGTAGCGTTGTATTCGTACTCGCTTAAGAGTTCCTTGATTCTGACAATGACCGAATTACCGTGACGTAGGCGTTGAGCTAGAACCACCAGTAGGTTGTAGGCAATGGCATGAGAACGCTCGAGCATTGACCAAAGCACTTCCTCATCAATAATAAGAATTTCTGATTCGGCATCGGCAATAACATTCGCTGAGGCGGGCTGTCGGTCGATAATAGATATCTCGCCTATGCTTTGACCTGCCTTGAGTAAGATCACCGGGTTAAGAATATCGTTCGACAGGTGCACACGAAAACTACCAGCGATAATGAGATATAGACAGTGGTTGGCGTCACCGGCCTCTATTAGCAGCTCTTCCTTTTGTAGGCGCCGGATTGCGCACTTTTTCAGTATGGGGGCGAGCGGCTCGAGATCGACACCTGAAAATAACTCCTGTGCTTTGATAAGCTCAAGTTGAGAGGCGAAGTCTGCGTCAGTTTTAATTTGTAACTCTTCCATGGTTGCTCGTAATTTCAGTTTTCTGTGTTTTGCTATGTCGGGCGGGTTTGAAGGCCTTTATCTGTTCTCGTAAAGTAATGAGCAACTCTTTTCTGTCCCGATAGCGACTGCTTATATACAGTTCGCTTATCTTATTGATATGTTCAGTCAAGTCCTTTCGCTCACTGGCAGCACGGTGGGCGAAATCGCGCGGTCCTTCGCTGGCCTGGCGCTGGATTCCACAGTGGCCGAGTTTTTTACAAAAACGATCATACAAGAGTCGGGCCTCATCTGTTTGCGCCCTGCGGTTCTTAAACACATTAAAGGCAACTGAAACTAACACAAGCGTCGATAATAGTAGCAGCCAGCTGGTCAGAGCGCGCCAATTAACATTGCTAAAGCCAATACGATTCAAAAAAAGAGATTGTCGTTGATTGTTGTAGCCCAGCACCCATTGGTTCCAGCGCATATTAATCACATCCAGGTTATGACTAAAGCGTCTCCAGATTTCCTGAGCCATTTTATTGTTTTGCAGGCCCAGGGGAATATCAATGAAATTTTCCGGTAAGGCCTTATCTATGCCCTCTATAATCCGTTGAGGAGAAACTGCTGAGGTTGGGTCGATCCTTACCCAGCCTTCTTCCTTCAGCCATACCTCGGCCCAGGCATGCGCATCGTGCTGCCTCACTACCAGATAGTTACCGACAGGATTTAGCTGGCCGCCCTGATAGCCTGTGACCACCCGTGCGGGGAGACCCGCTGCGCGCATCAATATTACAAATGAGGCGGCATAATGCTCACAGAAACCTTGTTGCTCTTCGAAAATAAACTGGTCGACATTATCATCAATCATCAAAGGTGGGTTCAGGGTGTAATAAAAAGCCTCCTTATTGAACATTTGCAGAGCGGTTTCAACAATTTCTCGACCTACCTTACCTTCATCACGCCATGATTCTCCCAGAGCAACAGCTCTGGGATGATAGCCCTGGGGCAACTGTAATGCTTGCTGGAGCTCGCTCTGATCACGTGCGGATAACTTAAATTGTGTGAAAGAACTTAGTGCATAGCGGCGGCGCGCTTGAATCGATGAGCGTGTGAGTATTTGCATGTCATGACTAAAAAACGCGTTATCTGGTGGGGTAGTTGGCATTTCCAAGCCATAAAGCCAGTTTTTATCTGTCGCTTCCATAGTGACTACATACTTAACCGGTTTGCCCTGCACTTCGACCGGGGCCGGGTTGAAGCGACTTTTCTCGCCCACCCACTTAACGCCATCACTGTGCCAAAGTACGGGTCCACGCCAATAAAGAGAAGCGTTCTCTGGTATGTCACCAGTGAACTCGACACGAAACGCAATCTTGTCAGAAAGACTGAGTTGACTGATTTGACCAGGGGACATTTCATCATCTAGCCCCGTTGTTCCGGCACGGGCATCTTTAGGTAAACCCCAAAGCGGACCATCGATGCGTGGAAACAATACGAAGAGAATTAAAAGTAAGGGTAGAGATTGAAACAACAAAGACGAAGCTGTTTTTAGTCGTTTTTGCGAGTTAAGAAAACTCTTGCCATCATTCAGGCTTATTAAAGCTGTGACGATGATGATAATTGTCAGCAGCATGTGTAAAGCGGACAGTATAGTTTGTGAGTAGAAAAAATTAGTGAGGATGAGGAACATGCCTATAAAACTGCCAATGTAATAATCACGTTCGCCTTGCAACTCCTGTAACTTCATTCCTGCGAGCAAAACCAGTAGAGCAACACCTGCATCGCGACCCACCAGTGTGCCGTAACTATTGAATACACCGACAACAATAATGAGCATGATTAGTTGTCGACCAAATCGATCCAGCAAACCCGGTTTTCGAATTCGTGACTGCCAGTCTAATTCTTTATATAAACGCCATGCAGCCAGAGAAAAAAACATCACCGGCATCCACACAGGTATACGTAGAGCATGAGGGAGAACAGCAAGACTCAATCCCGCAGTCAGCCATAGTAAGTCTGGACGGAGGCTGGAAAATCTGTTGTTAAGCTTGTTTGTCATTTAACCCGTAGCCCGCCAATACTTCCAGGCATTCATGTTGGTGCTTTTCGCCCATGGAAAATTGAAGTTGCAATTTGCCAGGCATTGATAGCGCATACTGCGCGCCCTGTTTTTCTGCTTCTGTAATCCATAAACAAAGTTGAGACAAACGCAGTTCAATATCGCCCAGGTGACTTGTTTGCTGCCAGTCAATCAGGATCTTTTTTGTTCCTCTGCCGCTGAATCGTTTGCTGATCAAGCCGCGTTCGCGCGCATAAGCCTTCCAGTCAACGGTACGCAGGGAGTCGCCACTTTGATAGTGCCTAAAACCAATAAAATCATCAGTGCCGCTGCCTTTGCCTTCCAGTTCTTCCTCATCATTCATTTCCATTCCAGGCGGCGCCAGAGTTCCCTGTGGTAAAGGGTAGATCACGCAGTGTTGTTCAATTTGCATATAAGACCACGCACGGAAAAATCCAAGCGGCCACGTTGATGTAATCGTGAGTCGACCGGGAACAAGGTGTCCGCGTTGGGGAGCATGCAAATTCAATTCAATAGCTTTCAAAGAGCCCGCCTCTATATTGACCGAGGTAATAACGATGTTTGGGTTTTTTTTAAATAATCGTTTTTTTAATTTAGATTTTATTTGCAATTCTATGGCCAGTCGATTCGCTCCCAATCTGTTATCAAATAACAAAGGAAAGCACGCCTGTTGTCCGGCGAACACGGGTTCGGCGTGTGAGGCGCTGATGATCAGGCCGCGTAAGTTGCTATAGGTGTGCAACATGCCAACCATAAAAAGACCGCCAAGAAGGAAAGTGAGGGCGTAGGCCAGGCTGTTGTTGTAATTTACGGCGCCTATTAACATGACAAAAAGATTGGCGCAGAAAATCATGCCGTAGCGGCTTAGAAAAATATAGACTCGCTGACGTTTGTGCAGAGTGTTTGTCGCGGACGAAACTAATCCGGCCGTAGCAGGCAAGCGTTCCAGCACAACGCTATTGCCCATAATAAATCAGGGTATGGGTACTTGCTTGATTAACGATTCGGCCACTGAGGACGTCGTTAACGCATTGCTTTCCTGAGCCAGGTTCAAACGATGGTCAATGACGCTTGGCAGCACAATTTGTATGTCTTCAGGAAGAACCTGGCTTTGACCATGTAACAATGCCCAGGCCTTCGCACAATGCAAGATCGCCAGGCCTGATCGTGGCGAAAGGCCATTGCTGTAATCTCCGCACACCCGACTGAAGTCTAGCAGCTGTTGTAAATAGGCCAGCAGAGCGTCGGCAACATACACAGTTCTTACCTGTTTTTGTGCCTCGCGTAATTCTGTTGCTGTTATCACGCTGGATGTTTCCGTCAATAATTCTCGTCGATCACGTCCTTTTAATAATTCTAATTCAGCCTTGCCGTCCGGGTAGCCAAGGTGGAGGCGCATCATGAAGCGATCCAATTGTGATTCTGGCAAGGGAAACGTACCAATTTGATTGGAAGGGTTTTGTGTGGCGATAACAAAAAACGGTTCGGGGAGGCGTCGAGTTTCTCCTTCAATAGTGACCTGTTGTTCTTCCATCGCTTCCAGCAGTGCACTTTGGGCACGTGGTGTCGCACGATTGACTTCATCAGCTAATACGACCTGTGAGAATATTGGTCCGGGATGAAAACTAAAGGATTCGGTTTCACGCTTGTAAACAGAGACGCCAAGAATGTCAGCTGGCAGGAGGTCGCTGGTGAACTGGATGCGTTGTAAACTCAAACCAAGTAATTTGGCGAGAACATTAGCCAGGGTTGTTTTACCGACACCCGGCTGGTCTTCAATGAGCAAGTGACCTTGTGCTAGCATGCAAGTCAAGGCAAGACGGATAGTTTTATCTTTGCCAAGTATGATGCGGTTAGCAGTCGAAATAAGTTCTTCGAAAGAATCTTGCATCCTGGACGTGGTGATATTTTTCTCGGTGGCAGTCACGAGTTTTATCGACTAGACGCTATAGGTATGGGGCGCACAGGGCAGGATAATCAAAAATAGCCAGGAATTCGCCATTATTCACCTGCTACTGTCATATTTTCAATTAACACGGAACCCGTGCGCGTATTTCCTCGGGAGTCGACGTCATTGCCGATAGCGATTATTTGCATATACATGTCGAGCAAATTTCCTGCTACAGTGATTTCTTCTACCGGATACTGGATTTCACCATTCTCTACCCAAAAGCCGGAAGCGCCACGGGAATAATCGCCGGTTATTTGATTCACCCCAAAGCCAATCATATCGGTCACCAGCAATCCCGTATGCATAGTGCTAATCAGTGAATCGAAATCCTGGTCTCCTGGTTCAATAAATAAATTATGCACGCCACCAGCATTGCCAGTTGGCGTCATATTGAGTTTACGAGCCGAATAAGCACTTAGCACATATGACAACAAAACGCCGTCTTTGACTAAATCCCGCGCGCCAGTCGCCATACCATCGGAATCGAAAGGAGCACTGCCCAGGGCTTTTGGCATCCAGGGGTTTTCGTGGATGTGAATGTCCTTGGCAAAAACCTGTTGATCGATTTTATCCAGCATGAAGCTGGCTTTCCGATATAGAGAACCGCCCGAGATGGCACCGATAAATGCACCGAACAGGCCGCTCGCTACAGGCGCTTCAAATAGAACGGGTGCCTGACGCGTGCTTAATTTCCTTGCGCCGAGTCTGGCCACAGTACGCTCAGCGGCCTTTTCTCCAATAATTTTTGTGTTCTCCAGATCCAAGGCATCACGTGCTTTACTGAACCAGCCGTCCCTCTGCATACCATTCTCATCAGCAATGACGGTGCAATCGATAACATGGCTGGACCAGTCCCAGCCTCCAATAAACCCATGAGAGTTACCATAGATATGTTTACCAGAATAAGAATTCACAACCGTACCATCTGCATTCGTGATGCGAGCATCAGATTGTCGAGCTACGGTTTCACAATCGATGGCCAGGGCAGTCGCCTCTTCCGGGGTGATATTCCAGGGATGGTGTAAGTCTAAATCGGGTATTTCTTTGGCTAAATAATCGGCTGCAATCAATCCTGCGTACTCATCAGTGCTGGCGTGCCTGGCGATAGCACAGGCGGCCTGCACAGAGTCTTTGATGGCCTGTTTGCTGAAATCAGAGGTGCTGGAGCTACCTTTGCGTTGTTCCATGTAGACGGTGATCCCGAGGCCCTTATCTCGTTGGTACTCAACGGTCTCTAATTCGCCCATACGGACCGTCACAGACAAACCTTCTCCTGTACCGATATCGGCCTCTGCTGAGGTGGCACCTCCGGTTCTGGCCTCATCAAGCACCTGCTGCATAATGTCTTCCAGGTCTACTGCTGTCGCTGACGTTTTTGGTATTGTCACGGCTTATCTCAATTGCAAAAAAGGGGCATTCTAACATCCTTGTGTGCTTCGGCGCTTTCTCCAAATAAATTTACGATAAAGCTCAGATTGAGGGTGTCACTTTCAACTCTTTATCATGCATTCTGTTAAAATCCTGAGAATGGATGTGTCCTCAGTATTAGATCCCCTCAATGAAGCGCAACGCGAAGCCGTTGCCGCGCCTACAGGCAATATTCTGTTGTTGGCCGGCGCGGGCAGTGGCAAAACCAGAGTACTGGTTCATCGTATCGCCTGGTATATCGAAACCAGGCAGACCAGCCCTTATGGGATCCTTGCTGTTACCTTTACAAACAAAGCGGCGGCTGAGATGCGCTCACGAATCGAGAATTTGTTGGAAAGACCCATTGGTGGCATGTGGGTGGGCACCTTCCACGGGATTGCTCATCGGCTGCTGCGGGCGCATTGGCAGGAGGCAGGATTGCCAGAGAACTTTCAAATTCTCGATAGCGATGACCAATATCGCACCATCCGCCGCGTCATCCGTGCTATGCAACTGGATGAATCCCAGTTCTCGCCACGGGAGGCCCAATGGTTTATCAATGGACGTAAGGATGAAGGTTTGCGTCCCCAGCATTTGGAGGACAACGGCGATCCGAGCATGGCGCAGATGATCCACATTTATCAGAGCTATGAAGAAACCTGTGCTCGCAGTGGCCTGGTTGATTTTGCTGAATTATTGTTGCGTGCGCATGAACTATTTCGCGATCAGGATTCAGTATTGAAGATCTATCGTGAACGTTTTCGACATGTGCTCGTGGATGAGTTTCAGGACACGAATGCCTTGCAGTATGCCTGGTTGCGTTTGTTAGTCGGAGATAGCGGTGCATTGTTTGCCGTTGGCGATGATGATCAGTCCGTTTATGGTTGGCGCGGCGCGCGAATAGAAAATATGCATCAGTTTCAAAAGGAAATACCTGACACAAAACTGATGAAGCTCGAACAAAATTACCGTTCCACCGCTAACATTCTAAAAGCCGCCAACACTCTAATTAAAAACAACGAATCACGCCTGGGCAAGGAATTGTGGACCGAGGATGAAGAAGGCGAAAAGATTGGCCTGTATTCTGCCTACAACGAGCATGATGAAGCGCGTTATGTCATCGAATCTATCAAAGCGGCGAAACGCGATTCAACACTCTACAAAGACAATGCGGTTCTATATAGAGTCAGTGCCCAGTCCCGAGTATTGGAAGAAATACTCATGCAATCCAATATTCCTTATCGGGTTTATGGGGGCATGCGTTTCTATGAAAGGGCGGAGATAAAAGATGTCCTGGCTTATTTACGTCTGGCCAGCTTTAACGATGATGATGCCTCATTTGAACGCATCGTCAATACCCCGACGCGCGGTATTGGTCAGCGCACGCTCGAAGAACTGAGGATGCAAGCCAGAGGGAATAACCTTTCTCTCTGGCAGTCGGCAGTTCAGATTGTGACTGATAAATCACTGCCGGCGCGCGCACTTGCGGCGCTAGAGGCGTGTTTAAAATTTATTAACGTAATCGGTGATGAAATCAAGTCTGTGTCCTTAGATGAAGCCGTCGACACAGTTATCAAAGGTAGTGGTCTGGTGGCTCATTTTCGCAAGGATAAAGGCGAGAAAGGCCTGGCACGTATTGAGAATATGGAAGAGCTAGTTAATGCCGCCAGTGAATTTGAAGTAAATAAAGAAGCACATGGCGACCTTGATCCGCTGCTGGCCTTTCTATCTCATGCGGCTCTTGAGGCAGGTGATACCCAGGCGGATGCCTATAGCGATTGCGTCAACCTGATGACACTACACTCGGCAAAGGGTCTTGAGTTTCCCTGTGTTTATCTGGTGGGTTTAGAAGAAGGCTTGTTTCCCCATCAACGTAGCACGGATGATCTTAATCAGTTAGAGGAAGAGCGTCGTCTTTGCTACGTAGGCATTACTCGAGCAAAGAAAGTATTGACCCTAACCTTTGCTCAACATCGCCGATTACACGGTTCCGATTATTATCCTTCACCATCACGATTCATAAGCGAGATCCCTTCCGAGTTGATCAATGAGATCCGTCTTGGCGGTGCCAGTATCAGCCAGGAAGTATTCAGTCGAAATTATGAGGCCTTAGAAGAGGGCAGTGATTTCTCCCTGGGACAGCGCGTGGTGCACAATCGCTTTGGTGAGGGTGTTGTCTTGAATCTGGAAGGCAGTGGCAGTCATGCCAGGGTGCAGGTACATTTTGAAGAGGCAGGGAGTAAATGGTTGGTGTTGGCCTACGCCGGTTTATTAACGGCATGTTAATCCCGATGAAGTTATCAGAGGAAAAAGAGAATATTAATAATGATTAAACATAATTTGGCACTGATGTTGTTGCTTTTGATGTGCGTAGCTTGTGGTGGTCCTGGAACGGATCAACCGGGTGCTTCTCCAACGATCGATGCGAACAAGATCTATCGCTGGAAGATGGTGACAACCTGGCCGGCGAATTTCCCGATCTTTCAGGAAGGCGCGGAAAAGTTTGCAAATGATGTGCGTATCATGAGTAGTGGACGTCTTGACATCCAGGTATTTGCCGGAGGCGAGTTGGTGCCTGCATTGCAGGCCTTTGATGCCGTATCACAGGGCTCTGTGGAAATGGGACATGGCTCAGCTTATTACTGGGCAGGTAAAGTACCTGAGGCACAGTTTTTCTCAACCGTGCCATTCGGTATGACGGCTAGAGGTATGCATGCCTGG
>JBLIML010000131.1:0-10397 GCA_047638675.1 Planctomycetota bacterium | reverse complement strand
CGAACGTGATCTTTGCCATTGATAATAACGCGATGAATATCATCACAGTAAGTGCCGGTGATTGCTTTCGCTTGTTCCATATAATCAAATTGCGGATCTTCATTATTTTCTCCTCATCTCTCAAAGTAAACGTGGACCATAAATAAATCCCACCTTACTTTGGTAGGCCTAATATGAAATTACTTGCAATAAAGAGACCACTCAACCTGTTGCTAATTAAAACAATGTGTTACAGGCTTATCACTGACACGTCTATTTTGGAAGTGTAAAGTTTTCCGACACTTTTAAGAGGGTAAATGTGAACAATTTCACAAAAATAACCACACAACTCTATCGTTTACAGCGACCTAGCACCAATAAAGGTACTCAATCAAAGTTGTAAAGAAATCCGACACTTTTTACACATAAATTGACCCAGATCAATAAATTGTTACTTTTTTGGTGTAGCAAACGACCGTGCATCGAATATATCGCAATGAAGATAGGAGGTTTACCTTATTAAAGGAGTCATGCGAAGGTCCGCTCTGGGTCGATTGCAGAAGTACGCGTTGGAACAACCTGAATGTCGGCTTCTGAGGGCTTTAGCAGACATTCAGACGAGATGAAACCTGACAATGTTGATCAGAAGAAGTGCCACTCAATACAATTAAATGTAGTGGCTCAGACAGCGTCCTCCATCGCTTTCTTTGAGTTTTTCATGTTTCTAAATATCAATGGTTTTTCGTCACCTCCTTTTTTATCCGCCAATTTTCCGATTCTTTCGACATCATTGTGAAGGTCTTCATGAAACGGTGATTTATCACACACGGGATCTGCGTTTGTAGCATCACCAGTGAGCATGTAGGCCTGGCAACGGCAGCCACCAAAATCTTTCTCTTTCTCTGGACAACTGCGGCAAGGTTCCTGCATCCAGTCCAGGCCTCGAAATTTATTGAATGCCGGTGACTCATCCCATATCCATTCAACACTGTGTTCTCGTACATTCGGAGGATTCAGGCCTGGCAATTGCGCCGCCGCGTGACAGGGCAGGGCACTGCCATCGGGTGCAATGGTGAGAAAAATAGATCCCCAACCATTCATGCAGGGTTTTGGGCGATTTTCAAAATAATCAGGAATGACATAGATGATTTTCATCTTGTCTTTCAATTTCTCTTTGTATTCCATGGCAATACTTTCGGCACGTTTCAATTGTGCTCGTGTCGGTAATAACTGATCGACGTTTATTCTCGACCAGCCATAATATTGCGTGCTCGCCAATTCAACGTAGTCAGCATTTAGATCAACAGTCATGTCCAGTATATCTTCTATCTGCTCTATATTTTTTCTATGCAAAACAATGTTAAGCACCATTGGATAATCGTAGAGTTTGACCAGTCTCGCCATTTCCAGTTTGTGTTGAAATGTTTTACTGCCACCCAGGTAATTATTGAGTTCTTCATTGCTCGCCTGAAAGCTGACCTGAATGTGATCCAGTCCTGCTTTTTTGAAGGCTTTGATGCGGTTTTCATCCATGCCAACACCGGAAGTAATCAGGTTGGTGTAGTAGCCGAGCTGTCGAGCCTCGGCAATTAACTCTTCGAGATCTTCACGTACCAGCGGTTCTCCACCAGAAAAACCAAGTTGCGTGGCGCCCATTTTGCGACCTTCTTGCATGACCCTGATCCAGTCTTGAGTTGATAGTTCGTCTTTGTATTTCGCGATCTCAATGGGATTAGAACAATAAGGACATTGTAAGGGACATCGGTAGGTGAGTTCAGCGAGCAACCACAAAGGTTTACTCTGGTTTGTTACGGATCCAACCATTATTTTTTGCCTGTATCAGAAATCGTGTGACGTCATTAGTAAGCTCAACGCCGGGAAAGGTGTCATTTAGATCTTGAATTATTTCGTTTGTCGTTTTTACGCCATCACAACGTTTCATTATTTCACCGGCACTTTGGCTTAGTTTCACCATGCCTTCTGGATAAAGAATAACAAAACAATCCTGCACTTCTTCCCATTGAAAACGAAATGTCGGTGCCAACTGCGGAACGAATTCCATATCAATTTCATCGCTCATATTTATTTTTCAACACAATAAAACGGCGGTTTATTTTCGATATAGGCCATCCACATTGCATCAAGCATAGTCCAGAGAATATCGAGTTTGAATTGCAGTATGCCAAGAGCACGTTCCTGTTCCTCTCTTGTCTTGAAGTAATCCAGCGTAATTTGCAGGCCATGCTCTACATCACGTCGGGCTTCGCTTAGTCGCTTACGAAAATAGCTATAACCTTTTTGATCTATCCAGGGATAGACTTCAGGCCAGTTGTCCAGGCGCTTTTGATGAATTTTCGGCGCGAAAAGCTCCGTGAGCGACGAGCACGCTGCTTCTTGCCAGTTCGCACCCCGTGCAAAATTATAATAAGCGTCAATGGCAAAGCGTACACCGGGTAACACATGCTCTTCGGAGATTATTTCTTCTCTTCTCAGACCAACGGACTCACCAAGTTGCAACCATGCCTCTATACCGCCATCCTCACCCTCCGTGCCGTCGTGATCGATGATTCGCTGCACCCATTGCCTGCGCACATCTCTGTCACGGCAATTGGCCATAATGGCGGCATCTTTCACCGGGATACTGGTCTGGTAGTAAAAGCGATTGGCAACCCAACCCTGAATAGCTGGCTTCTCGAGTTTCCCGCTATTCATCAGCACGTGAAAAGGATGAGCGATGTGGTAATACTTTTCCTTGGCGCGTAACTGCTGTTCAAATTCTTCTCGATTCCAGGGCTGCTGTTCTTCAAGCATCGTTGTTTGATTGTCCGGTGTGCGTAATTGTTGAGAATAACTTATCTAACAGAGCCAGAACCGTGCCACGGGGCACAAACTTGGCTTTTGTCGGATAATAAAAATGAAAAGTTATTTTAAATCAATTAGTAAGATATTATATGCCTCATATAAATGATTATATTTGTCCTGTAAAAAACAGATCATGCAGGAGCAGTGGTTTGGCTCAACCATATCACTGGTTCATATTGACCAAATGAAAACATAATTGTATATAAATCAACTATCTGGATTATCGACGAGAAAACTGACTGCTAACAAGATAATGAGGGAGCACATTCTTTTTCTGACGGGTAAATTAGCCGAAAAACGCCTTCATGCCGTACTCGAGTCCATGCGAGACAAGAACTTCAGCTATGAGATAAAAAATATCGGTGTGAGTGTGGCCGCGCTAATGACTGCGGGGATGATTGGCCGACGTCTCGAAGCGATAAACGGCGCTGACAGGGTCATTCTTCCGGGTCTTTGTCGAGGAGATTTAGCCAGCTTGTCGACGCAGCTGGGTGTGCCGGTAATCAGGGGCTCAGATGATTTGAAGGATCTACCTGTTTTTTTTGGCAGAGAACAAAAGCCTGTCGATTTAAGTAAACACAATGTGCTTATCTTTGCCGAGATTGTGGACGCGGCAGAGATCAGTATTGACGAGATTGTTGAACGTGCACACCGCTACGTGGAAGATGGTGCTGATGTTATCGACATAGGTTGTTTGCCGGATACGGACTTTTCCCATCTTGAAGAAGTCGTGGCCGTACTGAAAAGCGAAGGTCATCGGGTGAGTGTCGATTCCATGGATAGCGATGAGCTACTACGTGGTGGCAAAGCTGGTGCGGATTATTTATTGAGTTTAAAAGAATCCACACTTTGGATTGCAAATGAAGTCGATGCTATTCCTGTTCTTATCCCGGAACATCATCCGGAAATCGATTCGCTTTACCGGGCAATGGATAAACTCAGCGAGCAGGGCTTGCCTTTTATCGCCGACAGTATACTGGACCCGATACATTTCGGTTTCACCGAGTCTATTATTCGATATTCTAAAATGCGCGAAAGCTACCCTACCTGTGCAATTATGATGGGTATAGGTAATCTGACCGAATTGACAGAAGCGGATACCAGCGGTATTAATGCCATGCTCTTCGGTATCATTTCGGAATTGGGAATAAACAATGTCCTGGCCACTCAGGTCAGTCCTCATGCCTGTTCTGCCCTTCGTGAAGCTGACAAGGCGCGCCGCATGTTTTATGCCGCCAAACAACAAGGTAGCTTGCCCAAGGGCATAGACAGCGCTTTACTGACCACTCATGCACGAAAGCCTTTCCCATACAGTGCCAGCGAGATTACGGAGCTTGCGGGAGAAATAAAAGATCCCAGCTATCGTATACAGATCAGCGAAGAGGGCATACATGTTTACAATCGTGATGGTATAAGCACCGCGGATGATCCCTTTACCTTGTTCCCGGAACTGAAATCTGTTCAGGATGATGCAGCACACGCTTTTTACATGGGCGTAGAATTAGCCAGGGCACAAATCGCCCTGCGTCTTGGCAAACGTTATGTACAAGATGAAGAACTGGACTGGGGCGCCGCTGTACGGAAATTAGACGATGGAGTCAGGTCGAATTCACAGACGGCTCATGATATAAAAAATAGCGAGACCTATAAAAGCGCAGGTAGCACTTTAAAAGCGAGTAAAAAAAAGCGACAGACACGCCCATGATTTACGAAACTGTTATCACTACGGTGAATACCAATGGCGATGTACATATTGCGCCTATGGGGATCACGAAAGAAAAGGATCTTTTCATCATTGCGCCATTCAAACCTTCCACGACACACGATAATCTTTGTAGCACAAATCAGGCGGTCATTAATATGACCGATGATGTGAGTATCATTGCGGGTTGTCTGACCGGGAGGCGTAATTGGCCAATTACATCAACAGAAAAGGTGAAGGGGAATGTGCTGCAAGCCGCTTTGTCACACACTGAAGTTGAAGTGGCGTATGTTGAAGAAGATAATTCACGTCCTCGTTTTTTTTGTAAAGCGATCTATTCCGCTACGCATTCAGCATTCAAAGGCTTTAATCGCGCGCAGGCAGCGGTACTGGAAGCGGCTATACTGGTTAGTCGTCTTCACATGTTACCGGAAGAGAAAATCACCTCGGAAATTGCCTATTTACAAATTGCGATTGATAAAACCGCTGGTGAAAAAGAGTTAATGGCCTGGCAGTGGTTAATGGAAAGCATAAATGAATACATGAAGGCACAAAAAAAAGAGGCGCAATCATGAGCGGTATGCTCGCCAGTGTTTGCACGCTCAGCGAGGCTGTTTTGGTGCAAGATGCAGGCGTTGATATTATTGACCTGAAAAATCCACATGAGGGCGCACTGGGTGCGCTGGATTTAACTATTGTTAGAGAAATAGTGGCTTACGTTAACGGCGCAATACCGATCAGTGCAACTATTGGTGATTTGCCATTCGAGGCTAAGGTCATTGATCCCGTCATCAGGGAGATGGCTAAATCCGGTGTTGATATCATTAAGGTCGGTGTTTTCGGTGAATTGAACCAGTTAGCAGAATTACAATTGCTTTCAAGATTGAGTCAACAGGGTATTCGTATTGTGCTGGTGATGTTTGCAGAGCAATACGAGAAAGGTTGTGACTTCAAAATTATCGCCAAAACAGGGATTACTGGCGTGATGCTCGACACAATGGACAAGCGAAGTGGCAATTTACGGACGAAATTGTCAGATTCTGTACTGCGGCAGTTTGTCTATAACTCAAAGTCTCAGGGTCTACTCAGCGGGCTGGCTGGTTCACTGGGCGAGGAGGATATTGCGGCTTTGCTCGAAATAAATCCCGATTACCTTGGGTTTCGTGGTGGATTGTGCCAGCAAGGGCAAAGAGAGAATCTCCTGGATAAGCAGGCCACGAGCAAGATACGTCAACAAATCCCGCCAGGCGCGGTGAAGATAATGCATAGTGCAGCTATAATTTAGGGGTGTAAGGAGAAAAACGATGGCACAGTGGCGAAAAAAGACTAAAGACGAAACCTACTCTGAGGAAGAAATAGGGGCGCGACTCAAAGAAGAATTGCCCGATTGGTATTTTGAAGATGGCTGGATTCGCCGAAAATACAAGACCAGCGGCTGGAAGGGGACCTTAATGGTGATCAACACGGTAGGACATCTTGCGGAAGCGGCCTGGCATCATCCCGACATTACTGCTTCTTACGCCTTTGTCGTGGTAAAATTGATGAATCATGCGGCCAAGGGCGTGACGGATAAGGATTTTGAGCTGGCAAAAAAAATTGAAGAAGTGGTAATGTGGCAACCGGGAGCTATGGAAGATTCTGCTCTGGAAGGTACGCCCGAGGATCAGCGCTTTAAGTATATTAAATATGACTAAATTAGTACTCATCTTAGGCTTAATATAATGGCGATATCGAATGCGAAAGTTGTCGGTGAACTGACAGCCGGTTATATCACGGTGGTATTGAATCCGGATTTGACGGGTACAGACGCACTCAACAATACAGGCTCAGAGCTCATCGCCACTTTGCCAGTTAGCATCGTCCCTCCAGAACTGCGAGAAGTGGATACAGATGTCTGGTATGCCACGAAGCCAAAAGCCGAGAATTCAAAAAAACTAATAAAAAAACTCTTTCCCATGACTTCAGATGAGATACCCGCGGAATATAATGCCTGGTTGGAGGAAAACGAAGGCTAAAATTTAGCCTTGGAATTTATATAAATATCAATTTGCGGTAAGTCAAAACAACAAATCTAACTGCGTTTCCAGACCCCGGATTTCCCACCAGATTTTTCCACCAGTTGCACAGCGCTTATCGTCATGCCTCGATCTACGGCTTTGCACATATCATAGATAGTTAACAAGCTAATCTGTACTGCAGTCAGGGCCTCCATTTCGACACCCGTCTGTTCAATAGTTTCTGTTTTTACCTGACAATAAACAGCATTCTCCGGCTCTTTGATCTCGAGGATGACTTCCACGTGGGTAAGTGCAAGAGGGTGGCACAGGGGAATCAGCTCAGCAGTCTTTTTTGAGGCCATGATGCCCGCCACGCGGGCAATGCCAAGGACATCGCCTTTTTTGTGGTTTCCCTGTGCAATGAGCGCCAGTGTTTCTGGCTGCATGGTAATTTTCCCTTCCGCTATGGCTACACGATGGGTCGACGCTTTATCGCCGACATTTACCATGTGGGCCTCACCTTTTTGATTAAAGTGCGTTAATTTACTCAATGTGGACTCTTTATTTTTCTGTAATCATCATATAATACGTTTTTAAACTGTAAATGCGAATATTAAGCTGAGTGAAAAGATGAGTATAAAAGTAAAGTTTTTTGCCCGCATGCGCGATGAAGCTGGCCTGAGCAATGGTGAAGTTGAATTCGTAGAGGGTATTTCCACTGCCGATATCTGGTCTCAATTGACCAAGGGTGTAGCATTTCCTGAAACGGTGATGATTGCGCTAAATATGGAATATGTCAGCGGCGAACCAGAACTTAAAGATGGCGATGAGCTGGCATTTTTCCCGCCGGTTACCGGTGGGTAAGGATGCTAATTGAAGTGCGACAGGCTCCTTTCGAGCCCCTGATGGAGATTGACCAATACCAGTCTGCTTTTGCCGAAAAAGGGAAATTCGGGGCAACGGCTTCTTTTATCGGCACAATGCGCGATTTTAATGAGAATGAAAGCATTAAGAGCATGACGCTTGAGCATTACCCCGGTATGACGGAAAAGCATCTTGATGATATATGTCAAGCAGCATGCATGCGCTGGTCCATACTGGACGGGCTACTCTTACACAGAGTAGGTGATATCAATATAGGCGATCCTATTGTGCTCGTGGCGGTCTGGACAGCCCATCGTGGCGATGCTTTTGATGCTTGTCGTTTCATAATGGAAGATTTGAAAGCCAAAGCGCCATTCTGGAAAAAAGAAGTGCTGGACCACGGTGATCGTTGGGTGGAGAGTAATACTTCTGGCTATTCTCAGAAATAAAAAGGAGATCTTGAACACATGAAAATCAGAGTTTTGGGCGCTGCCGCTGGCGGCGGCTTTCCGCAATGGAATTGCAATCATCCGAATAGTCGACGGGCGCGTCAAAACGATCCCGCAGCCAGTCAACGTACACAATCGTCAATAGCCATCAGCGTGGATGGTGAAGACTGGTTTCTCTTTAATGCCTCGCCAGATCTGCGTCAGCAAATCAAAGAGAACAATATTTTGCATCCCAGCAAAGACCTGCGTCATAGTCCAATTCAGGGCGCGGTTTTAACCAATGCGGATGTTGACCACGTCGCCGGTCTATTAAATCTTAGGGAATCCCAGCCCTTACGACTTTATGCGACTCAACGCGTACTCGACGTGCTCTCAGCGAATTCCATTTTTAACGTGCTCAATCCAAAGTTTGTTAGTCGCGATGCGATGAGCCTTGAACACCCGCTGGAATTATTGAAAGCGGATGGTAGTGCCATGGGAATAAAAATTACCCCCTTCGCTGTTCCCGGGAAAGTGGCTTTGTGGTTGGAAGACGAGAGCAAGGGGGCTAATTTTGGTTCCGTCGATGAAGATACTATTGCCCTGGAGGTAGAAGAGAACAGCTGTGGCGTAAAATTCTTTTATATTCCTGCCTGTGCACAAATGACTGATGCACTTGCTAATCGCATACGAGGCGCAGACATGGTCTTTTTCGATGGCACGCTCTGGGTAGACGATGAAATGATCCGCGATGGTGTCGGTATCAAAACCGGTCAGAGAATGGGGCACATGAGTGTCTCTGGTGAAAACGGCACGCTTGCCAGCCTGAAAGATCTGAATATAAAACGTAAAATTTTCATTCACATCAACACCACAAACCCCATATTGCTCGATGATAGTGATCAAAGGAAGGAAGTTGAAAAGGCGGATTGGGAAGTATCCTACGATGGTATGGATATTGAGTTGTAAAGTTAAGCTAACTATTAATTACAGGCCGGATCAGAAAATAGAGCACTGAAGTATCCCTTAGCTCATTACCTTGTTTTCTCTGGAGCCATATTCTTTTGTTTTTCAATGAATAAAAACTACTTTCATTTAATAATAGTAATTCTCCTTAGCCTGGGCAACATCTCAAATTCCTTTGGCGATGTACAGAGTTCAAACGAAGACAATTTACAATTTATTGTCATAGGCGACTGGGGAACGCCTCGTAGCAATGGCCAAAAGCTGGTCGCGGCACAATTGGATAAGCTTGCCGCAGCGACTTCCATCGATTTCATTATTTCAACCGGCGATAACTTCTACATGAAAGGCGTGAAAAGTGTGGAGGATCCTTTATGGAAAAATGCTTTTGAAGAAATTTATTCCCTACCTGCGCTAAAGAACATTCCCTGGTATGTGTCACTAGGTAACCACGATTATATGGGGGATTTCCGCGCTCAAATTGAATATGGTGAAAGTCATGCAAATTGGATTCTCCCACAAAACTACTACAGCAAAGACTTCAATATTGGTACTCAAGCCAGTGTTCGTTTTCTATTTCTCGATACCGTGCCTTTCTTTAAAGAATATAGAGTAAGACCGAATGTTTATCATCACATCGAGGCTCAAGATTCTGCAGAACAACTGCGATGGATGAATACAGCCTTAAAGGAGTCCGATGCTACATGGAAGATTGCCGTCGGTCATCACCCAGTATATTCAGCAGGCCCTCATGGAGACTCTGAGGAACTGAAAAAAGTTTTGCCACAAATGTTTGAACAACAAAAAGTGCATGCCTATTTTGCCGGTCACGATCATCATCTTGAACATTACCGATCAATGGAAGCAACCCACTACTTTATTTCCGGTGCGGGTTCGCGACCCAGAAAGATATCAAAGCGGAGGCATAGTGAGTTTGCAGTAAAAAGTCTTGGCTTTGCGCATGTAATACTCGATAAAATGTGTATGCAGGTAAGATTTATTAATGAAGAAGGAACAGAGCTTTATCGGAGCAATACTTCCTCCATCATTGGGAATCAATGCGATTAACTAATAAAGAATTCAACGATTAAACTACCCCGCCGCAAGCGGACGGAATATTGTCAAGGGAGTCGACTAAGATCCCTCCACGGAGTTTACCCTGAGCGGAGTCGAATGGGCTGACGCTCCGGTCGGGATGAGAAGAGCTTCTTCGTGGCAAGCCACGGGGAATTAAATTCTTAAGAGATTCTGCTGAAGACCCAGGAGATTAAACCAGGCCAAAAAATGGTTGCACATCAACCATCATACCCGGTTCGACTGTGCTGCTCTCTATGGGAAGGACAATAAAGCAGTTGGCCTGTGACATCGAACTCAAAATCCCCGAGCCCTGCGCACCTGTTTTACGTACTACTAGTTGCCCCTCGTTGTCTCTTTCCATAATTCCACGCTGATACTCCAACCTGCCGGGGCGTTTTTTTAGTTTAGACGCGGAGGGAACTTTCATTGTGATGGTCTGAATCTGATTCTCTCCCATCAATTTTCTCAGCGCTGGCTGTACAAACTGGTAGAAAGTCACCATGACTGAAACCGGATTACCAGGCA
>JBLIML010000130.1:0-10409 GCA_047638675.1 Planctomycetota bacterium | reverse complement strand
CTCGTCGTCAGCACAGTCGTGCCATCTTCCGCCGCAGACAAGGTCGGCATTGCCGTCGTCAAGGTCGGTGCGTCATTGACCGCCGCAACCGTCACTGTAGCCGTGGCCATGGTCGGGGTCTCACCGATCTTTGAAATTGTGTAGGTAAAGGTATCGGTGCCACTGAAATTCGCATTCGGGGTATAGGTCAATACTCCGGCGTTGCTGAGGTTGACCGTGCCGTTCGCAGCCTCCCCCTTGTCTGTGATAGTCGCACCCGTGCTGTCATTAAACAGCAAGTCTGCGGTAATATCCGTCGCTGCCGCATCTTCACCCACCGTCACGACATCGTCCTTCGCCGCAAAAACCGGGGGAACCCCATCTATCGTCATCTGACTTGTGTCCACGGTGTTTTGAACGAGTAAGGTCGCCTCACCTGAACTGAACGCCTTGAAGGTCATACCGTTCTCTTCGACATCGTCATCCTCAGTCCAGTCCGTAGCGCTGATGATGAAGTCAGTCCCGCCGCCCAGTATCTTCAAGGTCCCGCCAGAGAGCGCAATCACCGAGGCCGCATCCAGCGACACATTACTGCTGCCACTATCGCCCAAATCAATGATTTCTATCTTCTTGTAGATGCTGCTCGCACCTGTGGCCGTCAGGTCAAGGTTGTCGCCACTGCTCAGCACCAGCGTATCCGTACCTCCACCGCCATTGACCAGAGAGTCCGCTCCGTCATAGCTCAGGGTGTCATCACCGCCGCCGCCCTTGAGCTTGTCAACGCCCTCATCGCCATTGATGATATCATTGCCACCGCCACCGACCAGGTTGTCATTACCCGCACCACCGTTGATCTCATCGCCGCCACCACGACCCACTATCTTGTCGTCACTGTCCGAGCCGATGATGATGTCGTCCTGAACCGTACCGCGCAGTTGTTTGACTTCCGTCAGGCTAAGACCCGTAAAGTCCCAGTCCACCGCCGCCGCCGCATCGGCCGCCGTTATGCGGCCACCGTCAGACACAATCACCTCCAGTCCCGTCGCGCCGCCGTCAAAGCTGTTATCAACGAGTAAATCACCCGCCAGACCCGTTGCAATCAGCGTGTCAGTGCCTGAGACACCGCTGTCGCTGATAGTGTCCAGCACCAAATCACTGGCATTGGCCACATAGGTATCACTACCTGCACCTCCATCCAGGGTATCCACGCCATCCTGTCCGTTTAGCGTGTCGTTGCCTGCACCACCCATCAGCGTGTCGTCACCGCCACCGCCTTTTAGATTGTCATTACCAGCGCCGCCGTCAATATTGTCATTGCCGCCTCCGCCTTTGGCCTTGTCATCCCCGGCACCGGCATCAAGACTGTCACTACCGCCTCCACCAATGAGATTGTCCTCGCCATTGCCCCCACTTAAGCTGTCATCGCCGCCCAGACCCTTAATCTTGTCATCACCCCCGCCGCCCCCGATGGTGTCATTTTCACCGCTGCCACGAATTTCTTTTATTCCGGTCAGCGAAATACCCGAAAAATCCCAATTCACCTCTGTCGCACCACCGACGATGCGGGTCACACCATCACCCGATATCACTTCAATACCACTGCTCGCCGCGTCGAAGGCCGCGCCCAGCAAGAAATTATCCACCCGACTTGCATCTATCGTGTCCGTGCCACTGTCCGTGCCACTGTCCGCATAGGTATCGGCGCTGTCTTCCTGGGCATGCACCGTGTAGGTGTCATCGCCATTGCCGCCGTCTAGGGTGTCCGTGCCTTTGTGCCCTTCCAGCTCATCGTTACCTTCACCGCCGGTGATCACATCGTCACCCGCCTTGCCACGCAGTCGATCAGCGCCATCACCCCCACTCAGGGCGTCATCGCCGCCGCCGCCATTCAGATCATCATCACCGTTACCACCGCTTAGATCATCATCACCACCACCCCCTTTAACATTGTCGACACCGTCGCCGCCCATCTCCGTGTCATTACCGCCACCGCCGACGACCTTGTCGTTACCGGCGCCACCATCGAGAATATCGTCACCTCCAAGCCCTTTAATCGTATCAATGCCGCTATTGTCTTGTGCGCCACTGGGGAGGGTGTCGTTGCCTATTGTGCCGATAAATTCAGCCAAGCCAAGTTCTCCTTAAGAGTAGAAATTACGAAAATGGGAATACAATTTGGACAAGCAAGGAATGGAAATTAGTAATGCCAACTGGGCGCTCGCCACTATTCATGAGAACGAAAGGATGCGATGACCAATACGAGCGCAATCTAATTCTATGCAATGTTTGCCCTGATTTTTAGTATACGTTGCCACAGCCAAAGAGAGCAATATCGTCATAACGTTGCGATCTAAATTTTGATGTCTCGGTTATTCACTCGCGTCGTTTTGCCGAGCATATCGACGTTAGGATTGATCATTAGAGTTAGTGATTACCAACACGCGTTCACTTTATTGACGCATTGCAACATTCCTTGCCCTTCTGATCTGCTCCCTAATCCACTGCAGTCTTGCGATGTAGTGCGAGCTTGCTCTTAAATCGTGTATCTTTGAGTCAAATTTTGAATGGCAAACTGTTACAAAAGCTTATGCTTTAACCCACCATCATCGAAAACTCGAAGTCGAGCGCAGGGGATGGTGGCTGGATGTAAAAGCCCTGCACAAAGTCGATGCCCGCATCGTAGAGCAAACCCACACTGGCCGCATCCTCGACGTATTCGGCACAACTGAATTTGCCCAGGCTACGTGCTCTCGTGCTAATACTGGTGATCCTCTCAATCGCCTTTTTGTCTTCTCTTACCTGGTTCACAATCGAGGCATCGACAGTCAGGTAATCGACAGGAATGTGTTCGAGCAAACTGAAGGGCTTACGCGTGACACCAAAATGTTCAATTACAGTGCAGCAGATAAAGCTGAGAGATTGTCTATTACGATAGAGGGTTCAATTTCCCAGGGATCAAAAACAGAATCAGTAGCACGTCGAACCCAGGCTGTATGCCAACCCACGGCCTCAGCGCCGAGAATATCAAAAGAATTACTTGAAACTAGCCATGTATCAGACGGCCTTGTGTCGGTTTTTCGGAGAAAATGTAAATAGACTTCAGGATCAGGTTTGAAACTTTTCACCTCGTCAACACTGACGATGCCATCGAAGAATTCTATAAGACCTGCACTCTCCAGTAGATCGTGCACATCGTTCTTCACGCCATTTGAAAATGCGTAAAGCTTTACGTCCAGTTTTCTTAAATTAAGCAAACCTGGCTTAACATCATCAAAAGCTGGCAAGCTCAAATACTTCGCCATCAGAGCCTTCCTGGCATCGTTTGATAAATCGTGACCGTGAGTAGCACAGGCATAGTCGAGGGCCTGTCGAGTGCAAACGGTAAATGCCTGGTATTGTTTCATCAGACCGCGACGAAATGAATATTCCAGTTGTTTAGAGCGCCATGTATGTGAGAACAGCAGTGAATTGTCTTTACCCACAAGTGGCGCGAGCGCTGCTGTCACCCCATGAGGGTCAATTAAGGTACCGTAAACATCGAATGCTATAGTTATTGTCATCTATTATTTATCTCCGAAAAATCGCCTGTTCAACCAGGGCAGTAGCTGGAAATACTATTAAAAACAGGTGTGACGATGTCTTTTATTCATTCAGTATTTCATCCCGCTTCTTCGCCAGACGCCATAATTTTACCATTCGCCCTAATATAGAATCCTACGACGGTTGATACAAGCTTTCAAAAAGCCTAGTTTAATCTCTAAATTTTAACAGGATTACTCATGACCAATCCCGCTCCAATTGCGCCCACATTAGATGAAATTCGTGCGGCGAGTAAACGGCTTGCACCTTACACCGTTCGAACACCGCTATTGCGTTTAAATATCGATGACCGTGCCAATGAGATCTATCTCAAGCTGGAAAATCTGCAAGCCATCGGGGTTTTCAAAGTACGATCCATGGGTAATGCCATGTTAAGTGCCGATGAGGAGACTTTGCGAGACGGCGTCTATACCGCCAGCTCCGGCAACGCAGGCATTGGTCTTGCCTGGATGGCAAACATACTTGGTGTTAAAGCCACTGTCTATGCACCCGAATCAGGTCCGGCAGGAAAGCTGCTTACGATGGAAGAATTCGGCGCCACTATTCAGATCATGCCTGACGATGATTGGTGGCAGATAATTCAAAATGCCGGTCACCGGGAGGACCCAGGTTTTTATGTTGACGCAGTGCGAAGTCCGACGGCCCTTGCCGGTAACGCGACGATGGGACTGGAAATCATTGAACAACTTCCTGATGTAGATTCGATAATTGTCCCTTTTGGTGGCGGTGGCGTTGCCTGTGGTATTGCCTCAGCCGTACGTTCCTTAAAGCCTGGGACAAGTATCATCGTTGCCGAAAGCGAAACCGCAGCACCGGTCACTGCCGCACTCAAAGCAGGCTTACCGGTAACCGTTAAGACGCAGCCCTCCTTCATATCAGGAGCGGGCGCGCCCTCTGTACTCGAGGAGATGTGGCCACTTATCCAGAATATGGTTGATGCCACGATAGTAAGACCGGCAGCAGAAGTAGCCGACGCCGTTAGAGTATTATTTGAGCGCAATCGAGTAGTCGTGGAAGGTGCAGGGGCTTTGCCGGTTGCCGCCGCCTTAAGCGATAAGACGGCTACAGGCAAAACTGTCTGCGTGGTGACCGGTGGGAATATCGATGTGGATATAATGGTGAAGATACTGCTTGGGCAGCCGGTTTAAGGTCTGTCAATAATCAATCTAATCAAACCACTCTCGTTCCCACGCTCCGCGTGGGAATGCCTACGGTGTTAAAAATATAGTCAGCCAGGCGTCCCGACACAAAAGCGTGGGAACCAGAGTCAATGAGACTTACCTTAGTCGATGCTCTTATGGGCTCCATCGCACAAAGGTTGATTGCCCGTTTGCTTACAAGCACAGAAATATTTAGTTGTAGATTCTGTGGCGTCGTATTTCATGGGGGTGAAACTGGTTTCTTTGTGTGAACCGTCACAGAAGGGCTGTTTTGAACTTAAGCCGCAGGAACACCAGTAATAACTTTTCCCTTCTTCGACTTCTACCGCGATAGGTGACTTTTGCGCAACGTTTGCTTGATCCATTACTTAGTTCCCTCAGTTTTATAAATTAAAGGATGTTACGAACGACAAATAGATTTCCTTGAAAATATAGTTAATCAGATTCTACATCCCAGCCTTTAATATAATCGGGTTTGATGCGTTTTTCGACTTTTTTCTGCCGCTCGGCTTCAGAACGTCTAAGCCGCTCTTCAAATTCCCCAGCTCTTAGACACGACGAACAAGTTAAACCGGGGACATTAATGAGCGTAAAGATTATCAATCAATGAAAATTTTCTGTACGGACCAACGGCGATGTTGCATAATCCTGCCCTTAGATAGTGTAGTTTAGGGAAAACTTATTATGAATATGGATACTGCAGTAGAGGTATTAAAAACCACCTTTGGTTACGATCATTTCCGGGATTCACAAAAAGAAGTCATAGCAAGCTTGCTTGCGGGCGAGGATGCTCTGGTACTCATGCCCACGGGTGCCGGTAAGTCGCTTTGTTACCAGATCCCCGCCATTGTCCGACCCGGTGTCGGCGTTGTCATCTCACCTTTGATTGCCTTGATGCAGGACCAGGTCAGTGCACTTCTGCAATTGGGTGTAAAAGCGGCCTTTTTGAATTCCACGCTGGATTATGAAACCGAGCGTCAGGTTGAAGATCAACTGGCAAATGATGAACTGGATTTGTTATACATTGCACCAGAACGTCTAAACTCAGCACGCATGCTGGATATTCTGGATCGCATCACCATCGGTCTGTTCGCCATTGATGAGGCGCATTGCGTCTCGCAATGGGGGCACGATTTTCGCAGCGACTATTTGCAATTAACATTAATCGAACAACGCTACCCATCGGTGCCACGCATCGCTTTGACGGCAACAGCAGATGAACGCACTCGCGGTGAAATTATTCAGAACCTCCACCTTGGCGATGCGAAACATTTCATCAGCAGTTTCGATCGTCCCAATATTCAGTATCGAATTACCCTGAAAACAAGCGCCCGACAACAGCTTTTGGACTTCATCACGGGCGAACATGTGGGCGATGCAGGCATTGTTTACTGCTTGTCGCGAAATGGCGTAGATAAGACAGCGGCATGGTTGAGTGGACATGGCATAAAGGCACTGCCCTACCACGCGGGCCTGCCTAAAGAAGAGAGAGCGACAAATCAAAAACGATTCCTGCGCGAAGACGGTATCGTCATCGTTGCCACCATCGCCTTTGGTCTGGGAATTGATAAACCGAATGTACGCTTTGTTGCTCACATCGATTTACCGAAAAGCATCGAGGCCTATTATCAGGAAACTGGACGCGCCGGCCGCGACGGTCTACCGGCAACGGCCTGGATGATTTATGGCATACAGGATGTCGTTAAGTTAAGACAAATGATGGGCACATCCGACGCCAACGAAATGTATAAACGCGTCGAACGCCAAAAACTCGATGCCATGCTGGGCCTGTGCGAAATTATCACCTGCCGCCGACAAACCATGCTGGCCTATTTTGATGACCACCTCAAAGATCCCTGTGGCAATTGCGACACCTGTTTAGTCCCGGTGGAAACCTGGGATGCTACAGAAGCTGCACAAAAAGCTTTGTCTTGCGCCTATCGTACTGAGCAACGCTTTGGTGCCGGACACCTGGTTGATGTCTTAATGGGAAAAGACAACGCAAAAATCCGACAGTTCGGTCATGAACGCATTTCCACCTATGGCGTTGGTAAAGAGCTTAGCGCGAATCAATGGAAATCAGTTTATCGCCAATTAATTGCACTTGAATTATTGACGGTAGATGTCGAAGGTTTTGGCTCGTTAAAGTTGACTGAAGATGCACGTACAGTACTACTTGGCAAACAAAAACTCTTCCTGCGTAAAGATCCCGAGCAGAAAGTCGTACGTAAACTAAAATCCGACACCCATCTCATTGGACAGGATGCCGATTTATGGGAAGCGCTACGGGCATGCCGTAAAGAGCTGGCCGATGAACAAGGTGTACCACCCTATGTGATCTTTCACGATGCCACCTTGTTGGAAATGGTCTCACAACGTCCCTTGAGCGAAAAAGCCTTGATGACCATTAATGGCGTCGGCGCAAAAAAACTCAAATCTTATGCCCGACCTTTCCTGAGCATCATCGAAGAATTCGCCATGGATGCGCCGGGGCCCATAAGCATAGCAAGCACGTCCACACAGGAAAAAAGTGATACTGTCGCAGAAACCCTAAGGCTAATAAAGCAAGGTTTCAAATTGGAGCAAGTTGCTGAAGAGCGGCAGATGACTCAGGGCACGATATCCGCCCATATCGAAAAACTAATGCATCTGGGTGAAGTCGATTTGGCAGAAGTCATTGAACTCTCTGAACAGGAAGTGAGAAAAGTGACGGAATTACTGCTGGAACAGGTACCGAGCGAATCTGACACCTATCCAATTAAACCCGTTTTTGAAATGTTAGGTGGTGAGTACTCCTATGAGGTTATACGCTGCATTCGTGCAAACCTCATAAATGAGTTCCAGGCGGAGATGGGTTAAAAAACTTCTGATCAAGTCTCAATAAGTATAAAGTCGTCTTTCTGGTGCTTACCAGCACGACGAAGAAGATACTTAATGAGAGCTTCCTTAAATATTTATGTCTGAAGAATCAGTGGGAATAACCAGTGATATGCCCTTGATTTACAAAAACTGCAACACAAATGTAGTTAATGCCCTTACAATGTCCGCCTACCAATTCGAGACTATTTAATTGCGAGCCGAAACGAAAATAGAATCCACCGGGAATGACTCGGTGATAGCCAATAGCTTTACTCAAAATGTAGACTTTTTCGCCAGTAAAACGGGACAGAATTTGCTCACGCAATTACGACGCGGCATTGAGAAAGAAGGCTTAAGAGTCAAGCAGGACGGTAGTTTGGCACTAACGCCCCATCCCGAAAAACTCGGATCTGCTCTCACCAATCCCTGGCTAACCACCGATTTCAGTGAATCGCTGTTTGAGTTCATCACACCGGCGTTCACCTCTATTGACGAGACCTTGGCCTACCTGAGAAATATTCACGCCATCGCCTACAAAAACCTGGGCGAAGAGCAAATTTGGGCCGCCAGCATGCCCTGTATTTTGCCGGAAGATGATCAGATCCCCATCGCCCGGTACGGCAGTTCCAATATCGCGAGAATGAAAACGATTTATCGTGTGGGGCTGGGGAATCGTTATGGCCGATCCATGCAGACCGTTGCCGGTATTCATTATAATTTTTCGATGCCCGATGCGTATTGGACGATTGCATTTGAAAATGCGATGGCCGACAAGACAACGACAAGCGAGAACTTGCAGGATTATATTAACGAACGCTACCTGGACTTGATTCGAAATTTTCGCCGTAACTACTGGCTATTGATCTACCTGTTTGGTGCTGCACCCTGTACGGATAAATCTTTTGTTCGCGGTCGCGAGCACACAATGGAAACACTAGGTGAAAACGATCTCTACATTCCTCTGGCCACCTCATTAAGAATGGGCGATCTTGGTTACCAGAGTGACGCACAGAAATCACTTTTCGTTTGCTACAACGAACTCGAGACCTATATTCAAACGCTGGGAGAGGCAATACATCTTCCGTATCCCGATTATGAAAAAATCGGCGTGCTTAAAGATGGCGAATATCAACAACTCTCAACAGGCCTGCTGCAAATTGAAAATGAGTTTTATTCACCTATCCGACCCAAACGCGTCACCAGTCCCGGGGAAACACCTCTTCGCGCCTTGTCGGAGCGCGGTATTGAATATGTCGAAGTACGCTGCCTGGATATCAACCCCTTCATGGCTGTCGGTATTGATGCTGAGACCATGCGTTTTCTCGATGCCTTTTTGTTGTACTGTTTAACAAAAGAAAGTACGCAATGCGATAGAGAAGAATTTCAACAGATATCTGAAAATCAATCACGTATTGTGAACAACGGTCGAGATCCGGAACTGAAAATTTTCTGCAACAAAAATGAAATACCCATGCGTGATTGCGCCTCCCGCATGCTCAACGATATCGGCCTTGTCGCTCAACAACTCGATACAGCGCACCTTAGCTCTGGCTATTCGGAAAGTGTAGAAAGACAAGGGCTTAAGATTCACGATGCAGCATTAACGCCTTCTGCACAATGCCTCAAAGAAATGGCCAAAAACAATGAATCTCATATTGAATTCACGCAAAGACAAACCCGCTTATTTGCCGACGAGTTTATTAATGAAAATCTCACAAGTGATCTCGAACAAGAACTGCTGGGGGATATAAAGGACTCTCTGCTAAAACAACAAAAACTCGAAGAAAATACCAACATTAGCTTCGAAGATTTTCTTGCGGCTTATTATCGACAGTAGAGGATTAATCTCTAAGGGTTAAATTACATCCTTAGCGCTGTTAACGGTTCGACGTACCACACAAAGGTTGTCATCTCGACACACTTTGTCATCTCGACCGAAGTGGAGAGATCTGTCACACCTCGCCTCGGTTCCAAGACCCTTCGACGATGCTCAGGGTGACAATAATTTTGTCATCTCGACAAACCTTGTCATCTCGACCAAAGTGGACGCCTACCAGGTAGTTTATTCGACTGGATCAGAGCATGCACCCATAACACCGCTACCCATGCAAACCATCCTCCCAAACACTTTCCGGCTTCTCAACCGGTTCAATATCCAGGTTGACGACCACGGCATCTTGTCCGCTACGTAACAAAACACATTCCAGAGGTGTATCACTGCCTGCGTTAATTTCCTGATGAGGTACGAAGGGGGGAACATAAATAAAATCACCGGGACCCGCTTCAGCAACAAACTCAAGCCGCTCACCCCAACGCATACGCGCAAGACCACTAAGAACATAAATGACACTTTCAAGATCGCCGTGATGATGTGCGCCGGTTTTCGCATTGGCCTGAATTGAAACCGTGCCTGCCCATATTTTTGACGCGCCGACTTTTGCGGCAGTGATCGCGGCGGCTCTACTCATGCCAGGAGTTTGAGGTGTATTAGTATCCAGGTCATTTGCGCGAACAACTCGGACGCCTTCGGTTCGCCAATCGGTCGACATTTGCTTCTCCTGTGAATAAATTCTAACTTTAGACTAACAATTAAATTGCTATCCCGCCAGAGGGCTTATACATCCCATAACGATCGTTTTCTCGTTCCCACGCTCTGCGTGGGAATGCCTACCTCTAACCAGGATACACAATGGCCAAAATATCACGATCACCTGTTCCAACATGCCAAGCTCATGTTTAAACCCGTACAGCCCCAAACACCGGTAGGGGTTCCCACGCAGAGCGTGGGAACCAGCGTGGGTAGAAAATGAT
>JBLIML010000129.1:0-10602 GCA_047638675.1 Planctomycetota bacterium | reverse complement strand
CGCGGTAGTGGCGGTTTTCCTGAAAAGTGATTTTAGCATCACACGTTTGAATTCAGACGAGCCCCTGGCATCTGAGGGTGGATCAGAGGCTTCAACAATCTTTTCGGCGGCTTCTTTTAATAAGTCGCCTGTAAGTACCTTGCCCTTAAGTATGGCTTCTGCTGCTTCCGACGTCACCGGTTTGGGGCCGGCGGAACCCAGGGCAAGACGGACATCCACACAGCTATCATTCTCCCCTAAGGTTAACTGGATCCCCACCGAAGCCGCTGGGTAGGAGGGTGCCGCTTTTTTGAAGCCAATGTAAGCGCCTCCACTATTCGCCGGAGGCAATTTAAATTGAATTGCCGTCACAAGCTCAGCATCCCCAAGGGAGGTCGTATAAGAATCCACTATAAAATCTCTGATGGAAATCGTACGACTTCCATTTGGGCCCTGGCAGACAATATTGGACTGAAGCACATGAAGCAGGGCAGGCCAGTCACTACTCGGGTCGGCCACGCTCACCGAACCACCGATAGTGCCGAGGCTACGTACCTGGGGATCGGCTATGCCGCCGGCGCAATCCTTAAGGATGGGCACCAGAGTGGCTACCTCGGAAAGGGCGATTTGAGAATGTGTGCACAGGGCACCGATACTAATAATGCCCTTCTCATTCGTTATGGCACTCAACTCCGGCAATCGGGTGATATCAACCAGGTCGGAGGGCTCGTCCATGCGCATTTTCAAAATGGGGATAAGTGACTGTCCGCCAGCCAGCGGCTTTGCGCCTTCTCCGAGCTCAGCCAGGAGTGTTATGGCGTCTTTGAGCGTATGGGGGCGATGATAACGAAATGGTTGCGGGTACATGAGCGGTATAACCTCCTGAGGCAGCCAGGAATTACGTTTTGGCTGCGTGATAAAATTGCATGTCGTCAAGCCTGTGAGCAGGAGAGGATAATGTCAGCAGGGCAGTGAGTCAATGTGAGCGTAGTTAGCTTTAAGCCCGATTGCTTAGCTGGGAGAAACAGGGGTCTCGCTTATAATCTAGATTACCTCAGGGCTAAAGCGTAAAATCGGCTCCTTTATACATTTCCCTTTTAAATACTGTTGTAAAACTTGATGAGCAAAGACAATAAACTGGAGAAACTGAAAGAGTCTGTGACCAACACCCTCGCAGGCGTTGACACTCAGGAGCTGAGCGGCGTGGATTTCGGTGATTTCTCCTGTAAGGAAATCAGTTTGCCTGGAGGGCTAAGCGTCCTGGATATCAGGATTGATCCTGTGGTTATCAAGCGCCACCCTAATCACATTGTTGAAGATGCCAATCATGATTATTTTCTGACCACTTTGCTGGAGGGCAGGGCCACCATTCAGCAAGCGGATAAAGTCTACATAATGAAACCCGGTGATCTGGCGTTAATGACGGGTGGCTTGCCCTATACGATTGAGTATGAAATCACCAGCCGCCGTCTTATCGTGCGTATTCCTCACGCTGTCTTTAAACAAAGACTGACAAATTGTGAAGAGAAGGCCATCATCGGCCACCTGCCAAACAAGGGACTGGGTCGCGTCGTCAATGAATTGCTCAAATCTGTGGCCTTTGAATCTGAGAGTCTTAACGTGACAGAGCAGTTTACCTTAACGCAAAGCCTGCTGGAGTTGACCGCCGCACTGACCAGGGCGATTATCAAGCCCAGTGTTTCGAAGACCGCGCCCAGACATACCGATCTGTTAAATCGTATCTTTACCTATATTGAAGAGAATTATATGGATAGTGATTTAACACCAGATAAAATAGCTAAAGGAAATGGCATCTCCACGCGATATTTACACAGTTTGTTTCGGGAATCCGGTACGACTGTGCTCAAGTGGGTGTGGGAGCAACGTCTGAAGGCGGCGCGTAGTGATTTACTGGATCCCACACAGACCCAGGCTCGCATCAGCGAGATCGCCTTCCGCCGGGGTTTTAACGATTCAGCGCATTTTAGTCGTACTTTTCGAAGCCGCTTCGGCATTTCCCCGACCGAGCTACGAATGCGGGCGACAGAAGCAAGTTGATCTGTAAGGCTTGTAGGTTCATTGCACCGGCAGTCAAGCACCAGGACGTTAAAAGGCAAGACGAGCGCTGCTCTGGGTATTACTATGTTTTATTATAGGTAAGCACATGGTACTTTCATGAACTCGTCATTCTCGGGGAGCACCTTGAGATACAGGTGATAACAAGATAAGTAGTGTCAGTGCAAACTAGCAACCAAACGTCAGGAATGATTCGTCCTGGGAACCAATTTAGGAGATATGTTAAAAATGAGTACTTCTGTTAGTCCGAAAGTAGGTGTCATCTTCAAATCTTATGAGCCAATGTCATCGATGCAGAAATATGCCGCGCAGACTGAGGCCTCCAATATGATGGGCGGTTTCTGGATCGCCGAGGCCTACCATTGGTTCCGTCAATACGGTTTGGAATCACGAGGTTGTTTTGCCACGCTCGCAGCTGTTGCGCTTGCGACCAAAAAAATCCCTGTCGGTCTGGGTATTACTTCCCCCTATATAAGGCATCCTACGGTGCAAGCCTCTGAGGCCGCGGCCATCGACGAATTGTCCAATGGTCGTTTCATCATGGGCATTGGTGTAGGCAAGGTGGGTATCGAATATCTTGAATACGATATTGATGTGATGAAGCCCGTGAAAGTCCATCATGAATCGATAGATATCATGCGAAAAATCTTTAGTGGTGAAGCCTATTCTTATAAAGGCGATTTTTTTGAGTCTTCCATGCCTGCTTACGACAGAGCGGGTGACGGCTTGCGTACTGAGATCCCGATATACGTGGGAGCGACAGGCCCATTTATGCAACGATTGAGTGGCCGGGAAAGTGACGGTATGTTGACTGCTGGTCTGACATCACCCGCATTTTTAAAATATGCAATCGATAATATGACCAAGGGCGCAGAAAAGGCCGGTCGTAAATTACCTGCAGACTTCCCCGTTGGTGGCGTGATTTTAACCGCCTGTTCGAAAGACGGTGATAAGGCGCGCGATGCCACTCGAAGCTACACGGGTACCTATGTTGTCAACAAAATCCGTAACATAAAAAATGATGTCATCCTGGCCGGCTCCGGCTTGCCTGATTCTGCCTGGGAACCTTTCCGCGAGGCGATTGCCGCCGGCACCCAGGATAATGTGACGCATTTAGTAACAGATGAAATGATGCGTAAGTTCACTGTTATCTCTGGTAACCCGGAAGATTGTCTTGAAATCACGCAGGAGCTTGTGGATGCAGGTCTGAATTTGCCTTTGCTTGAGGTTGTGGGTGCCACAGAAGAAGATAATCTGGAAACCATCAAATTAATGGGTGAACATGTAGTACCAAACTTGAAACCGCAGATAGTAGAAGGATAAGTAAGATGAAACTGGCAACGTTTAAAATTAAAAGCAAGGGTACGGTAACAATAGGCGGCCTGGTAGGTGATAGCTATGTGGACTTGCATGCCTTATCGGATGGCGCGCTGCCTGGCGACATGATCGAATTTCTCAAAGGCGGTGATGCAGCTATGGATAGAGCCAGAGCTCTATTGGCCGAACCAGAAAGCGCAAAAAACAAAGGCTGTGCTTATACAGCGGACGAAATAGAATTAATGGCGCCGGTTCCCCAACCTGGCAAAATCGTCCACACTTCCTGCAACTTTGATGCGCATCTGGAAGAATTAAGTACCTGGGAGGATTCCGAGTGGCAATCCCATAACTGGCAGGACTTTCATTTCGAACACCCCACCGGTTTTCTGCAAGCAGGCTCATCGGTATGTGCACATAACACGGGTGTGTCTATTCCGAAATTTACCAAACAACTCGATTTCGAAATTGAAATCGGTATTGTTATTGGTAAGGAAGCCTTTGAAGTCAGTTCAGCAGATGCCATGAACTATGTTGCCGGCTACACAATTTTTAATGATTTGTCTGCGCGTGATATTCAAGCGCGCGAACATTCCAACAAGGTGATATTGATGGGCAAGAGTTTTAAAAATTCCTGTCCCCTGGGACCTTTGCTTGTCACACCTGATGATCTTTCTGATCCGCATAATTTGGAAATGACTTTAAGGCTAAATGGCGAGGCACGACAGGAAAGCAATACCGGTGCGATGCATTATAAAACCGCTGAACTGGTGTCGTGGTGGTCGATGATGGGATTGTATCCGGGAGACGTGATTACCAGTGGCAGCCCTCCGGGAGTGATTGCGGGCATGAAAAATCCGGAATGGTTAAAACCAGGTGATGTGGTAGAGGCAACGGTTGCCGAATTGGGTGTTCTGACAGTCAATGTTATCTAATTAGAAACGAGGTTTAGCAATGTCCAAAACAGTAAATAAAGAATTACTCGCTAAAGCAATTACTGAAATTGACCGTGACCGTCTGGTGAAACTGGTGATGGATCTGGTTGATATTCCGAGTCCGACGGGTTCCGAAGGCGACATGGCCAGAGCCGTGCATGAAGTTCAGAAAGAGGCAAATTTTGATTCGGTATTGCAGCCGATTGGCGATGAACGTTATAACGCCGTGGGTCGATTGCAAGGTGCAGGTGGTGGCAAATCATTAATGTTCAATGGCCATTTGGATACCTCCTTCGGTCCTGAGCAGTCACACCGAGGTATTGGGTATGAGTGTCGAGGAACGTTAATCGATGACGAATGGATCTACGGCATGGGATCATTCAATATGAAAAGCGCCATGGGGACCTACATTGTCGCCGCCGAAGCCATTCAAAAAGCCGGTATCAAGCTCGGCGGAGACCTGGTCATTGCAGGTGTAGCGGGCGAGATTGAAAAAGCCCCGGTTAACGATCATGAAGGGCCGCAATACCAGGGTTATGGAGTTGGCACCAAATATGCCATTACCCATGGTGCCATCGCTGATTATTGTATTCTCGGTGAACCTACCAACATGATGCTAATCCCGCGTCATTGTGGCAGTTGCTGGGTGAAGATTACGGTTCCCGGTCATTTGATCCACACTGCCTGGTCCGACGTAGAGAAGAATGCCATCAATAAATCGCGCAAGGTGCTGGATGCCATTCATGAGTGGATCCCGGACTATTGCGAGAGAAATACCATGGCAGATGGCTTTCAACCGCGAGTGAATGTATCGGCTATAGAAGGTGGCTGGTCCTGGCGCGGTGCAAGAACCCCGGACAATTGTGTGATCTATATGGACGTTCGTACATTGCCTGACAAATTTCCTTTGGAAGCCTATAACGAAGTACGCGATTTGATTGACCGCACCGTCGCAAAGCATGTTGAGTTGCAGGGCACAAAAGTAGAGACTTTTATGACCGCACCGGGAACATCGATTCCAGAGGATCACGAAATAATCAAGACCATTCAGCAAGCGCATAAGGATCAATTAGGTGTTGCACCACAGATGGGTACAGAAACATGGATGTCTGATGCGGCCCATATGAATCGCTATGGCATCCCAACCGTAAACTATGGTTCCGCTGGTCGCATCCGTTCCGGCGGCGGTGGTTTTTCCACCCATCAAGGCGAGGCGGTGCATATTGGTGACATGCTGGATATCATCAAAGTGTACATTCAGGTGATATTGTCAGTGTGTGGCACGGTTGAATGACATCCATTTGATCAAGTCGTCCCGGTAGCCATTGAGGCGTAAACTCAAGCCGGAAAGACAAAATGAAGAAAACGATTATTCATGAATCAAGCAAAACGCACAATTAACAAAGTATTACTTGGAGAAAGAATAAGTAGCTCTGAGGCCCTGGCCCTGGCTGAGTTCGATGATTTGCAATTCCTGATAGATGCAGCAGGTAGTGTCAGAGATCAAGCTCACCCGGATATCGTGACTTATTCGCCCAAAGTATTTATTCCCTTAACTCAACTGTGCAGGGACGTATGTCATTATTGTACCTTTGCTCAGCCACCCAAACGTGGCGAAAAAGCCTACCTCACATCTGAACAAGTTCTGGCGATTGCGCGTGCTGGCGTAAAAGCGGGCTGCCATGAAGCTTTATTTACACTCGGTGATAAACCGGAGCTTCGTTACAAAGTGGCCAGGGAAGAACTCAAGGCCCTGGGTCACGAGAGCACATTGTCCTATCTTGCCGAAATGGCGCAGCTGGTACTGACAGAAACGGGCTTGTTACCGCATCTTAATCCCGGCGTACTGACGCGCGACGAATTACTAAAATTACGAACAGTATCCGTTTCGCAAGGCATGATGCTGGAAAGTGCGGCGCAGAGACTTTGTAATAAAGGCGCTCCTCATTTCGGTTCACCTGATAAGCAACCCAGTGTCCGCCTGGGAAGTATCGCGGCGGCGGGTTCTGCGCAGGTCGCTTTTACCAGCGGAATATTGATCGGAATAGGTGAGACGCGTCGCGAAAGAATTGAAGCCTTACTGGCATTGCGTGAGTTAGACGAGGTGGATGGTCATATTCAGGAAATCATTATTCAGAATTTTCGACGCAAAGTCGGCACAAAGATGCATGATGCCGGTGAACCAACACTAGCCGATCACCTTTGGACCATTGCCGTCGCGAGGATAATATTTGGCAAAGACATGCACATTCAGGCACCGCCGAATCTCATGCCAGATGCCATGCCACAATTAGTACAGGCCGGTATTGATGACTGGGGTGGCGTATCACCGGTGACCCTGGATCATGTGAACCCTGAAGCATCATGGCCGAGTCTGGAAAAGCTGGCCATAGCAACGGAAACGGCAGGCAAACAATTAGCACCTCGCCTTGCGATATATCCCGATTATTTAAAGCACACAGACAAGTGGCTGGATAAAGCATTACACACCCCGGTTTTGAGATGCATTGACGCAGAAGGCTATGCACGAAACGATACCTGGACACCTGGCGCAGGTTCGGCGATCCCGCATATCCGAACAGCAAGAAGTTCAATAAATATCAAGAGTACTATTAGCACGCTGATAGACAAGGCAAGAACGGGAGTGCGTCTGAATGAAAATGAAGTCGCCACACTTTTTTCTGCGCGTGGTAGCTGGTTCAAAGATGTCTGTGTGGCGGCAGACGAACTGCGAAGCGAAGTCAATGGTGACGTTGTTACCTATGTTAAAAACAGAAATATTAATTACACCAATATATGTTATTTCGGCTGTGGCTTTTGTGCCTTTTCAAAAGGCCGGGTGGCTGAGAATTTGCGCGAAAGAGGTTATAACATCAGCCTCGAGGAAGTACAGAAGCGCACAAATGAAGCATGGGAAAGAGGTGCAACTGAAGTTTGCCTGCAAGGGGGCATTCATCCCGACTATACCGGCGACACTTATTTATCCATCGCCAGAGCTATCAAAGAAGTGCAAGCGGATATTCATATCCACGCCTTTTCGCCTCTGGAAATAACCCACGGCGCTGAAACTCTGGGATTGTCACTAAAGGATTATTTAAAAGAATTAAAACAGGCGGGGCTACGCACTTTGCCCGGTACGGCGGCGGAAATTCTGGACGATGAGATCAGACAAATCATCTGCGCGGACAAGCTAAATACTCAACAGTGGCTGGATGTTATGCGGGCGGCACATTCCGTTGGTATCCGCTCAACATCGACGATCATGTTTGGCCACGTTGAGTCGCCAATAAATTGGGCAAGACATCTCTTACGTTTGCGCGATCTCCAGGAAGAAACCGGTGGATTTACTGAATTTGTGCCTTTGCCTTTTGTGCATATGGAAGCACCTTTGTACCGCAAAGGTCGAACACGTATTGGCCCTACTTACCGCGAAACATTATTAATGCACGCCGTTTCGCGATTGGTGCTGTATCCACATATCAATAACATCCAGGCATCCTGGGTGAAAATGGGTCACGATGGTGTGAAAGCCGCATTGCAGGCGGGTGCTAATGATATGGGTGGTAACTTGATGAACGAAAGCATCTCTCGTGCCGCGGGTGCAAGTCACGGACAGGAGTTTGCCGGAGAGGATATGGAAGTATTAATCAGATCAATTGGTAGATGGCCTGCACAACGCACCACGCTTTACGGCACACCAAATTGTGAATCCGGTTACTCACTGGGACTTGTAGAAGATGAGCGAATAGTAAATTACGGATGACAAAGCGCATTACGTTCTGACTTGATAGTGTTTAGTTATCAGGAAAAATGGGTTAAAAAGAAAAAAACATCCAAAAACGACAGTATGGATTCAGGATCACCCCGCGATTAGATATACGAAAGAAGAGATTATGAAACTACCTCACGAACGCTTTGAATTCTCTGCAATGCCCGACAGAGCGCCGTTGAAGCTCCCAAACGGGGCTCGTATGGCCGTTTATGTGATGGTCAACATCGAAGAGTGGGATATACAAAAACCCATAGCCCGCGAATATGTGACATCACCTGCTGGCGTTGCCACTGTACCCAATATTCCAAATTGGGCCTGGCATGAATACGGTATGCGAGTCGGTATCTGGCGTATTATTGATGCGCTCGAAAAACGGAAGCTTAAGGCGAGTGCGTCGATTAATGCACGCGTTTGCGAAGGTGCAGGCGAACCGGTTGCCGCCGCGATCCGCGAACTGGGCTGGGATTTTATGGGGCACGGTTACGCGCAGGCACCCATGCACGTCGTTGAAGATCAACGTGCGGTGATACAAAAGACTTTTGATATATTAAAAAACTACACCGGTAAGGCGCCACTTGGATGGTTAGGTCCGGGTCTGCATGAAACATTGGATACCCTTGATTATTTGTCTGAGACTGGCTTTAAATATGTGTGCGACTGGCCCATGGACGAACACCCCGTGGAAATGAAGACAAGTACCGGTTCAATTACGGCGATGCCATACTCATTTGAGTTAAGTGATTTACCGATGATGGTAGTGCATGCTTACGAATCGGAAACATGGTTAAAACGGTCCATTGATCAATTTGATCGCATGTATGAAGAAAGTGCGAGCTCACCACGGATTATGTCTATGGGGATACATCCATATATTATGGGCGTGCCACACAGGATCAAATATTTTGAAGCCGCTTTCGATCATATGTTGAAGCAAAAGGATGTCTGGTTTGCGACAGCTGACGAAATATATGACTGGTATAAGGGAGAGAGCAGCTAAAGTTACATCAGCGATGTAAATCAGGCTACTATGCAGATAACTTAGACAGAGCTTAGAACTAATGTCTTTAATCAGGCATTATCAGACAAATGCCCTCACTCTGGCAGTCAAGACGAAAGCGACAATAAGCATTATTATTTTTAGTTATATTTATTGGTGATAAACACCCAAATTCGAGAGTAATCCACTATGAGCAGCGAAACATTGAAAGACCAAATATGGACCGCGGAAATAAACAAAACAGATGCCATTCAATCACCTTTTGACCGTTCCAGAACGGTCCGATTCTACGACACCACCTTGCGAGACGGAGAACAGTCTGTAGGTGTATGTTTCAATCCGGACGAGAAATTTGAAATTGCCTGTAAATTGGCAGAATTAGGCGTTGGGCGAATTGAGTCTGGTTTTCCACGGGTGTCCGAGGATGATACCAAAGCGGTTGAGCGTATTCTTGCAGCTGGCCTGTCATCAGAGATATGGGGTTTTGCACGCTGCGTTATAGCTGATATTGATGCTCACCTTGAGCTTGGTACCGAATACCTGTTGATTGAGATTTCAACCAGCGATCTGAAAATTGAAGCTTACGGCTTTACCCGGGAAATTGTTCTGGAGCGTGTCGTCAAAGCCGTAAAGCATGCGAAAAACAATGGTATAAAGAAAGTTAACTTTTTTGCGGTAGACAGCACGCGCAGCGATCTGGTGTTTCTAAAATCAGTTTATGAAGCAGCGTTGGAAGCTGGTGCGGATGAAATTTCAGTCGTAGATACCATCGGCGCCTGCGCACCGGAAGCTGTTGAATGGTTAATCCGCGAAGTAAAAAGCTGGGTAGGGGAGACACCCGTACACTGGCATGGACATAACGATTTTGGTTTGGCCTGTGCCTCTGCGATTGCTGCCGTGCGTGGTGGAGCAGATTGGATACAAGGCACGATTAATGGCATGGGCGAGCGTGCCGGTAATGCGGATATCTGTGAAGTAGCCCTCGCATTAAAGTGTCTTTATAACGTGCCGGTAGAACTGGATCTGACTAAGGCGAGGGAAGTGTCTAAACTTGTGCAAAAAGCAGGTGGTTATAAGGTAGATGGATGGAAACCCGTCGTCGGTGAATATTTATACACACGCGAAAGTGGCGCTGTGGCCAATCAATTTCATATTCCTGCCGCTATCGAACCTTATTCGGCCGATATTGTTGCTGCTGAGCGCAGGATAGTTCTAGGCAAGAAAAGTGGATTGTCCAATGTCGATTTAAAAGGCAAGGAATTGGGTCTCGATATTCCGGAAGGGCTACGTGCTGCGGTGTTGTCCGAGGTCAAAGATATTTCGGTGAAGCACAGTCGTCTTGTTACCGATGACGAATTTCGCGGCATAGTAGAACGACTGTAAGTAATTTCCAGTCATACAGGCTTTACGACTTAGATGAAACTTGAACGCATTTGTATCGTCGGCGCAGGCGCTATTGGTAGTTTATTAGTGGGACATCTCGGCTCGGTAGTTGAGGTGACAGTACTTACCCGACGAGAAGAGCATGC
>JBLIML010000128.1:0-10767 GCA_047638675.1 Planctomycetota bacterium | reverse complement strand
CTGGTACCAGGCATTGCATCCTGATGATAGAGATAAATGCGTTCTTATTTTCAAAAATGCATTCAATTCTCGTAGACCATTTGAAATGGAGTACAGACTGAAACGACTTGATGGTCATTATAGGAATATGCTCGATACAGGTGAACCGTATATATCACAAGATGACATATTTTCGGGTTTTATAGGATCATCTACCGACGTTACGGAACAAAAAGGCTCTGAAGAACAACTGAAGCATTCTCATAAGGAAATGGAATTGCATAATAGTCAGATGAGACTGGTGAACAAACTTAACTCCTATTTGCAAATATGTCGCACGCTTGAAGAAACATTCCCCGTGATTCTATATTACACACGCGAACTTTTCCCAGACTGTAGCGGATCAGTGTATCTGTTAAATGAATCCCGGACGGTCGTTGAATCGGTTGTATCGTGGGGGAAAAATTCTGAATCACAGATACCCGTTATCACACCTGACGATTGCTGGTCTTTAAGACAAGGAAAGCCACATCATGTTATTGATACTAACCATGGTTTGATTTGCATGCATCTAAAAGATTGTCCTGAGCATGGTTATACCTGCGTCCCGATAATTGCGCAGGGCGACATGGTGGGTATGATTCATATTCAATACCCAAAACTAAATGAGAATTTAACGCAGGAAGAAATTAATCATAATATTGACGCAAAGCGCCGTCTTGTGAATATGACTGCCGATAATCTGGCCTTAGCTCTGGTTAGCCTGAAACTAAGAGAAGCACTTAAAACGCAATCTATCAGGGATCCTTTGACCCAACTTTTCAATAGACGATATATGGAAGAAACTCTCGAGCGAGAATATTCAAGATGCAAACGTTTGAATGAGTCACTTGGTATTTTGATGCTTGATATAGATCACTTCAAAAGTTATAACGATAAATATGGTCATAATGCTGGCGATATTATTCTTACTGAAATTGCAAAGCTGCTCCAGGTAAAACTAAGAAAGGCTGATGTTGCCTGCCGCTATGGAGGCGAAGAATTTATATTAATTTTTTCTGGTGCACCGCTCAATATTCTGGAACAAAGAGCAGAAGAAATACGTTCAGATATTAGTAATTATAATGTCAATTATAAAGGCGAAAAATTTGAGAATATCACTGTGTCCATTGGCATATCTGCATTCCCGCTGCATGCTCACTCAACCGAAAACCTTCTCAAAACAGCTGATGAAGCGCTCTATGTCGCCAAGCATACCGGCAGAGATAAAGTAGTAGTCGCCAAAGAGATTATTCAGAGGAAAAATAATGCTGGCTCGGAAAATAAGAAAAACATCGAACTAAGAAACGTCAACTACGGTTAAAAGTGTATTTACAGAAAAGATAATTATTTTTTTTCATTTATTCCTCTCAAGGAACTCAATTGCCCTGGAACCAAACCAGGAATAAGCTTCACCATCGATTATGGCACTGGGGTAATTTAAACCCCTGATTTCTTCTGTCTTTTTATGAAATGGAAAAGGCTCGGAGGAAAAAAGTAACAAGGTGTTATTAGGATTATAATCCGCAAATAATATTTCCGGATATTTCGTGTCAAAATCCGGGATGAGTTTTCCGAAACCTAAATGCTCAAGCATAGAGGCGATAAATGTTTTTTTCGATACGCACATCCATGGTTGTTTCCATATAACATATAGGACATTTTCTATTTTTTCCTGTATCGGGTTCAACCACTCTATGATACCCGGGAGTTCATGTAAGTCCTTCTGTATGACGTCAATCTCAATGAGATTCTCTAGTTTTATAATCAGTCTATTTAGTTTTTCATTCGACAATATCTTATTTAGATTAATCATTTCCTGAAATAAACTCTCTACACAGTTTACATCGCTGGCATAAACAGGTTTATTAATATCATCCAGAAATCCAACTGGATTTTCCTGTTTATCCAGAAGCACGAGATCGGCTTCAACTGAGTTAAGCACCTCTGCTTTTAGATTTTTTGTGCCACCCATCACTTTTATATCACCGACACTATTAGCAGGATGTATACAGAACTTTGTTCTTCCAACCACCTGTACTTCACACTCGATAAGCGTGTTGGTCCAGGAAGGAACAAGACTGATGACTTTTTTGTTATTTAAAAATTCATATGGGCAATGCCTGCATTGACAGTCACAACAATATCCTCGCTTCTCAAGATAGTGAGCTGTCCAGACATGAAACCCATTTTCTAGAAAATAGTCTTCACCTTCTACGGGTCTTGAATCGATTGTATTCATACTATATGTAAACCGCGCAATATCCACGATCATCCTTCCATAATGCCTGATGCAGATAAGTCAAACTATGTAGATTCTGCTTCCGGCAGAAAACCACCTGCTTGCATTGACCACAATTTCTCATAATGACCTAAGAGTGCGAGAAGCTCGTTATGTGTCCCCTCTTCAATTAATTGCCCCTTATCAAACACCAATATCCTATCCAGATGAGCGAGCGTTGATAATCGATGAGCAATGACTATTACGGTTTTCTCCTGCATTAAGTACGCGAGACTATCTTGAATATACTTTTCTGTAACTGAATCCAGGGAGCTCGTCGCTTCGTCGAGTAATAGTATTGGAGCGTTCTTCAATATTGCACGTGCAAGGGCGACGCGTTGTCGCTGCCCGCCCGACAGTTTAACGCCACGTTCGCCCACTAGAGATTCATAACCATTGTCTGTATCCATTATAAATTCATGCGCATGCGATTTTTTTGCGGCCTCTATCACTTCATCATCAGTCGCATCCAGACGACCATAGCGAATATTCTCCATCAGCGTACGATGAAATAACATGGGATCTTGCGGGATCATGGAGATTGAACCTCGTAAACTTTCCTGGGCAACAGTTTGTATATCTTGTCCATCAACCAAAATACTGCCAGCCTGGGGTTCAAACAATCTTAATATGAGATTCATGATGGTGCTTTTTCCACTACCGGAGAATCCAACCAGACCTACCTTTTCGCCCGGATGGATCTCAAAATTCAACTTTTCAAATATGGGTTTGCCCGATGCATAGGCGAAATTGATGTTATCAAAGCGAATCGCACCTGCACTTACTCGTAGAGTTTCTGCATCAGTTTCGTCCACCACATCGTGCTTTCGTACTATCACCCCAACACCATCATTGATATTGCCCAGATATTCGAAAAAATCGAGAAAACGACGACTCAAACCACGGGCTTTTTCAATTAGAAGCAAAGACAAGCTCGCCGCCATGGCGAATTCCCCGACTGTCATTCCGCCTTCACTCCAGACCTTGATTGCATAGACAATAACGCCAAGCATCAATATCATTGCAGCTATGAACTGAAACCAGCGGATCGCTTCCATATACCAGAAAGTAGCGCGAGCACGTTTCACTTCAAGATTAAGAAATCCGTCCAGGTAGGCCCTTTCGTAATCGATGCGTGCAAACAGTTTAGCGTTCATTATATTGGTCACCGAATCCACAATCTTTCCACTTACCAAACTCCGCGCTGCTGCATATTTCCTGGCATAATCTCGACAACGTTTCGCAAGCAGGTACGAGACGACGATGTAAACTGTAATCCAAACACCGAGAATAATTGCCAGTTCACTATTGATACTAATTAGCAACAGCAGCGATACAGAAAATGAGATAAGCAATGGCCAAAAGTCGAACAGAACTGTCCACATTGTAAATGCAACACTCATGGAGACTTCCGATATGCGATTGGCAAGCGAGCCTGCAAAATTACTGAGAAAGTAGTTTTGTGAGTGATGCTGTAGATAGGCGAATAACTCTCTTCTTATCCGTCGACGCAAAGACGGGCCAAACATCACCAACATGGCGCCGCTTATTCTTGAAGATATAACGATACCAATATTGAGTAAACCAAATAACCAGAGTGCGTCTTCTACTTCGACCCACACATCGGTGCCCAATGATTGCGATAAGGCCACAGCATCCATTATTTGTTTTATCGCGTAGGGTAGAAGAATTGTGCAGGCGGCTTGCCCTGCCTCCAGAATCAGCATTGCAAATACGGTCCATTTGTAAAGATTTCCGTAATGCAGACAGAACGCAAGTGAGTTGGTTGGCAACGAGGGGGCCTCGACAGCTCGTTGAGTATTTCCTGTGAGGATCGTTTCCATGAATGGCGTCGTGTTAATGTCTTAAATCTGAATATCTTAAATAGTGAACTCGAGAAAACGCCCGGGACATTTGAGTTTTTTTTTGTAGGTTCAACAATTCTCAGGAAAATTGGGCGTTATTTGCAATACAATAATCTACCCTCAATTTAGCACTATAAAATTACATTCCTGCTTAAGGACTATACCATATAGCCGAAGACCATGCGCGTTCCTGGATGAGGGGATACAATATCAACAAAATTAATATCTTTAGTATCATTTTTTTGCTTAGTAAAACCCCGATACGCGCTCAATCAACCAGAATGCTCCAATACTGCCCATCACATAGCTTGTCGTTTTTTCAATAGTGTCATACCACGATAATAAGAACTTACGCAATACTTGTAAAACGCCTGTGGCAGCCACAACAAATAATAACTGTCCTGCTTCTACCCCTACATTAAACATGAATAATGCCAGAGGAATATCGCCTTCTGGCAAACCAATTTCGAATAAGCCACCAGCAAAGCCTAATCCGTGTACAAGACCGAACACTGCAGCAATCAGCCATGGAAGGCGTTTACTCAAACTACGTACATTTACACGCAGCAACTCACAGGCGAGAAACATGATACTCAGGGCAATGACAGCTTCAACAGGTGTAGACGGAACATGAACATAGCCAAGAATGGCTGCAAACAGACTTATACTGTGCGCGAGGGTGAAAGCCGTAATGGTTTTAATAATCTTCCAAAAACCGTTTATAAGTAACAGTAATCCAAGAACGAAAAGCAAATGATCCGCACCACTCGAAATATGTTTAAGCCCAAGTTTAAAGTAGTAAGCGGCAATATTTGTCACTGCTACTGCATCCAATGACACTATAAATACTGGGTTTTTAGTATCCAATACCGCGACATGGGTCTTACCATCGACGGTCTGGAATCGAAGCAGAACATCACTAATGGTATTGCTTAATCCTGAAATTCCGATTTGCTTTCCTGTCAATCCATTTTCCCCGCAGTCGAGCACCCATCTCTCATGTAAGAGACCCTGTAATTGATATACAGCCCTTTCTTCTTTGGAATCGCAGTCTTCTGGTAAAACAGGATGGATATTCAAAGCCAGATCGTCACGCGTAGGGCGCGTCCAATTTACATAAAGGATACCTGGGCTTTCTTCTTTAATATCAAGATAAGCGGGTCGTGATTCGTGAGCAGAGATCTGAGGAGATGAAGCAAGTAATAACGTTATAAAAAGTAGATTCAATACAACAAATATGATCCGAAAACTCCAAAACTTTGATGCATTCAAGTCTATTCCTGGAGAGCGTAATTGCATCAGACTAGTATTCCACAGTCACCTGATAACGACTTCGTATATCTTCGTAATTTTTGTTTTTTATCTCAATAAGTTGTTCTTTTATAAGATCATCCATCACCCTTGCCTTTATGTCATCAAGCTCAGGGATATAGGAAGCCGCTGTTTGATCAATATAAACCAGATGGGCTCCGTATTCGGACAGAATGGGTCCTTGCCATTGCGCTGCGTTCAAATTAAATAAGGCCTGTGCGAAATCAGTTCCAAATACCTGCGCTAATTGCTGTTGACTGCGTTCTCGGTAATCGTATTGCAGTATAAAATTGTCACCCATCTCGGGAGCACGGGAAACCGTCTTCTCCTGTGACAATTTTTCAAGCGCGTTTTGTGCATCAATAAACACTTTCTCACTACGCCTTTCTTTACTGAAATACACATGGGTAAAACTGCGCCTGGCCGCAATACGATATTTTTCTTTGTTAAGCTCAAAATAGTTATTCAGGACATGCTCGTCAGGCATCTGCATTTGCGAGAGATTCGCCGAGAGGAAATCCATTTTTTGTAGCAACCGTCGGTGGATGATAATGTCATTTTTGTCCAACCCCAGTCGCTTTGCCTCTTTCACCATCACCTCTTCACGAACAAGCGATTCCACCAGTTCATCCATCGTATCCTTATCTGCTTCGCTTCCATTTTGCTTTAGCCATTGTTCGCGCAGGGTTTGGATCATTTCTGCGCTTATATTAATTTTCGAACTGGACACCGAACTGGAATTTGAAGCGCTATACTCATACAAGCCAAATAGAATGCCGCCTATTATAAGGAAGTGGAAAAAGGGTTCGCGTAAGCATTTACTGAACATTCTTGTTAATCTGTTTTTTTTGGTTGATACACTATCAAACTGGATATGCTGATATTCGCTCCTTGAGATTCGACATAGGGTTCGCCCCGTACCACCACTCGAAGAATATGTTTTTTCTCCTTTAAACCGAATTGATGCCAGATCGATTCCTTCGGCTTTGCATTTACTTCATCGGGGTAAACGTCAATCGTTCGTGTAAACCTGCCATCTAGATAGACATCTGCCAGCCCACCATCCGGCAATAGTATTCCTGTGAGTACAACACCTGTTCCCTCGAATTCAATAATGGCCTCTGAATCTTTTACGCTACTTACCTTACTGTTGTACTCATGACGCCATATTTTCATGACGCGACTTGTCCAGTCTCCTTTCCATTGCCAACGACTATCATCAAAGAGTAGCTGCTCTTTCACCTCACCATGATCAGTCGAGGGTAGCAGCTCTGCAGCTAAGGGCGATTGTAGTGCTATATGAACCTTGTCATCTTTTACATAACCACCGTTCTTTTCGATCAGTAAAACAGCCCGGGCCAGCGTGCTCTCTACAATTTCATTAAAGGAATAGTTTGTATAAATAAATTTTTTATCGGCAATGTTATCGATGCCACTGGTAAATTTTTCCGGAATATTTTTATAACCGATGACCACACCTAATACACCTAAGGCGGTGGAAGGATTACAGTCTGAGTCCTGCCCCGCCCGCGTGGCAATGACCATGGTCTTTTCGAAATCTCCCTTTCCATAAAGCAGTGCCAAAGCGACAAATGCACCGTTTATTTTCGCGTCAATATTGAAAGGTTCGAGGGCGCCTTCCGGGCACATTTCGCCATGGTTCCATTTTTCATGAATCTTCTCCCAGACTAATTTCCAGTCATTCGGCGATGACTGCCACCAACTCAGCACATCCCTTAGCAACCTGGCGTATTCACTCTCCTCGGGCAAAACAGCTAGCCCTGCGCTAACAATTTTATCTGTCTCCTCATTAAAAAAGGCAGCTGCATACATTGCACTAATAAACATACCGCCATAAATTCCATCACCATAATTCAATACCCTGCCCGCTCGCAGACTGAGTTCATTACTTGCCTGTGGTAATCCTGGACTCATCAGCCCAATAAAATCAGCCTCGATCTGAAAATCGATATCATTGGCATGGAGATTGTAGGTGGGTGTACCACTGAGATGTGCTGGTACGCCGCGACGTAAGGCCCGACGCGCACTCAGGTTCGCATGCCATAAGGGATATTTTGCTTCTCGAAAAAGAGCGCCAAAATCTTCGGATGTGGCCTCCAGTCCATGTTCATCGAGGACCTCGGCGAAAGTAATGTCAACATAGAGATCGTCCTGATTAAGTGCTTCACTTATCATCTCAGGCTGCCAGATTGGCAGTTCATTCTCGGGGATAATGCGCTCTCGATAGACAAACTCTGTTGGAAAACCGTAACTCACACCAACCATTTGTCCGGCCCAGCCACCTTTGATCTTGTCGCGCAAGTCCGCGAGTGTTATTTCCTCGCTTTGCGCCTGTTCATCTGACCACAGTGCTGGCGAGCCTGTGAGTAAGGCTACCAACAGCAAAAAGGTAATGTGACTAATGACTGTTCTCAAAATCCCTGAAGCGCTCCTCTAGAAGCCATTGCCATCGGGCTTTTTCATTGTCTTGCAGGTATCTACTGCAACTGGCGCTAGCAGCTTCTTTACCTGGCTTTGAGGAAGCACACTGACTGACATAAGCATTGCGTCTGCTGTAATCGATCAAAGATTCCCCTGCAAGAAAACTGTAAGTCAATGCATTTCGGGAATAGTATTTTAAATCCTCGTAACTGAGATCATAAGTCTCCACGGCTCGCTGATATTCATGAGTTAAATCAATACGTGAGACGCCTTCATCATCCGTAGATAAAGCCATTGGTACTTTATATTTACGATAAGCGTTAAATGGGTGCTCGTCATCCTTGACACCCAATATCACATCATTGCTGGTCAGATTTATCTCAACCATGATGCCTTCCTTTGCCATGCGTTGTAGCAAGAGCGGCGCGTCTTTGTCATAAGACACATCAATGCCATGACCAATCCGCCGGGCACCGGCGACATCAATTGCATCTCGAATATGCCAACCCAGATCCTCCGGTGGTACCAGCCCCATGGCGACTTCACCGGCGTGAAGTGTGATTCCTCTTTTAGCTGATGGAAAAAACTGAGCTAACCCACCTATAGTTTCCATCTGCCAGTGATAATCTCGCAGTGCAACTGGATGATCTTCCGGTGCCACGAAATTAAGCCCCACGTAACGCGGATCTTTTTCTATCAGTTTGAACGCCAACAAGGTCTGTGCCAGTACCTGTTCACGAGGAAAGACTCGGATAACCTGAGCCAGGTAACGAATCGGTACATCACAACCCGGATCTGCCGCGGCTGTATTACAAGCGAGTCGCTCACGCCACTGCGCTTCTATCCGATCAAGTTCAGCGATGGTATTCACAGCCAATTTTTCAATATCTTTATTTTTCACCACTTCCGACAACGGTAGCGTAAGCGCAAAATCTTTGTTATCGACTGCAATATCCCTCGCCTCTGCCATACCATAGGACTGCATCAATTCCAGATAGACAATATTTTGTCTGGCAGCCCTGGCGCTCACTTCTGCCAACATGTGTCCTTCGTGCCCAAGACCCGCCAGGAAAAAGCGTCTGAAGGTCGAGAAAAATTGATCATGCCCGGAAACCTCTCGACGTTCGTAGTTACGTGCGGACAAGGCATCAATGATGGGATTCAGAATCGTACTATTGTTTCCAATATCTCGTAGTGCCGGCCTATTATTCTCAGCATCGCAAGGCGGTGGCAGCACCATAAAATTAGTTAGATCAATACACTTTCCATCCTCCGCTGCCCAGCCAATATAACTTTCAGCATAAATTGCCCCGTCCAGATGATTGTGTAGATCGCCACCCTTGGGAAACTTGTATAGAAAGTTTCTTAGCAATGTCGGTTCATTACGCACCTCTTTAAAGTAAGCGCGTGTTTCTCTTTCACCCGCTACCAGGGTGTTAGGTAAGAGAAAAATAAGAATCAGGATGGCATATATTTTCATAGTATTTATTTCGATTTTTTCGTCACAGACTACCTGAAGAGATGTGGGCATTTGTGACCAGGAGGTTCAAGATTCATTTGTAATTAATTCAACTATTCTATCTTCAAAAGCTGCCATATCCTGCCATCCAGTCGCACAATGCACCGCTCTTCCATTGACTTTATCTATGACAGTGAACCCATCATCTGTCACCCGCAAAGGCAAGCTTTCCATTACCAGAAAGTCCTGTGAATAAGTTAAATAGACGGCAACGGTATCAAACAAAGTGGAACTCATTTTGCTCAAGTCAGGTTTCGGATCGAGCCAGGTTACGTTTGGCAGCCAAATCCTGTAATTATCCATAAGAATCTTTACCCAACTATTTTCATTCTTAAACAGCCGTTGATACTTCTCCCCTTTCAACTGCACCAGTCCGCAGGTATCGAGTGGCGTAATAGAACATTCCCATTCGGCAGCAAATACTTTCTGTAAAGACCCCGGATCGACTTTCACGTTCCATTCCGCTGCGGGTATGGGTTTGCCATCATAACCGACATAAACAGAGCCTTGCATACCAACAAATCTGGCATTCTTTGCAATAGCAGGATCTCGACGCAAGGCTTCGGCAATATTCATCACCGGACCTATACAAAGTAAGGTCACCGGTTCAATAGACGTGTTTATCGTATCTATCATCACCTGTATGCCGTCTTCGTGAACCTCTCCTGGATACTCTTCTAATTGATATTCACCCAGCCAGTCACTTTGATTACCGACTTTATCCTCAGGATCCAGACCTATGCCAATGGGGATATCCGCGTGACCAAGCGAATGCAATAATTTTCCCAGTAAGCGTGTTCGATACTTTGTGTTGCCGAAACCGGTCGTGATAAGTTTTACATCTACTTCAGGAGAACGCAGCAACATCATTAAAGCCCAGGTGTCATCGAGGTCATCACCAATATCTGTATCAAGGATCAGTGGTATCGCCTTTTTCGGACTTGCGTCGATTTTATTTGCAGCCGTATTCACGCAGGACACGCCTGTTAATAATGAAACAAGGGCCAGGGTATGTTTATTGAAATTTCTTCTTGTAAATTTCACACTTACTCTCAATTTTGCAAATAGACAATGTTAATATAAACCAGCCAAATTGATAAAAATAGCGCTATTACTCACAAAAAAAATGAAACATTGATCCCAACCTCGTATCTCTCAAAAGCAGAACTGCTCAACAAACCTATTGGCATCACAATGCCTGACATTATATTGCTAGGGTCGAATTCATTCGACCGCGGAGGCCGGGGTCATGACATGCGGCTGAATGAATTCAGCCCTACGGGGGAACGTTGCTCAATAAACCGGTTCGCATCACCAGGCCTGACATTATA
>JBLIML010000127.1:0-10839 GCA_047638675.1 Planctomycetota bacterium | reverse complement strand
CCAGGAACAAGATTGACGCTTATACTATCGGTCAGGTTACGATTGCCGGCAACGTTTATCAATCCAGTCTGCTTATTTCGGCTGAGTCCATTATGCCAAATTGCTTACCTCAATCATTTCCCGAGCTCTCAAGTGCTCACATTGAACAAATCATAACATTGGCACCGGAAATCGTGATAGTCGGCACAGGTAAAACCTTAATCTTTCCTCCAGATTCGCTCATGCGCCCCCTTACGGAGAAAAATATCGGATTTGAAATAATGGATACAGGGGCCGCATGTCGGTCTTACAATTTTCTGGTGAGTGAAGGTAGACATGTCGTTGCTGCATTACTAATGATAGAAAACTGAATTTTACACGGGCAATCCAGTAGAGCCCCGCTGATAGCAATCAAATTGATCGCCATTAGGTGTTTGAATGAGAACCAGGTCTCAGTTTTCATTGAATAGCTCTTCAACGGAAAATCCCTCCCGTTCGAGAATTTGTCGCAATCTTTTGATTGCCTCAATTTGAATCTGTCTCACCCTTTCGCGAGTGACACCCAGTTCATCACCGATTTCTTCAAGTGTGCAGACTTCGCGACCATGTAATCCGAAACGACGTTCTACTACAGCACATTGCTTTTCACTCAACTGACCTAACCATATATCGACGTGTTTTTGGACGTCACTATTTTGCAACACAAGGGATGGATCCGTGTTTTGCTCGTCGGCAAGGGTTTCCAATAGCGATTTCTCGGACTCGCGACCAGCTGGCGCATCGACTGAAGTAATGCGTTCATTTAAACCAAGCATCCGTTTCACTTCCTCAATGGGTCGGTCCAGTAACTCCGCAACATCTTCCGGGCTAGGTTCGCGATCCAAAGTTTGTGACAATTTTCTGGCGGCCCGAAGATAAACATTTATCTCCTTAACCACATGAATAGGCAATCGCACTGTGCGTGTTTGATTCATTAATCCCCTCTCAATGGTTTGCCTAATCCACCAAGTGGCATAGGTTGAGAAGCGAAAGCCTTTTTCGGGATCAAATTTTTCCACAGCTCTAATCAGTCCCAGATTGCCCTCCTCAATGAGATCCAGCAAAGCCAGTCCACGATTCATGTATCGTCTGGCAATCTTTACTACCAGTCGCAGGTTGCTCTCAATCATGCGTTTGCGCGCACTGTCATCACCGCGCAACGCCTTTCGCGAGAAAAAAACTTCTTCTTCGGCTGTTAATAGTGGCGAGAAACCAATCTCATTGAGATACAGGCGAGTGGCATCCAAATCGCCTGCTGTCAGACTGCTATCTGTATCCTTGCTCTTTTTTACGTCGTTGACAGGACTGTCGATTTGGGTTGGCGGTAAAGTTAACTCAGTCGCTTCAAGCGTTACGTCGTCTTCCATGTCCTCATCAAGCTCAATTTCATCACCGTCTAAATCTTCTTCTTTTAGATCTTCCTCATTCGGTGTAGGTAGCTTTGACATCAGATATTCTCTGGAAACTCTATCTATTTGGCTTTATGAATTATTTTTTGGTAAGTGCTGTAGAGGATTAATTGGCGTCCCATCTTTTCTTATTTCAAAATGTAATATCGGTCTTCCTTTGTTTCCCAGGCCCATAGTTGCAATTTGTTGGCCAGCTTTGACCTTGTCTCCCTCTTTAGCGAATATCTTTTCATTGTGCGCATACGCGCTAAGATAGGTGTCGCTGTGCTTAATGATGATAAGCTTTCCATAGCCTAGAAGTCCACTGCCGCTATAAACGACATCGCCACCTGCTGCCGCATTTACCTTTTGTCCCGCTCGACCGGCTATATCCAGCCCTTTCTTTGAAGTCGGCGTGTTCAATTTTACGAGTTTCCCCTTTGTCGGCCATTGCCATCTAATCTTTTCATTCACGCCGCTATGTTTTGCAGGGCTGACTTTAGTTTTATGTCCGATTGATTCCCGGGTGGGTTCTTTTGTCGTTTTCGAGGTGCTACTTGTTGTTGATTTCTTTGAAACTATGGGTCCCGGTTGTATTGCTCTGACTTTTTTCGAATCGGGTTTAAGCCGAATAAACTGTCCTGGATAAATTACATAATTATTTGAAATATTGTTCCAGCGCGCAAGGTCTCGATAATCTTGAGCATATCGCCAGGCAATGGAATACAGGGTGTCGCCTTTGACAACAATATGATAATCACGCTGCAGCTCCAATGCTTTGCCTTTGACATCAGTCTGGCTGTGGCTTGCTTGTTTATCCTCAGTCGTTTTTTTTTCTCTGCTGTCCACCGGCGCGTTAATAGTGGAAGCACAGCCTTGAAGAAATAAAGTCGCTAACAAAGACACACAGAAAGGCCAGCAGATTGAGTTTTGCATCGGTGTTTAACCTACTCCCTCCAGCATTGGCACAAAACTTACGGAGTCCAGGCGTTTTTCCTCAAAACCATTTTCAGTTCGAGTAATTAACAATAGATCCTGAACTCCGCTCTTGCCAACGGGGATAACCAGTCGACCGTTTATTGCAAGTTGTTCCAGCAATTTTTGTGGCACACCAATCGGTGCAGCTGATACCACTATGCCGTCAAAAGGCGCGTTAACCTCCCAGCCAAGATTACCATCCCCATGGAGGGCACTTATATTCCGTGTTTTCAGTGCGTAAAATCGTTCCCGTGCTTTGAATAAAAGTGCTTCGATGCGTTCAACGCTGTACACATGTTTGACCAATCGCGCCAACACCATCGTCTGATAGCCACAACCCGTGCCAATTTCCAACACTTTTTCAGGAATACCGTCTGCCAATAATGCTTCTGTCATTCGCGCGACAATATAAGGCTGAGAAATGGTCTGGTTATGACCAATGGGCAGGGCGGTATTGTCATAGGCTCGACTTGCCAGGGCTTCGTCGACAAATATATGTCTCGGTGTGGTCTTGATAATTTCCAGTACCAGCTCTGATTTCACTCCCATCTGCCTCAGTTGTTCAACCAGACGATTGCGCGCCCTTTGCGAGGTCATGCCAATACCTTGATAATCTTTATTCATGGCGTCATAGCACCAACCCATGCGGAAACATCCTCTAGCGCACTGTATCGCGTCAAATCTGTCTGCAAAGGTGTAATCGATATATTGCCTTCCTCGACTGCGTGAAAATCCGTTCCTTCTCCCGCATCATCACCGGCTCCCGGCGGTCCAATCCAGTAAATTTCCCGATTTTTGGGATCCCGCATTTTAATAGCGGGTTCAGCTTTATGTCGATAACCAAGACGAGTGACTTGTATTTCGCCAAGTTGTTCAAAAGGTAAATCAGGCACGTTGATATTGAGTAAAAGATCGTTGGACAATGAATTCGTGGACATAGACTTAACCATATTCATTACAACCTTCACTGCGGTATCAAAATGAACCGGGTTTTCACCCGCCAACGACACAGCAAGGGCGGGGCAACCCAGAAAACGCCCTTCCATTGCGGCCGCCACCGTGCCTGAATAAAGCACATCATCACCTAGATTCGCACCGGCATTTACGCCGCTAATAACCAGATCCGGTTCACCATCAAACAAACCGGTAATCGCCAGATGCACGCAATCTGTGGGAGTGCCATTGACGAAGTAGAAACCGTTATTTGCTTTTTTTACATAAAGCGGCGAGTCCAGCGTCAACGAATTACTCGCACCACTTCGGTTTCTGTCAGGCGCAACCACAGTAACATCGCCAACTTCCTTCAGGGCGCCAGCAAGTAATTCAATTCCAGTCGACTGATAACCATCATCATTACTGACCAGAAAATGCATATTATTGAAAATCGATTATGTGTATTGGCAGAACTGCCTGAGTAGACGTCACGACAAAGAGATCTCCTTCGAAGCGTGTTGTATCGACCGTTGTTTGTCCTGGTGAGCTAAACCTATCAATGAGTAATTAAACATCTTTTATTGCAACAAAAATTCCAACAAGGCCTTTTGCGAATGAAGGCGGTTACCTGCTTCTTGCCAAACAACACTCTGCGTACCATCGATAACCTCTGCCGTAACTTCCTCGCCTCGATGAGCTGGCAGACAATGCATAAATAGTGCTTCCTCATGTGCAAGCTTCATTAATTCAGCATTAACCTGAAAGGGCTTGAATGCCATCAAACGCTGTGACCTTTCTTCTTCCTGCCCCATACTCGCCCATGCATCTGTGACCACCAAATCCGCATTCGCCACGGCATCACAAGGTTCACTACCGATTTCTACATTGATTGCGGCACCGGCCAGCACTGCAGCATCTGGCTGGTATTCTTCAGGACAGGCAATACATAATGTAAAATCGAGAATTCTTGATGCGTTAATATAAGAATGGCACATATTGTTACCGTCACCTAACCAGGCTACTTTCTTACCTTTTATGTCGCCTCTCAATTCAGAATAAGTCTGTAAGTCCGCCAATAATTGACAGGGATGAAAAGTATCCGACAAACCATTAATGACGGGGATTTCAGAATATTCGGCATAACGTTCCAGTTTTTCGTGTTCAAAGGTACGCAACATGACGCAGTCGACCATCTTGGCGAGCACACGCGCAGTATCTTCGACTGGTTCACCTCTCCCTAACTGTGTGTCATCCGGTGATAAAAAAATGGCATGACCACCTAGCTGAGCCATCGCCGCCTCAAAGGATACCCGCGTTCGGGTAGAAGATTTCTCGAAAATCATTGCCAGTACTTTGCCCGGTCGGGTCTGTTGCACACGTTTTTCCTGAAACTCCTGTTTCAACTCGCAGGCGCGCAAAATAAGCGACTTTAATTCGATAGCATCCAGATCATTTAACGACAAAAAGTGTCTGGTCATGAACTTTTATTTTCCAACGAAAACCTTAACGAGTTCGCAGACGGTTCCAACAATAATATCCATTTCTTCATCAGTCATCGTTAATGGCGGTAATAAACGAATCACGTTCCCCGCCGTGACGTTGATCAGAAGCTTCTTTTCGAGGGCCAGACTTACCAGCTCGCCGCAATCTCGATTCAATTCGATACCGATCATTAAACCCTTACCACGAATATCCATAACACCTGATAAGTCCGCCATTTCTTTTCGAATATTTGATTGCATGGTTTCGCCCAAACTACTGACGCGAAGTGGTATATTGTTTGTCGTCATAAATTCGACAACCACCAATGCAGTTCGGGCCGAGAGCGGATTGCCCCCAAAAGTGGAACCATGACTACCCGGGAGCATGGGTTCGGATGCCTTTTCGTTGGCAATGCAGGCCCCAATGGGCACGCCATTTCCCAGGGATTTCGCCAGAGTCATTATATCGGGGCTCACATTTTCATGCTGGCAGGCAAACCATTCACCAGTACGACACATGCCCGTTTGAATCTCATCAAGCACCATCAACCAGTTATTTTCTGTACATAGTTCTCTCACTTCTCGTAAGTAACCATGAGAAGGAACGACAACCCCACCTTCACCTTGAATGGGTTCGAGCATCACAGCAATTATTTCAATATCCTGCCTGGCGAGATCTCTCAGCACATTTATATTATCGTAAGGAACATGATGAAAGCCCTGGAGTAATGGCGCGAATCCATCTCGAACCTTTGCATTTCCTGTGGCGCTCAACGTTGCCATTGTTCGACCATGAAAACTACCATGCATGACAACGATAACCGGATTTGGCATGCCTCTTTGATGTGCTGATTTGCGGCATAGTTTGATCGCAGCTTCATTGGCTTCCGCACCAGAATTACAGAAAAAAACTCTATCAAGCCCGGACAATTCGCATAGACGACCTGCCAGTTTCGTCTGTAAAGGGATTTCATAAAGGTTTGATGTGTGCAATAAACGACTAGCTTGATCGCTAATTGCTTGTGCGATTATCGGGTTGGCATGACCTATATTACAAACAGAAATGCCACTCAGCGCATCGAGGTAGCGTTCACCCTTTTCATCAATCAGCCAACTACCTTCTCCCGAAGCAAAGGCGACCGGCTGGCGAGTGTAGGTAGGCATAATTGAGTTGGTCATCTAATTTTGGAAAACCGAGTCCAGAAATAATAAGCCCGGCGAAGAGCCGGGCTCGTGGAACTATATCGCTATTAATTTTTTAAAATGGCAAACCATGCCCTTGCCCAACCATACACATCAGCATCGGGATGGAAAGAAAGGTATTGGTGCGTGAGGCCATCAAGGCCACAAATTTGGAACTGGCTATTTCGTCAGCCGAAGCTTCGACGATGCCGAGGATCTTCTTCTGATTAGGCCAGATTAATACCCAGACATTAAATAACATTATCGTCCCCATGATGGCGCCAATTCCGATCACCTCTGAACCCGCTTGAAGGGTAAATGCACTCACAAGACTGGTACCCGGCATGATTTCCAGCGCCGCAGCACCCGTAAGCCAAGTTGCCAGCGCCGCCCAACGGAACCATAAAAGTGCCAGGGGAGCGACGTATTTATTGATTGCTGCCGGCCCAGGCCCATCGCTATCCGCAGCGCCAGCTGCTACCGCCGGTGCCTGTACGAAATTGAAGTAATATAAGAGACCGATCCAGATAACACCTGCAAAAACGTGCAGCCAGACGATCATAGACCACTTATTGAGGCCACCGTCGCCCATAAGCACCATAAGGATTATGGATGTGACAAAACCTAGCGCCAGCGTTCCTTTGATTGATTTAAGTGGATTCATAACCTGTGCCCCCAATGATTAGTTTTAAGATTTATGTGAAACCATCCTGATTATACTGACATGGCTGATAATTAGCACGTGTCACGGCAGAACTTCCGCATTTTGATGTGACTCCATCGACAAGACAAGCCCTATCTCTAAGCCATTTACTCAAATGCACAGAGTAAGGTATACTTCAAAACCTTAGTAATTTACTCAGGTATTATCAACTAGCAGTTTTGAGGACTATCAGATGGACGTAATCGAACAAATCAAAGTCACACTTACAGAGAACCCGGTCCTTTTATTTATGAAAGGTTCTCCTGACGCACCCCAGTGCGGTTTTTCCAAAAGTACGGTTGACGCACTAAAAGCCTGTGATGCTGAATTTGCTTATGTCGACATATTAGCCAATCAGGAAGTCAGAACGAATCTACCAAAGGTATCAAACTGGCCAACTTTTCCCCAGGTCTTTATTAATGGTGAACTGATCGGCGGTTGCGACATCGTCCTGGATTTGTATCAAAAAGGTGAATTGCAAACCATGCTACAACAGGCCAATCCTTCCGAAGTTTGAGTAAAATAAGCGCGGCAGCACCTGTCTAGCTGACTGCGATTTTAATCTCCTTGCTCCATTTTTTTCCAAACGCAATGACCTCCACTCTCCTTCTCAATATGTAGCAGTCGTTGCTCGTGTGCATCAAGTTCTTCAGCATTCGGCTCAATAATACGAAGCGCTGGTCTGTCACCACTAATCCTAAAACGGGTATCAGTGTCGCCCGATTGACTATTGTCCTCTTCATCTAAAGACAAATTAGTCTGGCCACCGGTCATCGCCAAATACACCTCAAGCAATATTTGCGCATCGAGTAGAGCTCCATGCAAGTCTCGTTGCGAATTATCAATTTCATAACGTGAACACAAGGCGTCCAGACTATTTTTTTGTCCCGGATGTAATTGCCTCGCCATTGTCAATGTGTCCAATACACGACAATAATTTTCCATTTTTCCCCACTGTTTGCCCATTCGTTTCAACTCGGCATCAATGAAGGCTATGTCAAAAGGTGCATTGTGAATTATGACTTCGCTGTCACGAATAAAATCGATCAATTCCTGAGCTATCTCAGCAAACAGCGGTTTATCTGCCAGAAATTCGTTACTCAAACCATGTACATCAAAAGCGCCATCTTCAATCTCGCGTTGTGGATTGAGATATTGATGGAATAAGGCCTCTGTCTTGCGGCGATTGACAATTTCGACACATCCGATTTCGATGATCCGATGCCCCTGTTTTGGTTCAAGTCCGGTTGTTTCTGTATCAAGTATGATTTGTCGCATTTTTTGTCGAAATTTATAATTTAGTTCTTAAGATAAATAGATTAATAAAAAGAATCTCGTCGCAGTGGACTAATTAAATTCAGTCCTTTGCGTTTATTATTTTGAATTTAAAATTGGTGCAAAATCTCGTCAATCGCTTTATTTGCAAGTTGGTCTGCGCGTTCATTTTCCGCGTGGCCGCTATGTCCCTTCACCCAACACCATTCAATCTCATGTTGGGTAGTTGCAAATTCCAGTTGTTGCCATAGATCGACATTCTTTACTGGCTTATTACCTGCCGTACGCCAGTTTCGTTTCTTCCAGTTCTTTATCCAATCGGTGATTCCGTTTTTCACATAGACTGAATCGGTTGTAACACGCACTTTGCAGGGTTTTGTCAGGGCTTCCAGGCCTTTAATTGCTGCTGTTAGCTCCATGCGATTATTAGTGGTATCCAATTCAGCGCCAAAAAATTCTTTTTCATTTTTTTCGAAGCGTAACAGAGCTCCCCATCCACCAGGACCAGGATTTCCACGGCAAGCACCGTCAGTGTAAATCTCAACAACTTTATTCATGGATCCTGTATTTACGCTCATGCGCCTGGTTCAACAATACCCGATGCGATCAGCTGACGTCTGGCACGCCATCGCATCTTTATTGGTGTAAGAGATATAACACGTTTTTTTGCCACGATAACATAAGCACCGCCAAAAAATGGCCAACAGTGTTTACCCAGTTTTTCCCAGAAAACTAACTTCTGCATGAGTGATTTTTTTTGAATCGGTGGACGAAAAAAAAAGCGCTCATTTTGTATCAGTTCGAAATCAAGCAAGGATAACCAATCCTTGATACGGGTATAACCATAAAAATGACCGTTCCAGGGCGGCTCTTCTCGCCAAAACAACATCAACCTCCAAAGACCCCAAAGACTCCATGGGTTCAATCCCGTTAGCACGAGGTATCCTTCACCGATCAGGATTCGTTCCACCTCACGCAGTAGTTTGTGTGGGTTGGAAACAAACTCAAGTACATGGGGTAAAACCACAACATCGAGACTATCGGAGGCGATTGCAAGGGATTCTCCATCACCATAAATATTACATTTGTAGTCGTTATACTCTTGCGATCCTAGTAACATCTTTACCTTGTGCGAAATACTGCTGCTTGCAAGAAGATCCTCTCGCCCTAAGCTGCCTACCTGCAAAATATGATAACCAAACAACTTTGGTAGTATTTTACTTATCCTAACCTGTTCCTGATCAAGCAAATATTCACCTAAAGGAAGCGTAAACCAATAATGAAGTTTTTTTTCAAAATTGCGCCCGACATCATCAAGCCTTACTGATTCAACCATGACTTGTCCATTTTTTAGTTTCCACGCCATCTTCACCTTTGAAATTAGATCTTGCCATAATCGGAGATGGATTTTCAGCCCATGTTTAGTTATACATGACAAGTCGGCTGTTATTCCCTGTTTTTTTTTAATTTTTCCAGATAAAATAACTTGACCCAACAAGCTGAGATCCCTAGCATTGCGCCATGCTGAAAATGCGCATAATAACAATAATAATCGCTTTCAACCTGACGGCCTGCAATACCCTTCCGGAGCGTCAGGCAAATTCATCTGCTACGAACGCTCCAGATACGTCGTCAGAAATTAGTCACACAAGAACTACCGGTCACCGATCTGAACAAAATCCTGTCGCCATTGTCCTGCCGGAGCCTGATGACGTTTGGTTGCGAATAAGAGATCAGTTAGGCTTAGATCATCATGTTGAGAATGCAAGTGTAAAGGCGCGAATTGCCTGGTATGCAAGGCATCAGGCACATCTGGATAGGGTCGCAGAAAGGGCCAGGCCTTATATTTATCACATTGTTGAAGAGTTGGAAAAACGCAATATGCCACTGGAATTGGCCTTACTTCCGATTGTGGAGAGCGCCTATCAACCCTTTGCTTATTCCCGCAGCCACGCCTCAGGTATCTGGCAATTTATTCCTGGCACAGGTAAGCACTATGGTTTGAAACAAAACTGGTGGTATGACGGTAGGCGAGACATTGTCGCGGCCACCGATGCCGCATTAAGATATCTGGAAAAGCTAAATAAAGAATTCAATGGGGACTGGTTACATTCTTTAGCTGCCTACAATACTGGTGAGCGCAATGTTGCTAGAGCTATCGCCCGCAATAAAAAAGCTGGCAAGCCTATCGATTTTTGGTCACTACGCTTGCCGCGCGAAACTCGCGGCTACGTACCGAGTTTACTCGCTGTAGCGGAATTGTTAGCGAAACCCGACCTACACGCCGTTCAATGGCAACCAATCGAAAACAAACCTTATTTCACTCAGGTTGACGTTGAGCAGCAACTGGATTTGGCCACCGCAGCAAAACTTGCGGATATCAGCATGGATGAAATTTATACATTGAATCCTGCTTTTAACCGCTGGGCAACGGATCCGAGTGGTCCACATTATTTACTGATACCTATAGAAAAAAGCCAAACATTTATCACAAAACTGCAGTCTCTGCCAAATGCCGAACGTATCTCGTGGAAACGTCATGTCATAAAAAGAGGTGAAAGTCTCAGTCAAATAGCAGGTAATTATCACAGCAGTGTCAGTGCTATAAAACTAACAAATAATCTTCGCAACAATCTAATTCGCGAAGGGAATTCACTGCTAATCCCAAACTCAAAGCAACCATTGGCACACTACACTTTGAGCCAGGATTCACGACGTTACAAAGGCCTGAAAAAATCCGGAAACGGCAAAAATCATCTTTATACGGTACGCAGTGGCGACACATTGTGGGATATAGGTAAACATTACGACGTCAGTATTAAACAACTTTGTGCCTGGAATGGCCTAAACCCCAGAAGCGTTTTACGACCAGGTAAGAAAC
>JBLIML010000126.1:0-10920 GCA_047638675.1 Planctomycetota bacterium | reverse complement strand
CCGTACTTTCCCCAAACGGATCCAATTTAAGCTCCCGTGTAAAGTGCTTCAAGCTCATCTCCCTGACCAGATGCGCTAAATAGTCGTCCAGCTTGTGATTATCGCAAAGGCGTCGCATGTTAGAGCGATAATAGAAGGGTATTTTAATCTGATTATCCATCTATTATGGCCGATCACAGTCGATGAATAAGCGGATTTGCGCTATTATCTTATTGGACAGTCATTTGCCAGACAGGTGGTTGATGTAAATTTACCCTGGCTACTAATTCCGCAGGGCTTGTTTTTATGTACTACGAAAAGGCGTCTTAGCAATGAAGCGAATTTTCTATCTGTTGATAATTTCATTACTATGTTCCGCGTGCAAGGCACCGGTAAATGTAAAAAATATTACAGAAGGTGACGTTGAGTGGCTGTTAAGTGGAGCAGCCCTGCCTGGTCAACAGACAGAAGAGTTTAGTATTCCCAATGACAGGGCACTTTATCTCACGAGCGAAATGCAGGATTTTGCAGATCGTGCCGTCAGTGGCTATGCCGGACTGGATAAAGTAACGGCGTTGCTCGGCTCTCTCCTGTATGCCTCTGGTCTTGATCTTAAATACGATGTGAGGGCTTCGTTTACAGCTGAAGAGACGTTTTTTTATGGCAGGGCCAACTGTCTGTCTTTCACAAATCTGTTCATAGCCATGGCACGACATGTGGGTATGGATGCTCAGTACAATGAAGTGGATGTCCCGCCTATTTGGGACCTGCGGGAACGCAATACGCTTGTGCTTAATAAGCATGTCAACGCTGTCGTTACAACGCCGGATAAAATACGCCACGTTATTGACTTGAATGTGGAGGAATACGAGCCCACCTATGAGCAACGAAATATTTCCGATAGTCTGGCCGTTGCACAGCATTTCAATAATAAAGGCATGGGCTATCTACTCGCGGGTGAATATCTCCATGCCCTACGTTACCTGGTCAAAGCCATAAGCATGGAGCCGCATACATCCTATTTATGGAATAACCTGGGGTCCCTTTACCGACGGGCAGGGAACATTAAAGCTGCGGAGAAGGCCTACCTGGTAGCTCTGTCGGAGGATGCTAGTGATCCGAGGGCCAATAGCAATGTTGCGCGACTCTATGAAGAAATCGGCAATCAGGAGTTGGCTGCATATTACGAGAAAAAAGCGCATCACTATCGAATGCGAAATCCTTACTTTCTATATGGTCTTGCACAGGAAGCGTTCGCAGAAAAAGATTACGCGCGTGCTAAAGAACATATCTCCGATGCAATTCATCGTTATGACAAGGAACACCGCTTCTATTTCCTGCGTGGCGCCATTTATCAACAAATAGGTGATCATCATCTTGCCGATGTCAATTTTAACAAGGCCCTGGAATTGTCTGAAGATGGAGAGCAACAAGCGAGATATCGAAGTAAGATGGACAGGTTATCCGACATTAGTTCGTGATCTGGCAATAGAAAAATAATAGTACAAAGTCACAGCATCCGGCTTGAAAGCCCGTTCAATATGATGGCCTCTAAATTGAGGCTTGTCTCCAGATGGCTTTACGCTCTTCGGCATCCAGTTCAGCGAACTTAAGATAACCGAAATAGGAAATTATGCGCCGTTCATCGATGTTCAAAATCGGATTGCGGCCGTGGAGAAAACGCGTGTTATCCAGCATAAGTAAATCACCCTTTTGCCAACGATGAGCCAGCGTCAATTGATCACTTACCTGTTTCACTGGAGCCACGACTTCATCAGGCACAATCGTGCCATCGAGAAAGCAGGGTTGAAGTTTGTTTTTTAATCCGTAGCGGGAGAACAGCAAAAAATTACCGAAGGCAAGCTGTTTGCCAAACATTGTATGGTGAAGAGCCGAAGTAGAATAAATACGGGTGAGTTGGCCGTCCAGAAAAGCCATCCGGAAAGGACAATTTTCGGGAGGATTGTTTATTTCTGTCAGCGTTGGCTTTTCCGTGTTCAACCACCGCTGGCAATCCTCTGCCAGCATCGGTTGGAAGTATACAAGGGGCTGAGCTTGTAATTGACTTATTACCGTTTTATCGAGTGCCTCAACGATTTTGACACCGTCGCAGAGAGTTGTTTCTCCACCGAGCTGCGGTGCCGTCTCGCAGGTAAAAAAACACACATCAGGACGCCAGGGTTCTCGACATAACTCTGCATGCAGCGGAAACGCGCCATCACCCAGATCGACAGTTTGAATATTATTAACTGCATCGACTATCTCTCTCCCGGCGCTGGGGTTATAAACTGAGTGTGTACAAAATCGTTTTACGAACGCCGTAAATTTTTCAATATCGTAGCCAAAGCCTCGAAACAAAATTGCGCCACTTTGCTTCAGCCCTTCAACAATACGTGCATCACTTAATTCATGGAGACTTTTATTTTGCTCGTCGCGAGTAATACACAGGTAGGGCGTGACGTGGGCGCTTTGCTCTGTTATGTGACTGCCTGAACTGATCGGCGCTTTACCAGGGGAGGATTCCTCCGTGTCCCGCTTCTCAAGTAAAAGCGGGCTATCTCCGAGAAGTGGGTTTGGTAAAGTATCGGGCAGGGCTATATTTTCGATCTTTGCCAACAACCATGCACGGGCTTCTTCCAGTTCCCCTGATAGCGACTGCATCAGTTGTCCCTTTTCCCTCAGGCGACGTTCGTTGTCATATTGTTGCCCGGGCAATTTCGCGTGTTGGGAGAACAAATCACTTTGAACAATAGTGCTAATCTCATCCAGACTGACGACATTGCCAAATAATCTAAAGGTCGCTGAGAGCACCGGTTCAGGACGATTGAAAAACAATTCACAATCGAGTGTCTTGACGTTGCGGTATTTTTGAGCGACTTCATTGTAAATGGAAAGCTGCGCTAGCCAGAGACTGGCCGCAGATTGGGCCAGGGACAGTCTTCTTCTTTCCATTTGACTAATCCCAATTCGTTGTTCAATTAAACTGCCGAGAGTTGTAGTCACTTCAGAAACCCATTGTCGATGACCGTCGGATTTCAGAATCGAAAGGAGATAATTATCAAACCTTGCATAAAGCAGTAGCCCATTGGCGTTTGGAGATGAATCCATCAATTTATCTATGGCAAAGTTGACCGGTACATTGGCCTTGATGATGACAGGGGCATTTTTCAGGTAGGATTTGCCGAGTAAAGTCGTAGCAAGCTTGAGGGAAAATGTCCATAATTCCGGAGGTGAGTTAGCCCAATCATTCTCCGCTAATAATACTGATAATTGCCTCAGCACAGAGGGCTCGCGATAAACAATATTTTTCGATTCAAGGTCCAGTGCGCGTGCTAACAGCGTAGACCCGCAATGGCCAACGTGAAATATATAAGAAAGCTGTGCAGGTTGATGCCGTTGTCCACTGAATGCTTCAGCGAGCTCGTTGAGATCAACTTTTACAGGTTTAGGATCCGCTACGATGATACGCTGATCTGTAAATATACTTTTTTTATAGCTATGGCGATCCATACGTGCAAATACTGCATAGGCGCCATCAAAGCGCCATAGGTAGTAGTCAGGATTTGTGAGCAAATCCTTGAGAGGAATTTGGATTTCAGACGGGCTATCCATAAGCTCGACGAGGATAGGGGTCTTTTACTATATTGTCTAGCCAGGGAAGCTGATGGATTATGTCAATAACTATGACTATTGTTGCAAGGGGCCCTTGTGTTAATTTTCTATCTGAATCAACCGTGTTCATATAGACACTATAAAATAAATTATGTCAGCAGATAATTGGGATGCGTATTGGCGCAATGCTCAGTCGGCGGCCGCGCACAAAGATGGCGGTCCACAGGATGAAGCGCTTGAGCGTTTCTGGATGCGATTTTTTGAAGAAGTTTTTTCTACGATTAAATCCGGATCAGGCTTGCTTGATATTGCCTGTGGCAATGGCGCAGTGCCGCGTTTTGCACTGGCAGCATCTCAAAGTCTGGATGAAAACATTAATTTACAGATTTGTGGGATAGACGAATCTCCCGCGGCACTACTGGAAATGAAAAAACGTGAGTCCTCGCTAGTGGGTGTCGCCGCCAGTGCCTTGCAGTTGCCCTTTGACAACGGTGTATTTGATCTGATCACCAGTCAATTCGGTATGGAATATGCCGGAAGCGATGTGTTCACCGAAGTTTCCAGAGTAGTTTGTCCCGGTGGTGTTATAGCTGCTGTATTGCATATGAAGGATGGTGGTATTTACAAGGAGTGCAAGATGAATCTTGAGGCGATTGACAGTTTTCGTAGGAGCGACATTCTTGCAAATTTCGATGCACTTTTCAGAGGGATACTGAAAATAAAAGAAGGTAAGGGAGATAAAGAAACCATTCAAAGTCTGGACAGGAAATTTGCTGCCTCTGTGGCGAGCGTGGAAGATGTGTTGAAAAGATGGGGAAAAGGTGTCGCATCCGAGACTTTATTTCGCATCTATACCGACATCGGACATATGTATAAACGTCTTAATGCCTATGACGCCGCTGAATTGTTCAATTGGATAGAGGTTATGAAAAACGAGTTGGCCAGTTACTCTGGTCGAATGTCATCAATGCTGGCTGCAGCCCTTGATGAAACAGAGTTCGAAAAAGCAATGACCACACTTCACAGCCTGGGTCTCGAGATTCGTATTCGAGACAGTTTGAGTTTTGGTCGACAAACATCACCGTCAGCGTGGGTCTTTGTGGCAGAAAAAATTAAGTAATACTTATTGAAAATAACCGCTTCTGCAGTAGATTCCAATTGATCATTGCCTTTAGGATGGGCACAATCCGCTAAACTCGGATTGGCTCTCATTCCTTTGGATCCCCTATCGTCACAACACGCTGTTGATATACAGGCCAGACTTTCACAAATCGAAAGTTTGTTGAATACAGACCCGGCCCAGGCTGAGTCCGAAGCCAGTGAACTCCTGAGTATCGTTCCTGAGCACCAAATGGCGATGTTGTTTCAGGGCATCGCACGCCGTCTGAGGGGTAATGCTGCATCCGCCATCGAAGTGCTTACACTGCTGTCTGCGAGTTCGCCTGATGCGCCCTTGGTGCATCTCCAACTGGGACTGGCACTACACGAAACAGGTCAGAACGATCGCGCTATCGGATCCTTACATCGAGCAGTAAAGGTCAAACCGGATTTTGGCGATGCCTGGCTTGCTTTGGCCGACATTCTGATAATGACCGGTGACAATAAGGCGGCGGATGCCGCCTTCACTCAGTATGTTAACTTCTCTACTAGCGACCCTCTCCTGATTCAGGCTGCAAATGCGCTCAAAGAGAATCGCATTTCGGAAGCCGAAGCCATACTGCGCGGTAATCTCGAACAAAACCCGATTGATATTGTTGCTTTATGTTTATTGGCCGATGTAGCTGAACGCACAGACGGCATCAATGAAGCGGAAGTCATGCTGCAGCGTTGCCTGGAACTTAGCCCGAGTTACCGACGTGCTCGACATAATTATGCTGTTATTCTCATGCGGCAGAACAAGATTACGGAAGCATTACGCGAATCCAATCGCCTACTGGCCGACGAGCCGAAGAATCGGGAGGTTCGCAAGCTCAAAGCGGCCATTCTGGTGCGCTTGCGAGACTACGATGAGTCAATCACTATTTGTGAAAGTTTACTCAATGAGAATTCGAACGAGCCCGCTGTTTGGACAAGTTTGGGGCACATGCTGAAAACAGTGGGTCGCCGGGAAGAATGTATTGGGGCCTACGAGAAAGCGATAGCACTTGCGCCCCATTTCGGTGAGCCCTACTGGAGTCTCGCGAATTTGAAGACCCTGCAATTTTCAGATGAGCAGCTCAAAGAAATGCGAGTGCAATTAAACAAACCCAATCTTGCCGAGGTGGATCGCCTGCATTTTCACTTTGCCATTGGCAAGGCGCTGGAAGACAGAGGGGAGTTCGATGAATCCTTCCAGAATTATGCCGCAGGAAACCAGCTCCGTCTTAACAAAAGGCCCTACACTGCAAGTGAAATGAGCGATCATGTGCGTCGTTGTAAATCGCTTTTTAGCGCTGAGTTTTTTGCCGCTCGCGCCGACGCCGGTGCAAACGCCGCGGATCCCATATTCATTCTAGGTATGCCACGTGCAGGTTCGACACTGGTGGAACAGATCCTTGCCAGTCATAGCGATGTGGAAGGCACTATGGAGCTCAGCAATATGGTCGCTATTGCGAAATCGCTGGATCAAGTTGAGATCGGTGACGCAGGACTCACTTACCCAGAGGTATTGGTGGGCATTGAAGAGGAAACGTTCCGTCAGCTAGGCCAAAGCTATATTGAGCAGACCCGTGTTCAACGGAAACTGGGAACGCCATATTTTATTGACAAGATGCCCAATAACTTTGCCCACATCGGATTGATTCATCTGATTCTGCCAAAGGCCCGCATTATTGATATCAGACGTCATCCTCTGGCCTGCGGTTTTTCCTTGTTTAAAGAACACTTCGCCGGTGGTCAGAATTACAGTTACAGCCTGGAGGAGATTGGGCGCTATTATCAGAATTACGTGGAATTGATGGCCCATTTCGATGCCGTTCTGCCAGGTCGTGTTCATCGCCTATATTACGAATCACTGGTGGACGATACCGAAACTGAGGTTCGGCGGCTGCTCGATTTTTGTGCCTTGCCTTATGAGGCAAACTGTTTACATTTCTACAAGAATGATCGCGCGGTGAGCACGGCAAGCTCGGAACAGGTGCGCCAGCCCATATCGCGAGCGGCTATTGATCACTGGCGCAATTATGAGCCATGGCTGGATGCCCTCAAACTTTCATTGGGCTCTCTTGGTGAAACTTATCCAGATATACCTGAATTCCCAGGATCGGCTGAGTCTGTTAGTGGTGAAACGACATAAATCAAGCCTACGAAGCCTGCTTGAGGCCGGTGAAAACGGGAAATTAGTGGTGCGCACGCTTTTATCGATAAAGCCCTCTCAGTGGAATTGGGCTAAAATACCAATATTCAGTTAATGCCCATGGAGGCGCTTATGCCTTGTAGATTGCTTGTTCGATACCACATCATCAGCTTGTTATTGTTTTTCAGCTTCTCTATCAACGCTGCAGAGCCGAAATCCGGAATCTGGGAAGGCATTGATAAGATGATGAGCAAGGACGAATTTGAGGGGGCAGGGCTTGATAAACTAAGCACTGAAGAACTGAAAAACCTTGACCGTTGGCTGTTGAAATTGCTGGCCTACGAATCCGAACAGCTCGTAAAAGCAGATGAGAAGATTCAAAAATTGCAAAAAGTCGCCGTCACGCGCCGCATTGCCGGTCATTTTAGTGGTTGGACCGGTAAAACTGTGTTCAGACTGGACAACGGTGAAATTTGGCAGCAAAGGCTGGAGAGTCGCTATGCTATTTCGCTCGAAAACCCGGAAGTTGAAATTAAGAAAAACCTGTTCGGTTTCTATGAGATGAAAATCGTTAAAACGGGCCGAAAAACCGGGGTGAGTCGGATTAAGTAGTAATTTCACCCAATCCCATAGTTGTATTTTTGTAACAACCAAAATAGTAAGGGATTTTAATCTTTACGTAGTACCGCTGTGCGAATATACTTTTGCCATAAGTTGTAGATTCCATAAGAATGTTTCTATAACACAACAATAATTTTTCGCAGTAAAAGTATGGGAGAAATCAAATGTTTGAATTGAAACCGCTTTCGGTCGCAGTGCAGCGCGCATTGTCGACGGCAGCAATAGCAGCAACTGTGGTGGCCCCAACAATGGGTTACGCTCAGGAAGAAGCGAAAGACAAAGGGGTAGTGGAAGGGGTAGTTGGAGGGGTTGGAGAAGTAGTAAAAGGCGTTGTCTCGATACCAGGAAAGGTCATCGAAGGTATTTTTGGTAAAAAAGACAGAGATAGTATAGAAGAAGTTGTCATCACGGGCTCTCGTATTTCTACCGATGTTAACCTGACCTCGTCCAGTCCAGTGACCATGATCACGGCAGAAGAACTCGGGCACCGTGGTATCACCCGTGTTGAAGACTTGCTCAATGATCTTCCGTCGATTACACCGGAATTTACGGCTAATGAATCTAACGGTGCTACTGGCACCGCGACTATCGACTTGCGTGGTCTAACCTCGGATCGTACGCTGGTACTGACCAATGGCCATCGCATGGGTCTTGGTGATGTATTTCAGCTGGCACCAGACATCAATCAGGTACCGGGTCAGTTGATTGAACGAATCGAAGTGCTCACCGGTGGTGCATCATCAACCTATGGTTCAGATGCGATGTCTGGCGTGGTCAACTTCGTGATGAAGCGCGACTTCGAAGGCATTGAAATCGACTATCAGTATTCCGGTAATCAACACAATTCAGGTAACCCTAAAGGGTCCGGGACGATCCCTGTGGCAACGGCACTTAGCGATGCCGGTTTTGATAATGCCGATAGTAATGTTTTTGACGGTGGTGGTCACGATGTTAATTTGACCATGGGTGTTAACAGCTCCGACGGCAAGGGCAATATCACCGCCTACCTCGGTTATCGACAAACCAATGCCGCCCTTCAGGGTGATCGCGATTTCAGTGCTTGTGCGCTCAATTCTGGCGGAACAGGCGATAATTGCGCGGGTTCTATTACACTGCCAACAGGCCTGATCACGGATTTTGCAGGCACCTATTTCACCGTCGCAGGCGATCAATTTGTACCCTGGGATTACTCCTACTATAACTATGCGCCCTTGAATCATTTTCAGCGCCCGGACGAACGCTTCACAGCGGGTCTATTTGGTCATTACGAAGTTAACGAGCATTTCGAAGCCTATACGGAGTTCCAGTTTATGGATGATCGGAGCAATGCTCAGATTGCCCCCTCAGGTGCTTTCTTCGTCACCACCTCGCTTAATTGCGACAACCCACTTCTGTCAGCCCAACAATCTGGCGCGATCGGTTGTACAGCGGGCGAAATTGCTTCTGGCGCGACGAAGACTATCTATCTTGGTCGTCGTAATGTTGAAGGTGGTCCGCGAAATGATGATCTGCAACATACCTCCTTTCGAATGCTTGCTGGTGCCAAAGGCGAGATCAATGATGACTGGAGTTATGATGCTTTCATTAATGTTTCACGTACTGACTACAACGAACTTTATAACGAAGATTTTTCAACGACACGGGTGACGCGAGCGCTGGATGTCATTGCCGGTCCCGGCGGTGTTCCTACCTGTCGTTCTGTGATTAATGGAAGTGATCCTAATTGTGTTCCCTACAATATTTTCAGTACAGGTGGCGTTACAGCAGAGCAGATAGCTTATCTTGATCTACCTTTGTTCTCAGAAGCGAGGCTGAAAGAAGACCAGATCGTGGCCTTCGTATCGGGTGATTTGACCAGTATGGGGATGGTCAGCCCTATGGCTGAAGACGGGGCTCAAATTGTTCTGGGCGGCGAATACCGTGATGCTCGCATGGATTATGTTGTGGATCTGGCCTATCAAAGTGGTGACGGTGCGGGTCAAGGTGGCGCGACGGCTCCGGTTGAAGGTGGCGTCGATGTTAAAGAGTTCTTTGTGGAAGCACAAATTCCCCTTGTTCAGAACCAGCCGTGGATTGAATCGCTAACACTCGACGCTGGCTATCGTTATTCCGACTACAGTACCGACGATACCACCAATACTTACAAGTTTAACGGTGAATATACACCGGTATCGGGCTACAAGTTCCGCGGTGGTTATTCCCGTGCGTCACGTGTTGCCAATATCAGGGAGTTGTTCGAGCCATCTACTCTCGGCTTGTGGTCTGGAACTGACCCATGCGCGAATGGTGCTCCAGCGACGCCTGGCGGCCCACCAACCGCGCCCATACAGAGCGCTGCACAATGTGCGAACTCCGGGGTGACGGCAGCACAGTACGGTAATATTCCCCGTAACCCAGCCGGGCAGTATAACGGTCAGTTTGGTGGTAACACAGAGCTTACGCCGGAGAAATCCAATAGTTTTTCCATAGGCGCAGTGTTCACGCCGAGCAATGTCCCGGGCTTACAGCTCAGTGTCGATTACTGGAGCATAGAAATTAAGGACGCTATTGATGACGTTGATCCTTCATTCATTGTGACTCAGTGTGGAGAGACTGGCGATCCCGTATTTTGTGATCTTGTCAGTCGTAATGCTGCCAACGGTAACCTCTGGATTGGCAGCCAGGCGACTTCGCCGCGTGTGTTCTCGACCAATGTCAACATCGGCTTTTTCAAGACCTCCGGTATTGACATCGCTACTAGTTACGCTTTGGAAGCGGGTGATTACGGAAGTGTGGACTTTAGCTTTCGCGGTACCTGGCTGAATGAGTTCAAACAGCAACTGGCACCAGGCTCTCCTATTGAAGAATGTGGTGGTTTTTACGGCGGTTCCTGCCAACGTGCCAGGCCAGAATGGCGTCATACATTGACCAGTGTCTGGTCAACACCCTGGGGTATAACTGGTGTGGCCAGCTGGCGCTATATTGGGGGCGTTGATGAGTTCGAACAGGATCGTTACAGTTCTGGTACTGAAAATTACCTCGATCTGTCTGCCAGTTACACGACCAGCTTGTTCGGATTGGGCGAAACCACTTTGAATATTGGTGTTAGTAACGTTCTGGATAACGACCCACCGGTCAGTGGTTTCTTTAACAATGTCTCGGTTTTTGGTAATGGTAATACGATTCCCGGTTTGTGGGACTCACAAGGTCGCTACATGTTCTTCGGTCTCACTCAGAAGTTCTAAGCGACATAGCAGTTAGTCAGGAAACGGCGGACCTGGGTCCGCCGTTTTTTTTTGCGCGCGATAATCGGGGAGCATGTCATATCGTAGGGTCGAATTCATTCGACCGCGGCGGCCGGGATGCTGGCATGCGGCCAAAAGAATTCGGCCCGACGGGGTCCTTACCTGAACAAATCAATCCCGCAATGTGGGTTCCGTTGTAGGGTCGAATTC
>JBLIML010000125.1:0-10940 GCA_047638675.1 Planctomycetota bacterium | reverse complement strand
GTGAATTCAGTGAGGATTGAGATTGAAGAAAAAAAGACAAGTAAAATAATACACGAGCCAATATTAACTAGCGTTGATGAACAAGAGATAATTAGAATTGCTGATACTGCCATAGCTGGGAATAAAACCAGTTTCATAGAACTTTCAGAGATTGCTGCTGCTGGAAATAATTATGCGCAGTTTTATCTGGGGAGGATGTATTACAAGGGGGAGGGTGTGAGCCAGGATCAAGATAGGGCACGTGAATTATATGAGCAGGCAGAAGTACAGGGGAACGCTTTGGCACAATACAATCTCGGACTGATGTATATTAATGGAAAAGGTGTTGGGCAAAATTACGACAAGGCGCGCGTGTTATTTGAAAAAGCAGTCGCACAGGAAAATGCTATGGCACAAACAAATCTTGGGCTGATGTACGCAAAAGGACAAGGTGTTGGGCAAAATTACGACAAGGCGCGTGAATTATTTGAAAAAGCGGTAACACAAGGAGAAGCCGCCGCGCAAACGGATCTCGGATGGATGTACGAAAATGGATGGGGTGTTAGACAAGATTATCGCAGAGCACGTGAGTTATATGAGATGGCAGCGATACAAGGAGAGGAACAGGCACAATATACACTCGGATTAATGTATGCAAACGGACAAGGTGTTGATCAAGACTACAGAAGGGCACAGGAGTTCTACGAGAAAGCCGCAGTACGAGGGAATGCTATGGCGCAAACCAATCTTGGTCTGATGTACGCGAAAGGACAAGGCGTTAGGCAAGATTATGATAAGGCGCGTGAGTTTTTTGATCAGGCGGTAGCACAAGGAGAAGCCTCAGCACAAACTAATCTAGGAAGACTGTATGAGAAAGGGTGGGGTGTTAGACAAGATTATCAAAGGGCCCGTGAGTTATACGAGATGGCAGCTGCACAGGGAGATCAGCAGGCAGTTATAAATCTGAAAAGATTACGATAGTCAGTTTAAAATTAGTACAGGGTAGTTTATTGCACATAAACGAAAAAGAGGACAGGCTTAATTCTGGCCGTTGTGAGCAGGCAGAAATGAAGTTATCAGGACGTAAATAAGATCAACACTTCTGAAATTCGAACATACTTTTTGAGAAAAATTAATTACAAACCAAAGGATCATTCTATGCAACGATTAATAAGTCTGTTTTGTTTGATGAGCTGTTTAATAGCGTGTGATAACAGCAACGAAGCGCAGGTATCAAAAGAAGTTGCGCCCATTGTTCAGGAACAGGGGAAACTCATTCTTGTCACAGGCGTTACTGGCAAGCAGGGTGGTGCGGTTGCCCGTGCGCTTCTGGATAAAGGTTACCAGGTGCGCGGTCTGACTCGTAACCCTGAAAGTGAACGAGCTCAAGCGATGAAAGCACCAGGCCTCAATTTGATTAAAGGTGATTTTGAAGATATTGCTTCTTTAGAGAGTGCAATGAAAGATGTTTACGGTGTGTTTTTGGTGACTAATTTCTGGGAGCATGGCTATGAAGCAGAAGTTCAACAAGGTAAAAACTTTGTCGACGCTGCCAAACGATCAAAAGTAGAACATTTAGTTTTCAGTTCAGTCGTTCACGCAGATCTCAAAACGGGGATCGCACATTTCGAAAGCAAATTCGAAATTGAAAAATACATTCATTCTAAGGACTTGCCATTCACGATATTACGTCCTGTATCGTTCATGGAAAACTGGGAATATTCCCGTGAGAATATTATTGCAGGGAAAATTAACAGTCCGTTTTCCCTGGCTACTCGAATGCAACAGATTTCTGTCCGTGATATTGGTAGATTCGCAGAGCTTTCTTTTAGCGAACCAAATAACTGGATAGGCAGAACGATTGAAATTGCCTCTGAAGAATACACGATGAAACAAGTCGTCAATCTTTTCAGTCGTGTAACGGCAAGCCCAGTTGAACTGGTTCAGATCCCCTGGGATGTCTATGAGAAAGATCAGGGAACGGAAATGACAGTGATGGATCGTTGGATTGATGATGTCGGTTACAAAGCCAATATCAACATGGCGCGTGCAGAACTGAAAGACATGTTAACCCTCGAGGAATATCTTATTCAGGCTGGCTGGTAATACAGATCTAGCATCTAAGTCTGGAGTTGCGGATAAGGTTTTAACAGAGAAATTAATATAGCGCCTAGCAAGGCCATCCCTGCAAGAAACCACAACGCGCCGATATAATCGCCGGCCTTGTCATGATAGAAGCCCATTAACGGCGCGCCGAAAGAGGCGCCGAGCTGAAAAGCTGAAAACATGATCCCGTAAATCAGGCCAAATGCTTTCCGACCAAAGTAGCGGCTGCAAATATAGGCAATTTCGCTAACCTCGGAACCAGTGCCCATGCCTACCAATACTGCCGCGAGGAATACGAAACTGCTGGTGGTTCCAGTGGCCAGAATGACAATACCAAGGGTCATGCCAGATAGAAAGAATGCAGTGACGTAGGGGGCAAAAAAGTAATCCATCAGATAACCTGCAAAGATACGGCCGAAAATTATTCCGATCCCAATGGATGTCATACAAAAAGCCGCGGTTTGTGCACTGACACCGCGGTCGATAAGCATTGGCACAAGATGGGCCAGAATACCTGTGAGGCTAAGACCTACCAATAAAAATGAAACCAGGATAAGCCAGTAGCTTATGGTTTTCGCCGCTTCTCTACCCGACAAACCTGTTTCTGCGAGGCTCGCTGTACTCTTCCCGGCACTTTCCGATACTGGTGCGTCGCCATCGGCTAGCAGACCCAAATCTTCGGGCTTTTCCCGGAGGACGAATAGTGCCATCGGTAAGGCCAGAACGAATACGGAACAGGCAAACCCGATATAAGCGATTCGCCAGCCGAAGGACTCGATGGTGAATTGCGAAATAACGGGAACCAAAGCGCCACCGACGCCAAATCCAGCCAGTGAAATGCCCAGCGCGATACCTCGACGTCGATTAAACCAGGCGATTAACACACGAGAGTAACTTTGTGGCAGTGTCCCGGCGCCGAGTAAGGGGATAAGAAAATACAAAGCGTAATAGTGCCAGATATTATTCGTTAATAAGGCCATGGACGCCACGGTGAACCCCATTAAAATTATTGACGGTATTAGAATTCGTCTGACGCCAAATCGGTCAATGAGTATGCCAAGACATGGCGAAGCGATGACTACCGCAATGTTGGCCATGGTATAGGCAAAGGACAGCTCGCCACGCGTCCAGCCAAATTCTTCCTGCAACGGACGGACAAAAGTGCCAAAGGCAAACACAGTGAACATGGCATAGCTCAGACCCATTCCGACAAATCCTGTCGCTACATTCCACCAACCGTAGAATATCTTTTTGCCGGAAGCCGCCATTAGTTGTAGAGCGTTATTTTATTTATTATTGGCATTCACTGAGGACGATTGTCTTTCGTATATCGCAAAAACCACTTGTACAAATCATCACCTTCATAGGCACGTTTCCATGCATCATGATCCATGTCTTCATGCACAGTGAACCTCAGGGCAGGGTGCCCGGCGGATTCCAAAGCTTCTGCCATTTGATACAACCAGTGTGGTTTTATCGTTGTATCTTTGCCGCCGCCAAACATCCAAACAGGAAGACTTGCCTTCGCTATTTTTTCGGCGTCATCAATTTTGCCCGTACCCGACATAGGCGCCACTGCCGCCCAACGATGTGGATATCTTGCGGCCAAATCAAAAGTGCCGAAGCCGCCATAGCTAATCCCTGTTAAATAAACACGCTCTGGATCGGTCTGGTAATCTTTTAGAACAGTGTCCAGCATGCCTAATAGTTCAGTGTCGATACTTATCCACCCGCCGAAATTTGGATAGTCCCCAAAACGGGAATGAGGGCCATCGGGAAATTCATCAGCATTGGTACGAGCGATAGGCAGCTCAGATTTAAACCCGTAGTTTCTCGCCGGAACGCCTTCCTTCAATCTGGCTGGTAGTGGATCTTTACTGTGATCTTCAACCACGCCGTCGATGCCGAATCTCAGGGGCAGTTGTGGACTAATGATTATAAATGGCAGGGCTCGGCGTTGTATCCATGCTTCCATCAATGGGCCATGCCTTAGCACATGATCAAGATCCTCTCGTCCATTTCCACGCTGGCCGTGTCCATGCAAAAAGAAGATGACCGGCCATTGTTTATCTTTATCTTCGGCATAAGTTACGGGAAGATAAACAAAATATTCACGGTTTTGCTCAGTTGCAGCGGAATGATATGAAAGCCTCAGCAGTTGATCATCTGAGGCTAGCTCGGCGAATGTAGAAATCGAAGCAAAGAGCAAAACACTCGATGCGAGTAACGCCAGTACATTGAGTGATTTCATAAGGGCGCTTTATTAATGTTTATTGCGGCCCTGTTAGCGTCGATTATTAAAGTTCGACCTGGTCGGCGAGCAGCACGTCAGGCTCAGGGGTGTCTTCCAGCCCCCACCCCCCCATCAGATAATGATGAACAATACGCAAAGCGCTTTGTCCTATGTGTTCTTCATAGCCTTCCAAATCGCCAAAGCGTTCTCTGAGTTTGTGGCCGACATAACCTTGCATCGGTTCAAAAGCCCAAATGGGAACGAATTCAGCGAAGGCATTCTGTGATTCAATCTGAATAGCTTCTATATAATCGCAACCACGTTCAAAACCGGCGCGATCGCTTAATCCGTAGCGACCGGGAACAAAGGTATCCCAGTCTAAGTCAAGAAAGCCTCGCATGAATTTGACGAAATTAAAAAGGTGATAATCGGGGACAAATCCATACTTTGCATTGGCCAGGATGGTGTCTGAAGAAAATAATATTTTAGCTGAACTGAACCAGGCGCTGATGTTACCCGAGCCGTGGGTGGGTCCGGGATTGAGAAGACTGAACTCAAAGCCATCAATATTCATCTTGTTTTCTTTACCGACAAGTACTTTTGTCACTTGAGACTGACCTTCGGCTTGCCGGAGTTTAATTACCTTGGCGCAGATCTCATCAGCGATGATTTCAGCATCACTGGCTAAATCCGCGGCAAAACCGCTGTGGTCAAGATGGTCGTGGGTGTAGATAATGGTTTTGATGGCTTTGTCCGGAATTGCCGTTGATACCGCCTTTTTATAGGCCCGTGCCCGGCCAGGTGTACCAAAAGTGTCGAAAGCGATTACGCTGTTATCCGCTTCCAGGAAAACAGTACGGCAGGTGCCATCACATATCGTCCAGATCCGATCCGCCAGTTTCTCTACCTGCATCTCGGGCTCTTTCGCGAGATAAGCCTGTGCGGCTTCGCGAGTAAATTTTCCTCTATTCTCAGTCATTGTCCCTGGCCTCCTTATAAAGGTGATATGTCAGGTGTGAGGTTGCCTTCGATTCCCCAGCCACCGGTGAGGTAGCCCTGCATATAGCGAGATAAGTTAATCGCGCCGTATTCGTAATAGCGAAACATATCACGATCTGTGGGCCCGAGTTTTTCCTCCGTATATTTATTAAGACCGGCCCAGTCATGGGGGTCGACACCATCAATAACCGCCTGTTGGGCGAATTCAATTTGATGCTCCCAATAATTGAGAATATCAATAAACTGTGCACGATCTATTATCCAAAAATGGCCGGGGACAAAGATATCCCAGTCCAAACTGAGAAAACGGCGCATAACGTCAACATAATGGGCCATGTGCCAGTCCATCAAATAACAATATCCGACGCCGGCGGCGACAGTATCGACCATGAACAGCACTTTACTCTGCGGAAAATAGGCCGCGACATTACCATCTCCATGAGTAGGGCCTGGATAGATTAATTCAAAATCACAGCCATCGATGGAATATTCCTTGCGTTCGCCATGCCAAACTTCGGTCGCAGGAAGCTGTCCGTCGGATTTCCTGCCGAGAATGACTCTATTGGCATAATCGTGAGCAATGATATCTGCATTCGGTGCAAGATCTGCCGCATAACCCGTGTGATCCAGATGTTCATGTGAATAGACAATGGTATGGATAGGCTTTTTTGGAAACACTCTACCGATGGCGCCGGCATAAGCGCGTGCGGTACCGGGCGTTGTCAGGGTATCGAAAGCAATGGTTCCTTTTTTACCTTCGAGGAAAATAGTCCGGTAGATACCTTCACTAGCTGACCATATATTATCTTTCACCGGGACATAACAGATATCTCGCCAAACGCCCTGAATAGGAATATTAGGACCGATGGTGAAGATACCACAATGCTCATGCGGCGCTTCGGCTACGCCATTATTGCTGTTTTCTTCTGACACTAAAATCCTCCTTTATTATCATTAAAAACAATAGTATATGATATTAACTTAATATGCTAAATCAGCTTTAATTGTACACTTGAGAACATGTAAGACAGTTTCAAATAGCGCTTTTACTTCCGCTGGAAATACACTGTCGTCGAAAACGAGCATCCCTGTTTTGAAAGCGCTGAGATTGCATTTATAAGGCAATCCCTTTTTCAATTCATGTTATCACTATCGCTAATTAAGCCAAATGCAAATTTGCTTTTGTCATTGTCTACTATATGTCATCAAAACAATTTAAAAAATTTCAGGTTCTCGTGCGCCATCAAACAAGATTCATTGCTCTGAAAGACATGTCATTTTCTAGACAAGTAGTAGATAATATTATTTGTTTAATTTAAGTAGTTTGGAGACTTCTATGTCGCAGAAGAGTAGTAGGAGATCCGATAGTACCGGTGAGCTTTCAGGTGCGAATCAAGGGATCTTTGAGATTGATAATGTCATTATTCGTTTCGCGGGTGATTCTGGTGATGGCATACAGATCACAGGCGCTTTGTTTAGCCACGATTCAGCCGTCGTTGGTCATGATATTAGTACCCTCCCGGATTTCCCGGCTGAAATTCGCGCTCCAGCAGGCACGCTTGCTGGCGTCAGTAGCTTTCAACTCAATTTTTCTTCTTACGATGTGCACACACCCGGTGATAGGCCGGATGTTTTAGTTGCACTTAATCCAGCCGCGCTCAAAGCACATCTAAAGGCGCTGAAACATGGCGGCACATTGATTTTGAATCAGGATGCTTTTGATGCTCAGGGGCTGAAAAAGGCTGGCTATGAACAGGATCCGCGAGAAAATGACAGTCTCGCCGGGTATGAGGTCTACGATTTTCCTATAACTACACTAACCGTGGCGGCCGTAAAGTTATCGTCATCCTCTCTGAGTAAGAAACAGGCGGAGCTGAGCAAGAATATGTTTACCCTGGGCCTTGTGTCCTGGCTCTATGATCGCTCTCTTGATGCTCTGGTGGAACGAATTGAGAAGATGTTCGCAGCAAAAAAACCGGAGCTCGCTGAGGCCAATAAGCTGGCTTTGCAAGCAGGTTACAATTTTGGTGACACGGCAGAAGTCTTCACTGGCCGTTATCGTGTGAATAAAGCCAGGTTGCCATCGGGCGAATACAGACGCATAACAGGTAACGAGGCGACCGCTCTTGGTTTTCTTGCCGCGTCTAAATTAAGTGGTCGATCTCTTTTTTATGCGTCCTACCCGATTACACCCGCCAGCGATATCTTGCATGAATTATCCAGGCTTCGTCATTTTGGTGTGAAGACTTTCCAGGCTGAGGATGAAATTGCTGCTATTGGTATTGCCCTCGGCGCCGCATGGGGAGGCGCTCTTGGTCTTACCGGTACCAGCGGTCCCGGCGTTGCGCTGAAATCAGAATTTATTGGCCTGGCGGTGATGACGGAACTGCCCATCGTTATTGCCAGTATTCAACGTGGCGGACCATCGACCGGCCTGCCAACAAAAACAGAGCAGGCTGATCTTCTGCAGGCTATGTACGGACGTAACGGTGAATGCCCGGTACCGATAGTGGCACCAGCTAGTGCGAGTGAATGTTTCGACATGGCTATTGAAGCTTTTCGCATAGCCATAAAATATATGACACCGGTCTTCTTTTTGTCAGATGGTTATTTGGCGACAGGTTCTGAGCCCTGGAGATTACCCAAAGAAGAAGAACTAGTGCCATTTGAGCCTGGTGTTTTCGGCCCAGCCGAGGAATATCAGCCTTATGCACGTGATCCGGAAACCCTGGCACGCCAATGGGTGGTTCCGGGTACGCCCGGACAGGAACATCGCATCGGTGGCCTGGAGAAAGAAGATATCACCGGCAATGTGAGTTACGACTCAGAAAACCATGAACGTATGGTGAAAATACGTGCGCAAAAGGTCGCAGGTATTGTCAATGATATCCCCGACCTGGTTGTTCATGGTCCTGAATCAGGGGATCTTCTCGTATTGGGATGGGGAAGCACTATGGGTGCCTGCCGTACCGCGGTTGAGCACGCCCAGGAGAAAGGTTTGTCGGTCTCCGGCGCGCATTTGCGCTATCTAAATCCCTTCCCGAAAAATCTTGGCGCTGTATTAAACAATTTCAAACAAGTCCTGCTGCCCGAATTAAATCTGGGGCAGCTACGCATGATGATTCGAGCGGAATACCTGGTTGACGTGATTGGTTTAAATAAAGTGCAGGGACAACCCTTACTGACCTCGGAAATCGAGGACAAGATTTACGATATGATGGGGCATGCCTATCCACGTGCAGTTGAAGGCTAAGTTAAAGTAAAGTAGACAAATTGGAGTAATTTTTATGAGTGCTGATGTTAAATCACTAAGCGAAGAAAAATTGAGTCAAATAAAATCTTATAACAAAAAAGATTTTACTTCTGATCAAAATATTCGCTGGTGTCCGGGTTGTGGTGACTATTCTATATTGGCGCAAATGCAGCGGGTGATGCCGGAGATTTGCGAAGAACTGAATATGCCGAAGGAAAATATTGTCTTTGTTTCGGGTATTGGATGTTCCAGTCGGTTTCCTTATTACATGAATAATTATGGCTTCCATACTATTCATGGTCGCGCACCCACTATTGCTACAGGACTACGTGTTTCTCGCCCGGAGTTGCAAGTCTGGGTGATTACCGGTGATGGTGATGGCTTGAGTATTGGCGGTAACCATCTTATGCACTGCCTGCGTCGAAACATTGACGTGAAAATTTTACTGTTCAACAATCGCATTTATGGCCTGACAAAAGGCCAATATTCACCGACCTCTGAAATAGGTAAAAAGACCAAGTCCAGCCCCTTTGGCTCGGTGGAAAAGCCGATTAAACCCTTGTCTTTCGCGATTGCATCCAATGCCAGTTTTATTGCCCGCGCCGTAGACACGGATTCCAATAATTTACGCGATGTTTTATTACAGGCTGCGCGACATCGTGGTTCAGTATTTGTTGAGATATTACAAAATTGCAATGTGTTTAATGATAATGCTTTTGCCTCTTTCACAGATAAGTCTGTGAAAGAAGATCGTCTTATTTATCTTAAACACAATGAACCCATTACTTTCGGCAAAGATAATGAAAAGGGAATCTCCATGCGTCGAGCAAGCTCAGGTGTGTTCGAGCCAGAAATCGTCAATGTAAAAGACGTCGATGCCTCAGAAATTCTGATCCATGATGAAAATTCAGAGGACACAGCGCTGACTTACTTATTGGCACAACTGGATGAAGACAAATTTCCAGTGCCTCTAGGCGTTTTTCGCAAAACCTCCCAGCCACTTTATGACGAGTTACTGGAGGAACAGGTTCAAAACGCGAAGAACAAACTAGGCGAGGGCGATTTTTTCAAGCATTTACGATCCGGTGAGACCTGGACTGTTTGAATAATAGTTAACCTGAACTCGGGATAAGAGAATTCAGTAATTTATTCGTCATTCCTGCCTGTTTTTAGCGGAGAAGTGGTGCATGGACGCACCGTCCACGAAGCTAAGGATGCAAATCCAGTTTTTATAGTATGGATTCTGGCTTAAAAGCTTAGCGGAATGACGCTATATCTCTGAATTTGTAAAACTAGTCCTTTAACCCGAGTTCAGGTTAGTTACGATTTTTTAATTCAGCTAAAGCCTTAAGATTTTTTCGTCCATGCCGCGGACATGGCCCGTTTGGCATTGCCTCCAAGAATCATAAAGATATCAGCATCGCTGTAACCACGTCGAATTAATCCCTCGGTCAAATCGTAAATTCGCAAAGGGTGATTGAGACCTTCTATGTCATCTTTCTCTCGAAAATTATAACTACCCGGCTTCAGATTAGCTTTGGATGCCTCGACGTAAGCTCGGGGCAGGGAATCGTAACCGTATAATGAGATGTCACTGCCTATCGCTACGTGCTCGATTCCCACCAGCTTGATGACATGCTCAAAATGGTCAAGTGCATGTTCAATAGTAGTGGGTTCTCTGTCCCGAATAAAAACACGTAAAAACCCAATCCCCATTACGTCTTCGGTCTTTGCCATAAGACGAATGGCTTCATCTGATTTTGTCCTCGGATGAGAGGGATTGAGTGCACGAGCCACAGAATGTGTGATGAGTACCGGGCTTTTACTTAGGGACAGGGCATCGAGCGTAGTTTGATCTCCACAATGAGATAAATCTATTGCCATTCCGACATGGTTCATCTTTTCCACAACGCTCACACCATAATCGCTGAGGCCTCCGTCGGATCGTTCAGTGGCGCCAGAACCGATGAGGTTACGAGAATTATAAGTTAACTGCGAAATTCGTTGACCAAGTTGGTAAAAATGATCGATGTCATCGAGTGTCTAAAAATGGCTCGAGTTTTCCGAACCAAGGATCATTCCGATTTTCCCACTGCCAGCGAGTTTATCGAAATCATCGACACTATCGATGCGCGTGAAATACTCATGTTTGCTCGCAAGGAAACTATTATGCAAAGCATAATCGCGTAAGGTGTCTTCAATCGTTTCGACGGTTGTCTGAATTACATTTAAACCGGAGTTATGGAAATCCTTCCAAACTTCGTCCGTAAAACTGTCAGGATTTGTGAGATAAGATTCGACCGTTTTGGGGTATAAGCTCAAGGCATGCTTAAGATCGAAGTTAAAAGATTGTGCTACCAGGTCCACTGA
>JBLIML010000124.1:0-11220 GCA_047638675.1 Planctomycetota bacterium | reverse complement strand
ACAGTGCGGAAACCGGATCGGACCAGGTCCATGCGGGCGCGATGGCATTCACCCTTATCTTGTGTGGCGCCAGATCGACGGCCTGCGATTTAGTTAACTGGTTAATGGCGCCCTTGCTGGTGGGATAAACCCACATATTCGGCACGGCGGTGAGCGAGGCGATACTGGAAAAATTGATTATTGAGCCGGGCTTGTCTTTTATAAGCAGGGGCAGACATCCACTTGTCAGCAGGGCAAAGCCAATCACATTCACATCCATTACTTCGCGCCAGTGCTCCCGAGTCGCTGTGCGCGCCAGACCTTCAACCGGCGGATAAAGGGTCGCCGCATTGATCAAAAAATCAAGAACGCCATAATCTGTACTGACTTTATCAATCAGTGCCTTAATACTGTCATCATCAGCAAGATCCAGTTGCACTGCTATGGCACTGGACTGTTTCTCAGTAAGGCGCCTGGTCAGCAGCTCGATATTAATATCGGCAGCAATCACCCTGACCCCGGCATCGACAAATTTATTCACAATCCCCATGCCGAGCAGACCCGCAGCACCGGTAATAATCGCCGTTTTATTTTTTAAGCCTTCCATCTCCTGCCTCCCATTATATATATTGGTACTAACAAGTTAGATCACCTGCTTTATTGATTTCTCGTAACCAATCGATTTATGTCCGCTACTGCGCGACGACTATCGCGTAAGGCAGTGAAATATTTAGTGATTGTGGTCTCTGCACTGAGACTCAGTACAGAGACCAGACCACATAGCGTTGCCGACATCTTCAATCGAGCAGATGCTCATCGTCGACAGCGTAAAGGGCACCCCGAATTTTTCAGCCGCCCTTGCTGCCTTGATTTCGCCGTCGGCATGTTGCATACCGGTAAGACCGACCGGCGCCAACGCAACCGGCATAGTTATCGGCTGGCCAACAATTTTGGTTGCAACCGAACGCTCGGTAATATCGACTGCAACGCGTTGCCTCAGCTTGATATCCTGAAAATCGGCTTCATTCGCCCGATAGGTCGACTCGGTCCACGAGCCTGAATCTGCGTACTCATAAAACATTCGCGGCACGCGTTTGCGCGCCAGTTGCTGCAAATCTTTAATATCGCAAATTGTTGTCATAGACAACCCCCTCTTGAAGGCCAACAGTTTACTCAATTCCGAGACCAAATCTATCTGCTCGGTGGAAACGTAGTATTAAGTACTGCCAGTATCCAAATTCAGCTTATTTACTGCTGAAACGCGCTGATGAATCAATCGTGCGGAAACACTTTTTCCTTCATCGACCATCATTCGCCTTCTTCACAGGTATCGAAAGGCTTCTGACACGGCACACATAGTTTCTACCACTTTCGTGTCGTCTCATCGTCAGCTATTTTTTGTGCGCCAACCGAAAAATCATCATTATGATATTCCCAATAGTCGAATAATAAATTCTCCAGTTCTTTTAGAAATATTGAGTTATTACGAATATTACATTCGGTAATTTTCACAAGAATTTCTGGCCAAACAGCGGCATGCAGTATTTAATATTCCCCAACTTTCTCGGCATCTAAACTGATCGCCATATCCATAACATTTCATTTTATTTTTACCTGTCCATGGCGACAGGACGGACAGCCTACGGATAATTTCGGCCAGACTCTCTTTGGAAGTCCATTAGGACGCCGAAAATTCCGAGTTTTTGGGAATATCAGATTGTTATGACATTGTACTGTGCATCTTTTCGCGAAAAGTGCTTGGAGATACATCATATTGTTGTTTGAATCGTTTGTTGAAATGTGTGGCGTCATGGAAACCCCAGTAATAGGCAATGTCTGATATTTTTCTGTTCCTCATGCGTGGATTCAACAGGTCGCGAGCACAAAACTCCAGTCTTTGCCGAAAAACGTATTGCTTTACTGTTTCATTTTCAGACTCAAACAGCCAATGCAGGTATCGGGATGACATGCCTCCAGCTTTTGCTATCAGTGTCAGTGAAAGTGCAGAATTTCGAATATTAGCATTGATGTAAGTCTTAACATGACTCAATTGTGTGACTCTTAATGGTTTTGGATCTTCGATTGTCCCTAAATCCAGCGCATTGACCAATACACCTATCGTGGCATCAATAAGAGCGTAATTATCCTTACATCCTCCGTCAAAAACGGAAGCGGTTAAGGATTGAATGTGCTGCGCTAAGAGAAGACCATTGCTCGAATGACCATTGACAGAATGCCGGATTGAGAACCATGATCGCGGCAGCCAGGACTGAAACCGCTGCAGAGGCAGGACTACAGAAATTTTATGGAGTCGTTCCTGAACTTGAAAAAACATGGGCTTAGTACTGTCCCATATTAATAAGTCACCACGTTTTAATGTTATTTCCTCACCATTAAAATCGATGAACTCACGCCCTTCTAATACATATTGGATGGTCAAGGTTTCCAGCCCGTCAGCCATAATGCCAGCACGCGTACGTGATGCCGCACACGGATCACAGACACACTCGATGATCTTCATAAGAGAATCGTCGTAGTATTTGACGTTGCCGAAAAAATCCTTTGTCTCTGGCTTTTCAACATCCCAGCGACCGTATGTTTCATTGAGCATACTGGTCCAGGCGTCATATCTGTCAGACCTCGCCAATTCCATTGTCGACCAGGTATTGACAGACGCTTGTACAATGTCCCCTGTCATTAAACTCCCCCAATTTTTCTCAAACAGCTTTCTATTCGAGCCCAAACACACCTTGATGAACTGTTGCATCATACGCCTAATGGCTCAGACGTTCTTATAGTGTAGTTTATTTTCACTTTCAGCCAATACGATTTGCGTAAATAACCAAGTAATTGGTCTGCAAGCCAAACAGCGACACGCTGGATCGAGGCGATTTGAATGCACATATAAATAATGTACCTGCCAGATTTCTATATATCACAAATAGTTACTCCCAAATTGGATTGATTGCGCATCTGACCTGCTGAAATGTCACGGACAAACAAGCTTATTTTGCCCATATTAGGTACATTACAACGCTTATAATGAAGTAGTAATTTCATTACCTTCGGATACTCAAATCCTGTGCGGCCAGATTTGTTCACAGGAACCGAAATCAAGTTACACCCAAGCAGTTCTCAAAGGGGGGGAAGCTGATGAATACATATTTACCTGGAAATATAAAATCTGTCGGCGCTGTCAATGTTCACTATGCTCATTGTAGAAACATTCTGTACAGGGGATACACACTAGCGATCGCAATGATTGCTAGCATGCTTGTTGGCTTGCCTGCAGTCATGCTCCTCACAAGTCAGCCTGTGATAGCGCAGTCGAATTCGATCCTGGAAGAAATCATCGTCACCGCCCGTAAGCGTGAAGAGAATGTACTTGAGATCCCCGAATCCCTGGCCACGTTTTCCAGTGATATGATCGAATCAGCAAACATCAACGGACTGGAAGATATTGGCCTGCTGGTTCCGAACCTCTATATGAGCAGGCGTGCAGATGGTTTTCCTAATGTCTCTATCCGGGGACTTGGAGGCTTTGGTAATACCCAGGGTGTTGGCTTTTATCTCGACGATGTACAGCTTTTTTCTGATGCATCATCCCGTTTTGGCGATTTCGATCGTGTTGAAGTACTAAAAGGACCACAGGGAATTCTCTATGGCGGTGCCAATATTGGTGGTGCTGTTAAATTCGTCTCGAAACGGCCTGATCCCGAATCATTCTCGGGAAGCGTCAAATTACGGGGTGGTGAAGATAATTATTTTGATGGCGAAGGCCATGTGAATATTCCGCTGGGGGATACCTGGGCCGCACGCATATTCGGATTTGCCATGACAGATGATTCATTTTTGGTGAATCCCAATTCTGTTCGTCAGAACGGCGGTGTCAACACCAACGATCCGGATGTAGGTAAAACGGAAAAGTATGGCGCCCGATTGACACTGGCTGGTGAGATCACGGATCGCCTCTCGGCCTATGCCTCGGTGCGTTACAACGAACTCGATGGGCCCAACAATGTCTGGAACCGGGAGTTGAGCGGCAATCTGACTCACAGCCCCAACGTTGATACAAGTTTCAATCCCCGTCATAAAAGAGACACTATAGCGGCCAGTCTGGAACTCGTTTATGAATTCGAAAAATTTGATGTCACCTCAGTGACCTCTTATACCGATACAGATTCATTGCGACAAACAGATCTGGATATCACTCAGGAATTTGTCCTGGATCTGATTCGGCCACATCAGCTTAACGTACTAACTCAGGAGTTGCGTTTTACCTCCACAAGTGATGAAGCTTTTCAATGGCAGGCCGGTGCCTACTTTTTAGAATATCGCAGAGAAATTGATGCGGAACTCATTGTTCCCGGTGGATTTGGATTTCTGGATCCAACTAGTGGTCTACCCGTACCACCACCACTTGATGCGACAGAGTCAGCACTGGTTGTCGCCTTGCCTTTTGAAGACGCCCATCGTGAACGCGAACAGGTGGCCGGTTTCGCCAATTTCAGCTATCGATGGGATAATTTCGAAATTGCCGCTGGTTTTCGTGTGGACCGCTGGGAAAGTGAACGGACAAATCGTGATTCCAACCTCTCCGGACGACAGGCCGAGACTGAGGTCCTGGGCCGCGGTTCTCTCACCTGGTTCCTCGATGAGCGGTCCATAGTTTATGGGACTATTTCTCAGAGTTTCGAGCCGGGTGACTTTAATCTTTCAAACTTCACGACTTCCAATAGTTTGTTTGGTTACGGGCCTGAAGATGCTACTCAATTCGAAATTGGTTATAAGGGGCGCTTGATGAATGATCGTGTGATCCTCACGCTGGCCGCATTCTTTGTCGACTACAATGACCGACAGTTCGAACTACAGACAACTGATGCAGTGGGTTCGATAGTAGAAGGCATTATCAACGCCGGGAATTCCAAAAATTGGGGGCTGGAAGGGGATCTGGTCTGGTCTATCCACGAGAACTGGAAACTCTCCACCGGTTTCGGCTACATCGATGCGGAGTGGGATGGGGGTACGATATCACCAGTTACGGGTGCCGATATTTCAGGCATGACCCCGCCAAACACAGCCAAATGGAGCGCCACTGCCGCACTGGATTATGAGGCGCAGTTGAATAACAATTCCCGTGTCTTTGGCCGATTACAGCTTCGTCACAAGGGCGCGGCTTCCACCAATGCGCAATTTTTTGATGCACCGGGTGACGACTTTCCTTTCTGGGAAAATCCCGGTTTTACGGTAGTTGATTTGGGTGCCGGGATTGAATGGAACAATTGGGAGTTTGGCATTCATATCGAAAATATTTTGGATGAAGAATATTATATTGATGTTCAAGAGTTCCCGAACTTCGCCGGGAATGCATTGACCTTTCCCGCAGCAGCCGGTCCTGGTTCCATTGTTATCGGGACACTGGAACAACCACGACGTGTCGTGGGTTCAGTGCAATACCGATTCTGACAGGTAGTGACTGGATAACTGGAGAATATTATGGCCTTACCTCAAGAGATAAGCCCCATTAACAGTGAGTTAATGGACTCGCTCAGCAAAACCAAAGATATGGACTGGATCCCGATGGATGCTGATCCTGAACGAGGATTTATGAAAATTCTCTGGACTGGTTCAGAAACCGGTGCGTGGGCAGTACTGTTCCGCTGGCTAAAAGGTTATGTAGCGCCAGCCCATAAACACTTGTCCCCGGCACATGTATTTGTACTGTCAGGCAAACTGCAGGTCAGAGATGGTACGCTGGAAGCTGGTGACTATGTCTATGAACCGAACGGTATGGTTCACGGTTCCACTACTGCGCTTGAAGACACCGACTATCTTTTTATTTGTGACGGACCCATTCTTTTCTTTGATGGCGACAGCTTTACCAGTTATTTGGGTTGGGAAGAATTGTGTCGCATACAGGAAGAATATGACGCGCGCAAAAAATCCGCAGCATAAAAATTAATCTTTAAACTAACAAAACTTTTGTCCAGAACATGAGAAAAGTTAAGGTAATAACGCAATGAGCGACACGCAAAATAATATTGAAGAAGCCGTAATTCCGAAATCTCCGGCCACTGAAGGATTCGTATTCAATCAGACCATGTTTCGAATCAAGGACCCCGATCGTTCGCTTGCGTTTTATTCAGATGTCCTGGGAATGACCTTGCTGAAAAAGCTCGACTTTCCCGAAATGAAATTTACGCTGTTCTTCCTCGGCTATGTGAGGGCAGATGATGATCCTATACCAGATGATTCCTTAAAACGCGCAGAATACACCTTTGAACAAAAGGCCTTGCTGGAACTGACCCATAACTGGGGCACCGAAAAGGACGAAGCATTTAAAGGTTATCACAGTGGTAATGACGACCCACGCGGTTTCGGACATATCGGATTGTCTGTTCCCGATGTATATGGCGCCTGCAAACGCTTCGAAGAGTTAGATGTGGAGTTTGTAAAGAAACCTGATGATGGCTCGATGAAAGGCATCGCATTTATTAAAGATCCGGACGGGTACTGGATAGAAATTTTGCAGGCGAGCGTTTCGGCTGCATTATGTACCTAAAATTACAATTTTAAACAGCTGTACAAAAAACTTTATATTTAGAGGAGAACAATATCGTGAGTCTACTTCATTTTGATCGTGCAAAAGGACGCTCTGTACAACTCGATGATATCGATTGGGTGGATTTCCCACCAGAACTTAGCGAGGGTGGGATACGCTGGAAATTATTAAACGTTGCACCTGAACTCGGCTCCTGGGCCGCGATATTCGATTGCCCCAAAGGTTCGTCTTTCGCAAATCACATTCATGTCGGCCCAGGGGAATACTTTTTAACGAAGGGACACATGGAAGTCAGGGGTGGTGTCGATGACGGCGGTGTTACAGTCAAAGCCCCGGCCTACGGCTACGAAGCCTGTCAGGCATATCATGGTAAGACCTATTTTCACGAAGATAGTGAGTTCTATATGACTTTTCTCGGACCATTAAATTTTGTAGATGGCGATGGTGGTAAAACCATAGCACTGGTGACATGGGACAGCGTTCAGGCTGCCTGGGAAGCTGCAAACTGAGAAGATTAGATTTTGGTCGGAGTAGTCATGTAATGAACCATCCCCTCCTCTGACCCTTATAAATTAAAAACCGGCCTTGCGCCGGCTTTTTTATGGCAGTGATTACGATCTGCCGCTAACTCGCCCTGTGGGTGGCGAATTGCTAAATTGTCGTCGAGAGCATACAGAAATCAATATTCGTTGGAAATACACGCCAAGCGCACATAATTAGTCATTCCCATTTTTGACTATTTATGGGAAAGGCATAGCGATACTCTTATAATAAAAAAGCCCCATTAGGGGGCTTTGTTCGGGCGGAGAGAGGGATTCGCAATGGATTGGCAAGTTATTGATTTAATAACATTTGTATTAATTATCGAAAAAAGTTGCCCCCATAGTTGCCCCCGGTTTCTCCCTGTACAACACCAGATATTTAAACTGTAGAAACTCAATAAATATCATTTAATCACTTGTTTTTATTGCTTTTTACCTTATAATTTCTATTTTTTATATTACCAAGGTAAATACTATGTTTTTCAGTGTGTTAAATGATAACGCAAGACGGATCTATATTGATATAACTCAACAATATGAGGCCTATCTAGACATAGTCGAACAAATGAAGACATTCCAGGGGGGGATGAAGTGGATAAAAAGAGAAGAGAAAGAATACTTATTCAGACAAAGAAACAGCCGCGGTGATGGTAAAAGCTTGGGAATAAGAAGCAAAAACACTGAGGAACAGTACGAACGATTCCATGCTAAAAAATCAGCATTAATCGAGAAACAAAAATCGCTACGGGCTGAATTAGAGAGTCAGAGCAAGTTCTGTATTGCTGCAAATATTAATCGAGTCCCAAAAATCGCAGCAGATGTAATTCGGGTCATCCAACAGGCAAAATCAAATACCAGGGCCATTATCATCGTAGGTACTCATACCTTATATGCATATGAAAATATGGCTGGCATCAGCTTTAATACTGAGCTTCTAGCGACCGGAGATATAGATCTCATGTGGAACGCGGAAAGAAAACTGGAATTAGCCGGATTAAAACCAAATGAAGGTTTATTAGACTTGTTAAAAAAAGTGGATAAAACTTTCGAAAGACAATCAAAAGCCACTTATCGAGCAGCGAATGAAAAAGGCTATTTAGTCGATTTAATAAAACCTATGCCATCACCTCCCTACAAAATAACTAAATCATCCATTACCCAGAATAAGAATGATCTCATTGCAGCAGAAATTGAGAATTTGGACTGGTTGTATGCGGCTCCACCTATACAGTCAACCGTTATTGGCAACGATGGGTTTCCCGTGATTTTTGATGTTCCCGACCCAAGGGTATTTTCAGCCTACAAATTATGGTTATCAAAACAGGATAGGCGTGACCCTCAGAAAAAAAGCAGAGATCAAAAGCAAGCACGTGCTGTTTTACAATTAATTAAAGAATATCTTCCAAAATATCAATCTTTTGGTTCAAGTTTAAAAGGGTTACCGAAAAAGTTGAGAGATGATGTGAGTAATGAATACGACAATATTATCGTTAGACAACTATCAAGTGAGGTACCTGGTTTATAAAATAGTTTGACTCAACAGTACCCGGAACATGCCCTTTTAAAATTGACGGAGAGAGAGATTCACATAGCGTTCGTAACCAATTATTTTAAAATATATTTTTAAATTAATCGAATAAAGTTGCCCCCGCGATTTTTGACAAAAAAATGCGTCAGAAATGTTAACTAGCCTTAACATAAGCTGGAGAGACGACAATTTTATTGGTGACAGGCAAGGTCAGTATAGTATTCGCATTAACAATCAATGGCGAATTTGTTTTGAATGGTCCTCAAATGGACCTGGTATGGTCGAGATTATCGACTATCACTGAAAGAAAAATAGATATGAGCAGATCCCCCATCCATCCGGGTTTGATATTAGGTGAGGAGTTGGAAGAGATTGGCATTAGCGCTGCTGAGCTTGCGCGCCAGCTCAAAATACCTGCTAATCGCATTACCCAGATCATTGCTGGCCGCAGGAATATCACTGCAGATACTGCCTTACGTCTTGGCAAATGGTTTGGTACGTCCGCTGTATTCTGGCTCAACCTGCAGAAAAGTTATGAGCTGCGCGTGGCGCAGAAGGAAATAGGAAAAGAGTTAAACAAGATCCCTACTCGGAATCACAATACAGTCCACGCCTAATCAATTTGAAAAATTATAGTAAGAAGCAAAAGACACTGAGAAGTAACTAGTCGATCCTGAAAAAGCCTAATTGACGAGCACAGCCAGATCTGTACGAACTGGAAACACCATCAATCGTAATATGAAACGCCAAAGTGTTGCCTTTTTCACAGCCAATAAAAACAATCTCATCCACTTCCTGAAGTTAAACGCAGCCGCTGCCATCAGCACATTGATCTGATCGCCTTGAAACCCTTTGAGGTAATTCCTGTTCAGTCGATGATCCGATTTTAGGTGACCTATCACAGGCTCAATCCCCGCCCGTTTTCTAAAGCGTAAACGCATCAACTTTTTATAGGCGCTATCCGTATCTCGTGTCGTTGTACTCGGTCTGATTATGCGTGTCTCATTTATTTTGCTTTTACCTTTGTAACCTCTATCACATAACGCCACCGTAGGTGAAAGCTGCGTTAATCGCTTCAATTGTAATAGGACCTCCGGCAAGGTGTGACCATCATATTTGTTTGTATCAAATGCCATCGCACCGATAATGATTTTTGAATCTCGTGTAGTGCTTATCGAGACCTTCGTGCCAAATTCATAGCGCTTGTGCTCTTTTCCTTTGCCTGCATGGACGCAGGTAAGGGCGATTTGTTGGGAACTTAATCGCTTACTCATGCAGTAAACATGGGGTTCATGCAGGCTGTATAATTTATTTTTATCTCCGCGTTTTTGATCCAACCCTCGATGAAATAAAATAAACCTGTCAGCCTGTACTTCCAACTCCTCAGAAGGTAATTTACGCTCTAATTCACGGACTAAACGACCTGCTATCGTCTTCAGTCGTTTCACCGCTTTACGGGCCTTGGCGCGATTGCGAGGCTGTCCCGCAAAACGACATTCTAACTTCCGTAATTTTATTTCCTTCGCGTAACTACGTCGCAATTTGATATCGTGCGCCTTCGCCAATTTTAAACAGTGCACAATAATCTTGCGGTAAAGCTTTGCATCGGTTGGAAAGGTAATGTTCTTTTCCTCGGCTTTGGCTTCCTGCGTCGCTCTACCTCCTGCCTCCATGCAGTCGTGCACCGTTGTGTCAATACACACTTCCTCTTCCAACGCCTTCTCACCATGGATGACTATCGATGCAGCCAAGATCTTTTCACAACCTGCTTCACCAATGCGTTTGCGAAAATAAATGAGATCGGACGGATCACAGGGAAATGACCATTGAAATTCTGCCTCACCGCAAAACGCCTGGTAATAGGGATCTTGTACCCAGCGCTGCACGAGGACTTCATCGCTAATGTCTTCCATATGTTTGAGAATACTCAAGCCGACCATCAGTCGTATGGGCTTGGCGGGTCTGCCGATGTCGGAATACAACGAGGCAAATTCTGGCTCAAAATAATCCCACCGGATCCTTTGGGCTAATTGCAGTAAAGGCTGTTTCGGATTGAGTTGTTCCAGCAGGTTGGCTGCCATAAAACTCATTTGATTGTGATTGGGTGAGGAGGCTTTCATCGCATTGAATTCGACCAGTTATTCATGAATAGTGACTTAAAACTGGTTGAAATTATCGCATATTTAACTACATATATCTATAACTATCAATTAGTTATGAGTTTTTCAGGATCGACTACTTAGAATGGGGATTGATTCACAATCGCCTTGGGCGATTACTCACCCTGCGGGGCGCCTTCTCTATCGTTGCGGCGTCCAATTTATATTCGAAAGATTGTCGGACCGGAGGGTTCTCATCATGACCTCTGACTTCGTCATAAATAAAAAAGGGGGTATAAATATAAATGCGCACGCCGTTGGGAATCGGGACTGATTCGCAATCGCCTGAGGGCGATTACTCACCCCTTCGGGGCGCCTTCACTTTGTTACGGCGTCCAATCTTCCTTCGTAAGATTGTCGAACCGTAGGTTTCTCTTCAAGACCTTTTTCTCCGCCATAACTAAAACAACCGGCGCAAGGCCGGTTGTTGTAGGTATGGCGGAGAAGGTG
>JBLIML010000123.1:0-11320 GCA_047638675.1 Planctomycetota bacterium | reverse complement strand
AAATGCCGTCACACAGATCAACGAGAAGTTAGGCCGAATTGATATTCTAGTGAATTGTGCTGGCGTTTACCCAAGGGTTGGAATCCACGATATTACGGAGAAAGACTGGCGTTTCGTTTTTGATATTAATGTTATGGGCAGCTACTTTATGATGGTGGAATGCGCGAAAGCGATGAAAGCAACAGGCGAGGGGAGAATAGTTAACGTTTCTTCAATCGATGCTTTCACCGCCCACCCGAGTAATGCTCACTATGCTGCTACAAAAGCGGCTGTCGTTAGCCTGACCCGATCCTTCGCCCTGGAAGTGGCAAAGAACGGTATTTTGGTTAACTCAGTAGCACCTGGACCAATGGCCACAGAAAGAGCACTAAAATCAGACTGGTTTGCACAAATGACAGCTGAATTGCCAACCGGTGTTGCTATTGAGCCAGAAGAAATAGCTCGTACCGTGGTATATCTTTGCGACCCGAAGAACAAGAGCCTGACCGGAGAAAATATCATTGTATCCGGCGGTGGAGTTATTGCCTGAAAAATGAAATCACCTATCGAATTGAGAAAATAAAGTGACACCAATTACAGTTTATCGATCGGATAAAGTCGAAGTTCGAAACGAAAGCATTTGTGGCCGGGGCGTGTTCGCCAGGCAAGCAATTTCGGCGGGTGAGATTGTTGCCATAAAAGCCGGGCACATTGTTAACCATGAAGAAGTTATTCGACTGACAAATGAGCTAGGGGATTACAGCCTGCAAATTCATGATAATTTCTATCTGTCTCCACGCACTGAAGAAGAGGTGGAGCAAACCACCATTTTTATCAATCACTCCTGTGATGCAAATGTCGGATTTGAAGGACAAATCGTATATGTCGCTATTCGAGATATTGAGGCAGATGAGGAACTATGTCACGACTACGCTATGGTCCGAAATGATGATTACCACCTGGAATGTCGTTGTGGTTCAAGTCAGTGTCGAGGGCAGGTGACAGGTAAGGACTGGCAGTTACCTGCAGTACAACAGCAGTATGGCAAGTACTTTTCAGATTACATCTTGAGAAAAATTCGTGGTTAGTAGCCTGCAAGCATGTCCATAGCCCTCTTTCTAATTTGCCTGGGCGTCGGAGCCTTAATAGGCGCAATAGGGATCGGCGGCGTATTGCTGGTACCATCACTTAACTACCTGGCTGGCATCAGCGTACACGAGGCAATACCCGCCTGTATGCTCAGTTATCTGGCCACTGGTACTGTAGGTGCGCTTATCTATGCCCGTCACGGCTCAATCGAATGGCGTATGGTAGGCTGGTTGTGTATTGGCGCCATTCCGGCAGCATTTCTTGGCGCTACGTCGTTAACATTTATACCCGCAATCGTAGTCAAACTAATAATTGCCGCAGTTATGATTCTTGCAGGTATTGATGCGCTGTTAAAATTGGCCAAACCAAAAGCCAGTCAAAAATCAATCACTAATGTTGGCTTAATCGGTATAGGGCTCGTCACTGGTTTTGGTTCTGCAATAACCGGTACCGGGGGACCTCTGGTGCTGGTGCCGCTGTCCATATTCTTTGGTTTGCCAGTGCTTACAGCCGTTGGACTAAGTCAGGCTGTACAGATTCCTATTGCCATTTTTGCCAGTATAGCTAACTGGAATCAGGGAAATTTAAATGTAACTTTGGGCCTTATAATTGCCGCATCAATGGTGGTTGGAACATTGGTAGGAGCAACCCTCATACATCGCCTGCCAGTCGCACCCTTAAAGAAATTGGTCGCGACGTTGCTGGTGGTTGTAGGAGCTGGCATTGGGATGCAAATAATTGCTAATTTATAGAGCTCTATCTGTAGTACTAATTTCGCGATTAATTATGGAGCGTTGTAATTGCAATTGATAAGTTCAAAATTGAGTATGCCAGAGTGATCTATTGATGGGTAAAAGTGTCTATATTGTTATGGCAGTGCACAACGGGCAGCGCTATCTTGCCGAGCAACTGGACAGTCTGTTAGCGCAGACATTTTGCGATTGGACATTGTTGGTAAGGGACGACGGATCCACCGATGGTTCCTTTGAAATAATGGCGGACTATATCGAGAAACATCCACAGATTGAAGTGTTGCAAGACAAACTTGGCAACCTTGGCGCAAAGACTTGTTTTTCTGTTTTGCTTTTAGAGGCGCTTAATCGCAACGCAGACTATGTTGCCTGTTGTGATCAGGACGATGTGTGGCTACCAGGCAAACTACAAAATGCCCTAGAAGTCATGCTCGGATTGGAGCGATCGCGGAGCTCGAAAACACCGTTTCTGGTACATACCGATTTACAGGTTGTGAATGCCTCGCTGAAACTACTGAACAACTCCTTCATGAGGTTTTCGGGTATCCGACAGACTGAAGATGTGCCTCTATGCCGGCTTTTAGTCCAGAACCATGTGGTAGGGTGTACGATGCTGGTAAATCGGACGCTTCTAGAAGTGGCATTGCCAGTGCCCGAGCACGCGCGTATGCATGATTGGTGGTTGGCATTGTGTGCCCGCTCCAGTGGTTCACTCTGTTTTATTGATAGCGCAGAAATCAAATACCGCCAACATAGTGATAACACACTGGGAGCCACTGGGTTTATGTTGGCATTCCACTTTATGAGCCGTGCGTGGCGAGATAAATGGCGCAAGTGGCAAAGTTTGCAACCGGTAATTTTATCTCAGATCCGTGAGGTGTGTGAGTGGGCCGAACAAAATGAGGTGGCAGATGCAAATGGACTTACTTGGCGTGAACTTAGGCGTGTTTATGACAAGCAAGGCTTGGTAGCCCTGGGATGTGCATGGCGGGCCGGGCTGCAAGGTCAACGTTTACCGGTTACAGTACTATTTTATGTGATGTTTCTTTTTCGGAAAAACTGATCTCTGCCAGTTGCCCAGAATTTTCTGTTGACTTGGTGTATGAAGTAGGACGAATGTCTATCGACAATATAAACGCATAGAGACTCGGAAGAAAATCTGCCAGAACGAATTGTGAGTTGTGAGAAAAATTAAATGAAAACTCGGAGTGAAAAGATAGGTTTTTCGTTAATCTGTCCAGCATTGGTTTGGATTACACTGACAATACTAGTTAGATGGGTAGTCGCACACCAGCTACTACTTATTCCAGATGGCCAGAAGAAATACTACTGCAGGAGTTCGCTTTGAGTCAGAAAGGACTAGGAAATCTAGTGCATTCGGAAGGACTATTTGACCCCGCCTATCCCATTGTAACTGTGGTGATTGCAAGTTTTAATTCGGTTCGTACGTTGGATCGGACACTGCAAAGTATTATTAATCAGGAATATGAGAATATTGAGCTGATTGTCGTTGATGGTGGCTCTACGGATGGGACTATTAAGATCTTGGAGGAGTTTGATCGGCATATCAAATTCTGGATAAGTGAGGACGATGCCGGTGTTTATGATGCGATGAACAAAGGGATCAAGCATGGAACAGGGGATTGGTATTACTTTCTTGGTGCTGACGACACCCTCCTCGATGGGTTCAGTCGAATTGTTCGAAAATTGTGTGATACACATACAATTTACTATGGTGATGTCTGGATGCCGAAGCGAGGAATTCGCTATGATGGAGAGTTTTCCCCCTTTAGGCTGTCCATACGGAATATATGCCACCAAAGTATTTTTTATCCAAGCTGCATCTGGAATCACCGGTGCTTCGAATCTAAGTATGCGATTATGGCTGACTATGCGTTAAATCTGGTTTGTTTCGGAGATCCCGATCTAAAGATGAAATATGTTCCGGAAACAGTGGCTATATTCAATGATGCTGTAGGCTTGAGCCAGACGACAAGTGATAACGCATTCGAGATCGAGAAGCTAAATATAGTTCGCGCTAATTTTCCCTTACGAACTTACTGGGCGGCCGTGGTTTGGCATAGGTGCCTGGAAATGCTCAGACGGACGGGGGTTTACCAACAATTGTGGAAAGTTAGAATGTTCTGTAAGCGAACCTTTCAATAATAATTCATTTATTTCTAGATGTAGACGCGAGTTTGGCGACGCTCCGGGAAATAAAATCTAGCTCTTTGAACGTTGCGAAAGATAGCATCACTGCCCCAAAAAGAGCAGATAGCAGTGTTGCAATAGCAGAAACTTCGTTTCCGTAATGAGTGATCTTTGCAAATGCTTGAACGGCTGGTAAGGGAGGGATGCTACCAACGCAAATAGCTTTTTCAGATGAGAAAAATGGTAGAGAGTTTTCAGATTCACTTAACTAATGCAAGCTGATGATGACGTGTTGTAGAGCCAGTTTCTCTGGCTGTTTTTCGAATAAGCCGCGATGCTTAACAATCACGCTTGAAATAGACTGTGCTTGCTTTATCGATGACATTATCGTTGCCATCGTAGGCAATGTGCAAAGTACGCTGAGAAAACGCGAAGATAGCAACCTGACTTAATCTGATCGCCAATTCCCAGTTCTCCATAAGATGGGTGTGTTGTTCCTCGAACATTCCAACATCAATTAAAATCGAGTGTTTTATCATCATCATTGGTGCACAAATAAAACAGCTGCCCATCAGATGGTTGGAAAAGTCTCCGTAGCATTCTAAATTGAGCCGACTGCGTTTAGGGATCGGTCTTTGCATGCCAGTTGAGTCATTTCCTGACTGATGTGTGCCTTGACCTTTGAAACAGGGTATTGCCATCGGATTTAAGACAAGCTCCATCTAAACACAGCATATGAATATTGGAGTTCAGACGATCCACAACACTGAATCATCGTGCTTGCATAGCTATGGGCCATTTGATTGGAATATTCTGCCTTCTTGATCAAGCAGTTTGAAATTGTGCGGTAGACGTTCCCTAGGACATGACCGATGACTCTGCGTTGGGCGGAAAATAGAAATCAAAATGGATACTGAAAAACCAAGACCCATTGGCGAATCGGTATCTCGGCCACGATATCATCTACCTGATGTTATCCTGGCGTTACTTTCGATTGCCTATTTACGAATAGGTGACCCGTCATGGAGATGCTTGGGCAAGGCGTCGTTAAACTACTGGAGAGTGACAGTTGTCGTGTGCCATTACGCGTCGCAGGTGATGCGTGGGCCAGGGCGTCCGCCAACCGGTATGTTAATACAGATGCATAGCAACGGTCATTTGCCGCAAGGATGGTTTATAATGAGGGAACTCAGAAAGCACTCATGTCGAAGGCCCCAGGCAGTCGGTTCAGGGACAGTGTTTAGAATTGCCCTCATCAGGGCCAGCAAGAACTCCCGGTAAGCCCTGAATTGAAATTAATCCCACGCTTCATCCACCGTCGCATCGCGCATCGACCAGGTCTGTTCAAGATCGTCGAAAATATCGGTTGGTTGTTTTTCGATAAGATCCTGCGCATGGGCGTTGGTCTGTTCATTGGCGTTTGGATTGCACGCTATCTCGGCCCCGAGCAGTTCGGACTGCTCAGCTTCGCCACCGCCTTCGTTGGTCTATTTGGCGCCATCGCTGGTCTTGGCCTGAAGAGTATCGTAGTGCGCGATATCGTCCGTGACCCGGCCTGTAAGGAAGAAATCCTCGGCACCGCCGCCGCTTTGCAAATCATTGGCGGCCTGCTTTCTTACGGCCTCATAATCGGCACCATCTTTTGGTTGCGCCCCGATGATGTGCTGGCCAAGGTGCTGGTCGCCATCCTTGGTTCTATGATGCTGTTCAAGGCCAGCGAGGTGGCAATCGATTGGTTCCAATCGCAGGTGTTGTCGAAATACACTGTCTGGGTCCAGAACGGTAGCTTTCTTATTTTTGCCGCGATCAAGGTGGGGCTCATCCTTAACCACGCGCCGCTGACTGCCTTCGCCTGGGCCATGATGGCCGAGGCATTGGTGGTGGCGTTGCTAATGCTGGTCATGCTTAGCCTGTTTGGGCCGAGACTGAGGCAGTTGCGCATCACACTGGTGCGAGCGAGGACGTTACTCAAAGACTGCTGGCCACTAATAATTTCAAGTATATCAATCGTCATCTACATGAAGATTGATCAAATTATGCTTGGGCAGATGATAAATGATGAGGCAGTGGGAATTTACAGCGTAGCTGCACGTATCAGTGAGGCCTGGTATTTTCTTGCAATCATTATAAACGAATCGATTCGCCCCTCACTAATTAGAATTCGGGTGCAATCTTCTGAGCTTTTTTTATATAGATTGCAAAAAGTCTTCAATTTGATGGTCCAGTTATCATTTTCAGTCGCTCTTGTGATGACATTTTTTTCGCCAATGATTATCTCGTTATTGTTTGGCGAAGATTACAATGAGTCCATTGGGGTCTTGCAAATACATGTATGGGCGGGAGTTTTTGTATTTTTGAACAACGCGGTTTGGGCTTGGTACATCATTGAGAATAAGCAAAAAATTGCGAATATAAGAATCATTATTGGGCTTTCGTTAAATATACTTCTAAATTGGATATTGATTCCCAAATACGGCGCAATTGGCGCAGCTATCGCTACATTGGTTTCACGAGCTTTTGTGTCATATTTTGGGCTATTATTGTCGAAAAAAACATCTCATCTGTTCATGATGATGACCTATGCGTTACTGACACTAGGAATTAGATCACATGCGAGTAAAATTTCTTCATGAAAACATTAAGCTTTATTAAAAGAAAAATTCAATTTTTAAAGGACGCAAAAACAACAGCCAGATTCCCTCGGCATAGTGACTTCTATGTTGTTGATTTTCCGAAATCCGGGGTTACCTGGCTCAGCACGATTTTGGCTAATATATCTCTAATTGAAAGCAATCGAAAAGAGATCGCTAGCTTCTCGCAAGCACATCTGTTTGTGCCCGATATCCATGTAAGCAGAGATGTAAGCGATGTGGCTTATGACCGCCCGCCCGTTAGATTCATTAAGTCGCATGCCATGTTCAATAGAAACTACATCTTTGTAATCTATCTAGTGCGACACCCACTTAATGTTATGAAGAGTTATTATAATTTTTCACGAGAAATCCAAGGCGACACTTTTGGTAATTTCCATGAATTTTGTCTAAATCCAAAATTTGGGATTTCTGCGTGGAAATTCCATGTAAATTCATGGCTTAGGGGCGAGACGATTAATCAGCGACTCCATTTAATTAGATATGAAGATATGGTTTCGAATACCTACGATGAACTCGAGCGTTTATCTGTAAACTTTGGTTGGAATTTTTCAAGTGAAAATATAGAAAAAGCTATATCTTTTTCTTCGATTCAAAAAATGACAGAAAGTGAGCGGTTGTATAAATTAAAAAACCCAAGATACAACATAACCTTCGTCAAAAATAATGTTGATCTTGAAATAACAGATGAGACATTGGAGTTTATACGATCTTCATGTGTAAAAGAGTTAGGAATGCTTGATTATGAAGTATGAGATCTTGTAGTCAGTTGATGTCTCCCGGTGATTCTTGTTTTATGAGTGGCATCGGGTTTTGTACGGATTCGACGCATACGGTGTCTGCTAATAGTACTCTAGCTGCAATGGAAAAGAGATCATTCAGGGTATTTTTACACCCAGCAATTGTAGTACAGGTTAGAGATGTGGATCGATATGTATTCGATCATCATTTCGGTGAGCATTGGTCCCGCTTTCTGCATTCATTACTTCGCCTGCCCGGTCGTGCGTTTGGGTTTGCCTATCGGCTCGCAAAAAGGTGTTTTACGTGAACTGTCGCTTGTGCTCCTCACAAGTCGCAACTTCATTCGCTGAAGCAAAACTTTTAGGGCGACAAGTTCAGTATTTCGATTGTCGCATTTGTGGTTATGTGCAAACAGAAGAGCCTGTGTGGTTGGAGGAGGCTTATGCCTCGCCCATCATTTCTAGCGACACAGGAATCATGGCAAGAAATTTATCGAATGTAGGCCTTGTTCTTGGAACACTGGCATTGATACACGAGCGAACTGGGCAGGTTGTTGATTATGCAGGCGGGCATGGGTTCCTTGTAAGGCTATTGAGAGACAAAGGGGTTGATGCGTACTGGGCGGATCCCTATAGCGAAAATCTGGTCGCGCGTGGATTTGAGTATTCAGGGGACGGGAAGGCGACTCTTGTGGCAGCATTTGAGGCCTTTGAACACTTTGTTCGACCTGTCGAAGAGATGGAAAAGTTGTTAGATATTTCTTCCAATATTCTGTTGACAACAAGTATCATCCCTCGTCCAGCACCACAACCATGCGACTGGTGGTATTTTGGTTTGGATCATGGTCAACATATTGGTTTTTATAGGGTGGAAACGCTGGAATACATAGCCAACATGCTTAATTTGAATTTGGTTTCGGATGGGATCTCTACGCATTTATTTACAAGTAAGAAATACTCTGGAATTAAATGGCGATGCCTGAGGCAATTGGCCAAACACTTTCCAGGACTGCTTGCCTCAGGTTTGACATCTAAGACTTGGTCGGATCATGTGGCTGTTTCAAAATTGTAATTTTGGTAATAGAAGCAATTTCTGTAAATCTAAAATGAAAGTCGCCTTTGATCATCAAATATTTCTTCAAGAGTATGGTGGTATATCGCGTTATTTTGTTGAGCTCGCAAAAAATATTCCTAAAGTCAGTGAAGATAAAAGCCACGTCAACATTATTGCACCGCTGTACACAAATGAGTATCTAGCGTGTTCTCTTGAACAAGTTAGTGCATGGGGGATGCGTGTTCCAAACATCCCCGGAACCAAGAGAATCATTCGTAAGGCTAACGAGCAGATCTCTTCGGTTGTATTGAATCAATTCAGGCCTGGGTTAATACATGAAACCTACTACGCTAAGAAGGTATTAGGTCCAGAAGGGACGAAGAGGGTGATCACTGTTTATGACATGATTCACGAGCTTTTCCCACAATTCTTCCCTAAGAGTGACAGAACCTCTCAGATAAAAAAGATTGCTATTGATCGCGCCGACCATGTAATTTGCATCTCAGAGAATACACGAAACGATCTTGTCAATATTCTAGGTGTCGATCGAAATAGAACGTCGGTGATCTATCTCGGTTTTGCTTTGTCTGCTACAAAAGAATCTTTCCTGAAACAACGAAAACCTTTTTTGCTCTATGTTGGTTCACGAGGTGGTTACAAAAATTTTGAGGGGTTAGTTAAAGCATATGCAAACTCTCCTCGGTTGGTTGATTATGTTGATCTTGTATGCTTTGGTGGTGGTTCATTTAAGGCGGATGAGCTTTCATTGTTAGAAAAATTAAAGCTTCCGGAGGGCTGTACTAGCCAGGTAACTGGTGGTGATGAGCTATTGGCCCAGTACTATGGGAATGCCACATTATTTGTATATCCATCACTTTATGAGGGATTTGGCATTCCTCCTTTAGAAGCAATGAGTTATGGTTGCGCAGTCGCGTGCAGTAATACGAGTTCAATGCCTGAGGTGGTTGATGATTCCGCCGTTTTGTTCGACCCACATTCGTCAGATTCAATGGTCTGTGCATTGGAAAAAATAGTTTTTGATTCAGAAGAAAGAGAAACCTTAGTGGCCAACGGCTACCAGCGTATTCAGCGTTTTTCTTGGAAAAAATGCACTAAGGAAACCTATGATGTGTATAAAAAGGTGTTGAAATGCGAGCTTTAATCTGTGGTATTAGTGGTCAAGATGGAGCTTATCTAGCGCAACTGCTATTAGGCATGGAGTATACGGTAGTTGGTACCTCGAGGGACGTAGCAGCATATCAATTTGCAAACTTAACAGCGTTAAATATCAAAAATGAAGTTGAGCTTTTATCAATGGATATCACAGACTTCAGAAGCGTTTTGTATGTGATTGAAAAAGTTAAGCCGGACGAGATTTATAACTTGGCAGGGCAAACATCTGTGGGGCTTTCTTTTGATCAGCCAGTCGAAGCAATGGAAAGTATTGGGTTTGGAACATTAAATCTCCTCGAGGCGATTCGATTCACAGACCCATCTATTAGTTTTTACAACGCAGGATCTAGTGATTGTTTTGGTGATACGGGTGATCTTGCCGCGACCGAAGAGACACCTTTCAGACCACGCAGTCCTTACGGAGTTGCTAAGGCAAGTGCACATTTTTTAGTTCAAAACTATCGTGAAGCATATGGGCTTTATGCTTGCTCAGGTGTGCTTTTTAATCACGAATCCACCTTGCGGCCACAGCGTTTCGTCACACAGAAAATAGTATCTGCAGCAGCACGAATTCATGCTGGTAGTCAGGAAAGACTGGAATTAGGAAATCTTTCAATTTCTAGGGATTGGGGTTGGGCGCCTGATTATGTCGAAGCGATGTGGCGCATGTTGCAACAAAACAATCCAGAAGATTTTATTGTCGCAACTGGAAAAACGATTTCACTCGAGCAATTTGTGGATATAAGTTTTGCCTATTTCAACTTGAATTGGAAAGATTATGTCGATCTTAAAAAATCATTGATGCGCCCTTTGGATATTGCGATTAGTCGGGGCGATCCTGCTAAGTCAAATATGGTGCTAGGCTGGGTTCATACTTTGGACGTAACTGGCGTGATTGATTGTATGTGTCGAGCCGCAAGTGATCGCCTGGAGTCTTGACCTAAAAAAGTTGACAGTCTCGTCTTTGCTCGACGCTCGATCACCTGCGCGGCGAGATTCTGGGGCTAGAACTGGTGATGCTGAGCCAGTTTTCCCGACTAGTGCAATCGCTTTGGTGCTCGGCGCGCTGGAGTGGGTTTGGCCGCTTTTCGGGTTGGTGTAGGTTTGTGCCGCGCTAGGCCAGCCCTTAATTCGCAAGATTGTTATTATCGGCACTACTATTCCAATCGTCGGCGTTGAAGAAATATTGCTGACTTGAACCTCGCGACTAAAAAAACCTCACTCACATTTCCGAATAACTCTCAGATCCTCCCAAACATCCACCTTTCTGGTGATTTAATATTCACTCAGGACGGCTGATACCAATGATTCGTGCGTTGGTTTATAGGCAAGGATGTCGAGATAGAAAATCGTTCTGAACGACGAGGTGTTGTTTTGTTTGTGAACGTAATTCATTAGGTCGAAAACCATATCTATTGACACAGAACCTGCAACTAGCCCACCAAAGTTATCGAATAGTGCGAACCTGTTGTAGCCAAGTTTCCTCATCCTATTAAGACAATTTTGATAACCGTTAAACTGATCCGAATTTTCATGCTGACACTCGAAATAGACTAGGCAGTTATTTTCGGTAATCGTTTTTTCCGCACTATCAATTACGTCATAATCAAATCCATCAACATCTGACTTAATGAGGCTAATTCGTGCGCAGTCGATTTCGCTAACAATATCGTCCAGAGGTCTCGACATTAGAGACTCGGTGTCATCAGATCTTTCAGCGTGCTTCGTTCC
>JBLIML010000122.1:0-11448 GCA_047638675.1 Planctomycetota bacterium | reverse complement strand
ACCGTAATCTGTCAGAATCCTGCGAAGATCTGGATGACCTTCAAACATGATGCCGAAGAGGTCAAATGCTTCCCGCTCATACCAGTTTGCCGCAGCCCAAACCGAGATAACGGAGCTTAAACGCGGAGATTCGTTTTTAATAAAACAACGCAATCTCAAACGTCGGTTGTGTGCGATTGATAAAAGGTGGTAGACCACACAAAAACGCGAAGCGCCCTCCTCCTTCTCGACAGGAACCTCTGCACTGACACCTCTACTAAAACCGGTGCTGGTGGTATCTTGCGTTTCCCATTCAACCTGGCCGTAGCTTAGGTAATCGACACCACACAAATCTGATAATTGGGTAAACTGAAATTGCTCTTCATCACGTAAAACAAGACTGACTTCAATTAGCTGTTCTGGCATAAGTTCCAGAGTAATTTGTCCGTTCGCAAGCGAAGAGGAATGCAATTTGTCCCCAAAACGCTTGCGTAGCTGATCGTGAAACATTTCCATTGCTGAGCTCATACAATTGTGCGGAAATAATTAACGTGAAAAGGTGTTTTGACTGGTACGTTTGATTTTCTTTTGTAATTGAATAATGCCAAACAAAAGCGCTTCCGCTGTGGGCGGACAACCCGGAACGTATATATCAACCGGTACGATGCGGTCGCAGCCGCGTACAACAGCATAGGAGTAATGATAATAACCGCCACCATTGGCACAGGATCCCATAGAAATCACCCAGCGGGGCTCTGACATCTGATCGTAGACTTTTCGCAGGGCTGGCGCCATTTTATTGACGAGTGTCCCAGCCACAATCATAACGTCTGATTGACGAGGGCTTGGCCTGAAAATCACGCCAAAGCGATCCATATCATAGCGAGAGGCACCGGCATGCATCATTTCCACAGCACAACAAGCCAGGCCAAAGGTCATGGGCCACATAGATCCTGTGCGTGCCCAATTCACCAGATTATCGACCGTGGTGACGGCGAAATTGCGATCGTCGATTTGCTCGTCTACTCCCATTCCAATGCTCCCCTTCGCCACTCATAGATAAAGCCAACCACTAACACCGCAAGAAAGATCATCATTGCCCAGAAACCCGCCATTCCAATACCATCCAGCGCCACAGCCCAGGGAAAAAGGAAGGCAATTTCGAGATCGAAAATAATGAACATGATGGCAACCAGATAATAACGCACATCAAATTTCATACGGGCATCTTCAAATGCTTCAAAGCCGCATTCATAGGGAGAGGACTTCTCGCTATCTGGTCTGTTCGGGCCGAGAAAATAACCCAGAATAAACATCACAACACCCAAACCCAGAGCGAGCACGAGAAATATCAAAATAGGTAAATAGTTTTCCAGCATGATTACTCAATTCTATTTTAAGTCAGGTAATTGATGGCGAGATTACGATTCTAACCATCTATTTGGAGATTATACAGGCAACAGCCGTGCCAGACACTGATTTGTTGGCTGATTTAACAATTACTTAGCGGCTTATATCCCACGGCGCCTATTAGTGATTTTCCAGTAGGCCTAAGGCTTGCTCCAGTCGCTTTATAGTCTCAAAAATGTGCACGTCAGGGCAATAAACTCAGGCAATCACTCAGCGGTGAGCGTGTTGCCATCGGGATTTCTAGTGGATAACCATACCAGAACAGGCCGACAACCGATTGCGTACGCCCATCAAGATTGACCATGTCGTAAAACCGCTGATCTCGGCATACGGCACCAGTCGTCCACTTTAGGCCCACGCCTTTTTCCCATAAACATAGAGCGAGGTTTTGCGCGACACAACAACAAGCCGCGTAGTCTTCCCTTGTTTTCAACTCATCATCAGAAATATCGCAGCTCAAAAGCAACCAGCCAGGTACTTCACGCCAGCGCCTGAGTTTAATTTCAGCGGCTTTTTCGCCTTTTTTCTCGCGCACCAATTCCGCATTCAACTGGCAGATTTGTTCGGCGGTCACAGTGCCGATGAGATGAAAATGCCAGGGCTCGGTTAAATGATGGTTGGGAGCCCATGTTGCGTTTTCGATAGCGACTTGAATGAGCTCTGTCGATGGTGACTCGTCAGTTTTGAACTGATGTATGGTTCGGCGGTTTTTGATCGTCTCGGCTATGGAAGGTGACATTAGAATTTCTCGAGGTTAATAATTGGATTTGATATTGGGGTTAATCGGCGGCCTGCTTTTCTTTTATCGTATTTCGTAATTCAAGCAATCTCCTGTTATCCGGAGACAGTTCCAGCAGCGCATCAACATAAGAAGCCGCGAGGCGATAATTTTTCTCGGCGAAGGCCTTTTTAATCACAGTTTCAACCTTCTCAATAATTTTGCGTAATTCCTGCTTCGCCTTTTGGTTTTCGGGATTCCGCGTAAGTTGTCGTTTCAGTTTCAACAGTTTTTTCTTTTCACTGTCGCTGATTACCCCTGTGTCTGTTGATGTGGGTACATCCTTAACACGTGTATCTCGAATTGAGTCCGAATATTTTTGCTGTGCTATTGTAGCTGTCAATGAGCGAATTCCGGGATGCTCACTATATACACCTGCGGCTTTATCCACATACTCGGAGGCCTGCTGAAGATCTCCTTTTTGTAATGATTTTTCTGCCAGCCCCAAATATTTCCCGGCAACATTATTCATACCATCCAGTGCCAATGTGTTATCAGGATCATTTCGTAATACCTGTTGGTATTTTTCAACTGCGTTATTTCCCTTTGGAGATGTCAAACGTAAGGCACTGATATCTTTGTCCGCATCTCGTAGGAGTCTATCGATATTGATCGGCGTATCCTTTGATCTACTTATCTGCACCTCATCATTTTTGCTCAATGCCTCTACATTTTTACCTTCGTTCTGTTTTTTATTATCATCCAATATAGCGAGTAGTAACAAAACACCAAATACCACCGCGATAATTTTTAGAGGCTTTCTATACCAGGGCTTGCGTTTTTCTTTGATCGTACTCTCGCTAATAACACGGTCTACTTCGTCGGCTTTGATGGTTATTTTTGCAGCCCTGTGCTTGCTGGAATCCTTCGTTGAAGGCCCGTCTGGCGCTTGAACCTGTATTGTTTCGGCTTCGGTAGATTGAAGGGCAGTTAGCGATTGAAGGAATTCTGCTCGCCATTGACTGATAGATTGTGGCCTGTCTTCTGTTTTGAAGGCAAGACCATGATCGATAGCCATAAGAAATGACCTCGAATAACCCTCGGGGTTGATCTCAGACGTCGTAACAAAGGGATCCCTGTTCGTATGTAACAAACCTTCGCTTCGGTCCATGGCCTCAGCAGGTGAACGCCCGATTACAGAACGGTACAAAGTCGCCGCAAGCCCATAAATATCTGTCCACGGGCCTTGCTTGTCGCTTTTACTTACATATTGTTCAAAGGGCGCATAGCCTGGCGAGACCAGACTGGTAAGCGTGTGTGTCTTTTCACCTAATGATTGACGGGCAGATCCAAAGTCCAGTAACACTGGCGATCCATCTGCCCTGATAAAAATATTCGGTGGCTTTATATCACGATGAATAAAACCGGCATTATGCACCTGCTCCAGACCATCCAGAATAGGCAGAAAAATACAATTGAGCTCGGTCTCGTTCAGGGTCTTTCTTTCTTTTAACAAGTCTTGCATACCCTGACCTTTTTCGTATTCCATGACCATGTAGGCAGTATTGTTCTCGGGGAAAACCGTTAGTACCCGTACGATATTGGGATGTTTGAATTGCGCAAGAGTCTGCGCTTCGCTCATAAATCGATCGAGACCCCATCTAAACTGCTCACCATGTTCACCAGAAACCGTGTGAATGGAGGCATCCTGTTCTCGCACGGCCAACTCAATGGGCAGGAATTCCTTGATTGCCACTTCCTGATTCAAGTTTGTGTCCTCAGCCAGATAAGTGATACCAAAACCACCCTGTCCCAGAATGCTTTTGATTACATACCAGTGCAGTCGATAACCAGGTTGTAAGGAATTTCTATGTTCTTCCATTATGATTAATTCATGTAGCCGGCATAAAAATCGCTAACACATCATTCAGGTAGTTCAGGCCTGTTTTTGTCGGTTTAATAGTTTTACCTTTCTGGATGATAAAACCACGATCAATGGCAATATTCAGTTGCGCTTGAATATCTTGCATCTCCAGACCTGTCTGTACTGAAAACAGCGATTCTGAAAATCCTTCATTAAGGCGAAGCACATTCATCATAAACTCCAGAATAACATCCTCCTTTCCCACGGTTTTTTGTTCCACAATGGCATCGCCGTCGCCTGCCTTTTGCATATAGGTCTCAGGAATACGGTGACGGATAAATCGATTTATCCGATGTTCCTTAATGTCAGTGATCTTGCCGTGGGCACCCGCACCTATGCCTAAATAATCACCAAACTGCCAGTAGTTAAGGTTATGTTTACACTGCATGTCAGGCTTCGCATAGGCCGAGATTTCATATTGTGCGAAACCCTGTTGAGCAAGAATAGCCTGTCCTTGCCTTTGCATTTCCCATGTTTCATCGTCATCAGGCAGTGCAGGAGGATACTTGTGAAAGACGGTATTGGGTTCAAGCGTTAGTTGGTACCAGGAAATATGCGTGACCGCCTGGCTACATGCCGTATGTACATCCTCCAATGCCTCGCTAATGGTTTGATTTGGCAGGCCAAACATGAGATCAATATTGACATTGTCAAACCCGGCCTCGTTCGCGCTTTGTATTGCCCTGTGAGCATCACCAGCATCATGAATACGTCCCAGCTTCTGCAACTTGTTGTCATCAAAACTTTGCACGCCAATAGACAGACGATTAATACCCAGGTCGCGATAGCCCTTAAATCGATCCGCGTCTGTGGTGCCTGGGTTTGCCTCCAATGTTATTTCGGCTTCCGGACTGATCTTCCACTGAGAATGTACCTTGTTGAATATCTTCTCTAATGCTTCAACAGAAAATAGACTCGGTGTTCCCCCGCCAATGAATATGCTGGTAATGGATCTATCGGCGAGTCTTGAAATCTCGAAATTTATATCGCTCACGAGTGCATCGGCATAAGCCAAATCCGCAAGTACAACGGAGCTGACTTCGTGGGAGTTAAAATCACAATAGGGACATTTTTTCACGCACCAGGGTAGATGAACATACAAGGACAATGGCAACTCCGACCGCATCACGCTGGTAGAAATACTATTCACTTTAACTCAGTTCAACTGTCTGCGTTTTTCTTGCCGTCAGTTTTTCACTAAGTTGAAGCACAAGAGATAAAACGGCGGGCATAAAAGTCAATGCAATCACTGTGGAAAATAACAGGCCAAATAATACGATTGCGCCAAGACCACGATATAGTTCGGTGCCAGCGCCAGGGCTGAAGACCAGTGGCGACAAACCAAATACGGTTGTGACGCTTGACATCATGATCGGACGAAGCCTTGTACGCGTACTTTCCAGTATCGCTTCATTGATTTCCATTCCTCTCTCGCTAATATTTCTCACGGCACGGTCAACAAGCAATATGGGGTTATTTACCACAGTTCCTATCAGTATGAGAAAACCAAGCATCGTAATGACGTCAAACGGTTGATGAAACTTTACGAGTCCAATTAAATCCATGTGTGCACCTATGACATTCATCAACCACAAGCCAAATATGCTGCATGCTATACCCACGGGTACGGTTGTAATTATTATCAATGGATAACCCCAGTGAGAAAAGATAGCGACCATGAGTAAGTATGAGATCAAAATAGCTATAAGGAAATTTCCACTCAAAGCACGTTGCGTTGCATGGAGGTGATCACTGGCACCGGTAATTTGCATGTGTATATCACTACTAACTTCACCTGAATCTTTCAATCCCCGAATCAATTCTTTTTCGACTATTTCAACGCCTGTCTCCAATGGTACTTCCCGTGGCGGGATAATCCCCAATGTAATGGTGCGTGCACCATCAACTCGCCGGATTGTTTCGGTGTTTACGGTCTCTCTAACGCTTGCAATGGATGACAAGGGAATAATCCCACCTTCAGATGAATACAACACAAGCTTGTCAATATCCTGCGGTCGCTCGATCACACCTTGCGTCGAATACAGAAACATATCAATCTTGTCGTCACCAAGGAAAAACTCATCCACGTAGGCGCCATCAGAATATGCCCAGATGGTATAACCCAGATCGTCGGCATCAATTGCTAACTCGGCGGCGCGCTCCCAGTCTGGACGTATTTCCAGCAGCGGTTGTCCTAATGACAAACTTGACGGTTCTGGTCGCACCTGGGGATTGTCGAATATTTGTTTAGATTTGATAAAAGTCTTGAAACCGGCATCAAACAAGGCCACCAGATCGGTTCCTGAAAGTTCAAGGTTGATACTGCGACTGCCACCGGTATTACTTGAGAAAATTGAACCGCGGGAGGCAAACGCAATGACGCCAGGAACTTCCTGAATTTTTTTAGTGATTATTTCTTTCAGATCTTCTACCTGATGACGTGAAGTGGCCTCCGGCAGGATCATTATTCTGTCAGCACTGGAGTAACCCATGACATAATTCAATCCAGGCACTTCCGTTTCTCCATTTTTAAACAGCTTCGGATCGTCACCTATGAAAGGCACAAAATATGCGTCAAGATTTTTATGGATTTCATGCATTTCCGCAATGTTGTATCCCGGCGGAGAGAATATGAAAGAAAATATTTTTTGCTCTTCACCTTCTGGCAAATACTCTGCCCGGGGCGTTAAACTAAAAATGATAAAGGCAACCAGAATAAGAATCCCCACAATCAGTATCAGACGTCGTCCAAGACTGCAAATTATCCAGGACACGAATTGAATAATGGCATTGTTGCAAACTTTTCCCATACGCCGAAAACCAGGCCTTGTGACTGGCTTGTCAATGGCTGGTTGCAAAAAGCGACTACAGGCTGCGGGAATAAGCGTGATGGCAATCACCATCGACATTAATATTGAAGCCGAAATCGCGACTGCGATATCGGAATAAAGTTGCCCGGCTTCTTCTTTGATAAAAATTATCGGTAAAAATACAAATACTGTTGTCAAGGTTGAAGCAAGCACCGCAGGCCAGACTTCCCTTACGCCATCCAACGCTGCCTGAGCTCGTTGTTTACCTTCACTCATATGCCGATAGATATTTTCCAGCACGACAATACTGTTATCCAGTGTCATTCCAATAGCAAAAGCGATGCCAGCCAAAGAAATTACGTTAATGGTCCGATCAGTGATCAGCAGTCCCAGGAAGGCTGCAATAGTGCATATAGGAATGCCTAATGCACCTGTTAATGTTGCAGAATACGAGCGCAGGAACAAAAACAGCACCAGTGTTGCTAAAATACCGCCAATAATTAAATTTTGACGAACGTTTTTAACGGAATCTCTAACATACCTGACATCATCACTATTCAATTGCATTTCAATCCCGTGTTGTTTCAACAGGCCCTTGTTTAGCTCCTCTGCTTTCACCATCACGGCGTCCATCACTTCGACCACATTGGAACCAATTTGACGCCGCACACCCAGGCTTATATTAGCTAAGCCATTTCCGTAAGAATAAGAGCGGACTTCAAAATTCGACAATTCCGCATAACCGACATCACTTAATCGAATAAAAGCATCACCTCTACGCCCGATCACCATATTCTCGATTTCATCGACATTTTCGAATCGTCCAATGGTGCGTAATAGATATCGCCGCTTACCGCTATCCAGATCTCCACCGGAGACGTCACGGTTACGAGTGCGAACGGCATTGCGCACATCGATGAGACGTAATTCCCGCTCTGCTAATCGAACGGGATCGATATAAATACGGATCTGCCGTTCAGCACCACCCCACAAGCTAACTTCAGATACCCCGGGTACCCTTTCCAACTGAGTGCGAACATGATCTTCAAGGAAATCGCGCATTTGCAACATATTGACATTCAAGGGGTTACCGGGAAGAACTGTGGTGCGAAAATGCATAAAGGAATTGTTAGAAATGGAACTGGTGATTATTCTAGGTTCGTCCACGTTTTCCGGATAACCTGGAACCTGCGATAAAGCATTATTCACACGGATCAAAACTTCGTTGATATCTGTACCGCTGGGGAATTCCAGTTCAATCTCGGCTCGCCCCGTACTGGCCCTTGATATCATTCGATCCAGTGAGGGTATTCGTCGTAAATATTCTTCCTGTTCAATAATGATTTCTTTTTCCACGTCCTGAGGTGAAGCCCCTGGCCATTGGGTAGTGACGCTAATTGCGCGCACATCCAGATCAGGGATCATTTGAATAGGTACTCGAAATACTGCGAGTAGCCCAAACAGACAGACAATAAGAATAATGACGGTGAGAATGACGGGTTTCTCTATAGCAAACTTGAACATACTTGCCTGATCTTCCTATAGATCGAGTTGAAGTTCGCCAACAATATAGACAGATTGATTTGCCTGCAGTATCTCATTACCGCGGATAACCACCTTATCTCCAACTTTCAGATCAGCGGCGAACACCTCAACATTGTTTCGATATGCACGACCAGTTTTTACAGGTATTGAACGCGCTAATGTCTGACCGCTAGCGTCATACAATAACCAGATGGTTTCACTGCCATCGGGTTTTCTCACTATGGCATCACGTGGTAACAACATCGCCTCTTCTTCCTGTTGTAGTATAAAGCGCACTCTGACCGACATACCTGGTGCGAGCAGACCTGATTCATTTTCTATTTCAATACGGACGGGGAATGTGCGCGTTGATGTATTACCTGCCGGAATTTTGATAGAAACGTTGCCCTCAAAACTACGCTCTGGATAGGCATCGAACTTTATCGTCGCTGGCGTACCCTGAATAATACGGCCAAAGTAGATTTGAGGTACCGGCACATCGATTCTTAGAACGCTGATTTCTACTAAATCAACCAGGCTCGTGCTCGTCTCCACCCACTGCCCCACCTCAACTTCTTTGCTAATTATCACACCATCAAAGGGGGCATAGACCGTATGTCGGGATAATATCTCTTCTTGCTGGCTCAACTCAGCCTGTAGCCGATCCAGTATCGCCGCTTTTATTCCTACCTCTGCTATAAGCGCTTCATGATTTGTAGCGGAAATATGTTTTTTCTTTACCAACTCGGCTGCCTCATCGCGCTGTCGTTCAGCTTCGCCAAGTATCGCCTGCGCTTCTTGTACCTGCGCTTGAACCCGAGCCAGACCAATCTTCGCCATCACCGGGTCAAGCCGCAGCAATGCATCACCTTGTTTAATTTTATCTCCTTCGTCCACCAGCAACTGTGATACAAAACCTTCTGTTTTTGGTGAAATTCGGGAGAGTCGGCGGGCAGTGACGCTACCCGTAAGAGGAATTTCATCGTAAACCGGAGCGATAGCAACGGTAACAACACTGACCGGTATCGCCTTTCCCGCTGCCAGCGCACAAAAGGGTATAGCTAACACAAAAAAATAATGCCCAGGGAAAGCTCGTATTTTCATAATTTAGAAAAGTCTAAGGCATAATCAATCAAGAATGACAGACAGTTTTTCCACCAATAAATGTAATGCCTGGCCACGGTGGCTGATATTGTTTTTAATATCCGCAGGCAGCTCGGCAGAGGTGCAGGCATGACTTGGTACGTAAAATACAGGATCGTATCCAAACCCATTCTTACCTCTTGGCTCCGCTACGATGTGACCTTGCCAGGTACCCTGAGCAATAAGCGGCGTCGGATCCTTAGCATGACGTAAATAGACCATGACACATTGAAACCGGGCGCTCACTTGCTGATTTCCAAATTTTTTGATTTCATTTAGAAGTAAACGGAGATTTTCTTCATCACTCGCGCCGATCCCTGCAAAGCGAGCCGAATGGATACCAGGCTTGCCATCAAGCAGATCAACCTCAATACCAGAGTCATCAGCAATGCAGGGCAATTTCGTCAAACTCGCTGCATGTCTGGCCTTGATGATTGCATTCTCGACAAAGCTCAGCCCACATTCATCCGCATCACTGACCCCAAATTCCGATTGTGGAACAATGGCTATATTCATCCCGGACAGCAGTGACTTAATCTCTTTCAACTTGCCCGCATTATTTGAGGCAATAACTATTTGCTTCGTTTGGGCCACGAAAATTACTCGGCCAACGCTGTTTTTTGAATTTCAATTAACTGCTGCACACCGCCCCTGGCAAGCGCCAGCATATTATTCAACTCGTCTGAATTAAATGCATGTCCCTCTGCTGTTCCCTGGATTTCGATAAATTCATCGTTATTGTTCATGACCACGTTCATGTCAGTCTCCGCCGTTGAATCTTCGTCATAATCCAGATCCAGTACAGGCTTTCCATTAAATATACCCACTGAAACTGATGCCACCTGGGCAATAATTGGATCGCGTTTAATCAAGCCTTTTTCCAGGGCAAATCGGATGGCATCCACCAATGCGACGTAAGCGCCGGTAATGGACGCTGTTCGCGTGCCGCCATCCGCTTGAATAACATCGCAATCAATGAAAACGGTGTTCTCTCCAAACAGTTTTGTATCGATAACTGCACGCAGTGAGCGGCCTATCAATCTTTGTATTTCCATGGTTCGACCTCCCTGGCGATTTTGACTCGCTTCTCGCCTCATGCGCTGCCCGGTTGAACGCGGTAGCATACCGTACTCAGCAGTTACCCAACCTTTTCCTGACCCTTTAAGAAAAGGAGGTACTTTCGCTTCAAATGTCGCATTACACAGTACTCGGGTGTGGCCAAATTCGACTAAAACAGAACCCTCAGCATGACGGGTATAATGACGGCTTAGGCTTACCTGACGTAATTCATTCTCTGCTCGACCACTTGGACGCATAATTATTCTCCAAAAATAAGTGATTATACATACTCCGCTATTTCATGAACGCTTATGAGCAGTTAGTATGTTCAATCTGCGTGATAATAATGAAATCGAGGAAATTGCATGACATCGAGCATGACCGCCTTTGCGAGATTGGAAGAGTCAGGAAGTTGGGGTCGAGCGGTCTGGGAGATCAGAACGGTAAATCACCGCTATCTCGAAATGTCCATCCGCCTGCCAGACGAATTGCGCATGTTGGAAACGACTATTAGAGAACACATCTCTGCGCAAGTAACGCGCGGTAAAGTAGATTGTAATCTGCGGTTTGAAGCCGATGATGCCAGCAGTGGCAACTTGCCTGTTAACAGTACGCTTGCAGAGAAGTTAATAAGGGCAGCAGAGTCTCTACCTTTTAAGAATCCTGCACCACTAAATCCCCTGGATATTCTGCGCTGGCCTGGCGTCATTGAACGGGGGACGCTGGATATTGAGAGTCTGGGAAAAACACTAGTGGAGGCATTAGATAAAAGCCTGGAGCTGTTACTGGATACACGACGCCGTGAGGGCGAAAAACTACAGACCATGCTGCTGGATAGATGTGCGTTAGCGATTGCGCAGGTACATCAGATCCGTGACAAA
>JBLIML010000121.1:0-11465 GCA_047638675.1 Planctomycetota bacterium | reverse complement strand
GCATAATCTGGATGATTGTTGCCTTTGTTTACGCACAACATGGTGACACACATACTGCCGAAGAGGCTGTGCGTCACAACTTACTGGAATTTGCCGAGCTGTTTCTGTTTTTACTGGCCGCGATGACCTACATTAACACTATGGAAGATCGCGGTGTTTTCGATCTCCTACGTGCCTGGTTGTTGTCAAAACAGTTCTCGTTACGTAGCATTTTTTGTCTGACAGGTGGCATCGCATTTTGTCTCTCACCGATTGCAGATAACCTCACAACTGCATTGCTCATGTCAACCGTGGTAATGGCTGTGGGTGGAAGCAATACCAAATTTGTTGCCATAGCCTGCGTTAATATAGTAGTGGCTGCTAACGCAGGTGGCGCGTTCAGTCCATTTGGCGATATTACAACTCTGATGGTTTGGCAGAAAGGTAATCTGGTGGAATTTTCCGAATTCTTTCATTTGGTAATCCCTTCGCTTGTGAATTGGTTAATTCCAGCGTCAATTATGTATTTCTTCATTGCCGATGAAAAGCCGGCTGCTATTAATGAAGAAGTAGTATTAAAAGACGGTGCGTGGATCGTTGTGGGCCTGTTTATCATCACTATTACACTGGCAGTCTGCGTGCACAGTTTTTTACACCTGCCTCCGGTCATCGGTATGATGACCGGTCTGGGATTTCTCAAGTTATTTTCTTACTATCTACAGCTCAAGCATCATATTCCCAGTGATGAAGGAACCGGCGCCCTGGGACCAGAGGCACTTGATGAGGATCAGGAGAAAGACAGTCAGCAACAATCATTTAACGTATTCAAGAAACTTGCCCGTGCCGAATGGGACACCTTGATGTTCTTCTATGGAGTTATACTTTGTGTTGGCGGTTTGGGTACGCTGGGTTATCTGGAGCTTGTCTCAATATTGATGTATGAAGACATGGGCATTACTCAGGCAAATATCCTCGTGGGTTTTCTCTCCGCTCTGATCGACAATATTCCTGTCATGTTTGCCGTACTCGCCATGATGCCTGAGATGGAACTAGGTCAATGGTTATTAGTGACATTGGCTGCAGGTGTGGGCGGTTCGATGCTATCGATTGGCTCCGCTGCGGGGGTGGCTGTTATGGGGCAGGCAAGAGGCGTATATACCTTCATGAGTCACTTAAAGTGGAGCTGGGCGATAATGCTAGGCTATCTGGCCTCCATTTGGGTGCATTTTCTCGTAAACGGTCGTTTGTTCAACTAGTTAGTATCACTACACTTTCGTGCCAGATAAGCCTGGACTTCCGCATACCCTTTTTTCTATGGCTTAGGTCTCGGTGGCATGAACAGTAAGAATGTCACACTTGGCTCCGTGCAATAGCTTATTAGCGGTTGCTCCAAGAAGACGCTTTTGCCCCGAATAACCATGGCTGCCTATAACAATGACTTCAGCGTCAACTTCTTCTGCTAATTTACGAATTTCTCCAGCTCTATCGCCAACAATTGTGCGAATTTGACCAGAAGGTATATTCTTGGTTTCTGCTATTTTTGCTAATTGCTCCGTAGCAGATTCCAGTGCTTCTTCCTCCAGGGCAAGGAAATTTTTCGAATAGACATTCAGCGCGTAACCTTCAGTAATTGGTTGAACTACGTGTATAAGATGAAGCCTTGAAGCATCGTTATTCGCGAGCTTAAGTGCGGAGCCCAAGACTTTATCGTTGTTCTCCGAAAAATCTAGTGCGGCTACAATTTTCTGGTACATAGCAATTTCCTTTTCTGGTTTTGATGCGTGTATGGTAATTGATTTTGTTGTTCTTTGTATACCCTCACCTTGGTATACCGGTGCCTTGAGTCTCGGTAGATGCTGACACGATCCGCGAGTTCAACAATTTCGCCCAGGTACATCAACGCCACCCGAGTGCTGATGTGCCTAACCACAGAAGGGTCATGGGCGATGAAGAGGTAGGTCAGACCAAGGCGCTCCTGCAGCTCCTCGATAAGGTTAATGATCTGGGCTTGAATAGAAACGTCCAACGCGGAAACCGACTCGTAGCAAACGACGAAGCGCAGGGTCAGCGCAAGTGCTTGCGATATTCCAATTCTCTATCTTTGGCCGCCGCTAAACTCGTGCGCAAAGCGGTCAGCTATGGATGCGCTAAGTCCCACCATGTCCAGCAATTCAGCGACTTTACTATACCCTATTGCCAGATTGAGGTAATATGCGCTCAAATACGCTCGGGCAGATTCGGTCGATGAAGCATTTCGACCAGGTCCGGGCATTTTATGTTCAGGGATACCTGAAACTAGAATAAGAAATGAATTTTAATTAGTACGCCTAAATATTAATAATGTAGCGCATGTAGTGCGCTCGGGTAACTGACGATCTAAGGAAGCAATCAATGTCAACTGCAACTACTGCAACCAATACTTCTGGTACTTTTATGGAGGTCTTTCTTGGCCCAACACCGATGTGGTACAAGAAGGCGGTAATCGCTGCTCTCGTAATAAATGTCCTTCTATATTTTATTCTTGGACCACTCGTCACCTCCTGGATAATTCTGTTTGAGTTTATTTTCACTCTGGCGATGGCTCTGAAATGTTTCCCACTTCAACCCGGGGGCTTACTTGGATTGCAGCTCTTAGCACTGGGTCTGACTGATACACACCATGTTTATGAAGAAGTAGTACATGGTTTGCCGGTGATTCTCCTGGTTATCTTTATGGTAGCCGCTGTGCATTTTCTTCGGGAAATGCTCTTTAAATTTATGAACAAGGTGTTATTGGGTATTAAATCCCGAGTCACCATGAATGTTGTTACTGTAATCGTAGTCGCCATACTTTCAGCGTTCCTCGATGCGCTTACAATCCTGGCAGTACTCATCGGCCTGGCTACGACGTTCTATGTCGTATATGAAAAGGTGATCACCAAGACGGGACGTGAGCCTGGATTACCTTCCAGCGATGACCATATTGAAGAAGCGCATTTAGCAGATCTGGAAGCTTTTCGTGCTTTCCTACGTGGCTTGTTAATGCATGGTGCAGTGGCCACGGCGATCGGCGGCGTATGTACTTTGGTGGGTGAACCCGAGAATATCGTTATTGGCTATCATACCGGTTGGGACTTCGTTACTTTCGCGTCAAAAGTTGCTCCAGCCACCTTGCCAACACTCTTCGCTGGTATCCTGGTATGTTATCTTTTAGAGAAAATTCGACCTTTCGGAAAATTCTTTGGCTACGGTGCGGAGCTTCCTGATGCAGTTCGGCAAGTTCTAGCTGAGGAAGAAAGAAGAATTCAGGAATCTGAAACTGATAAAGATCGTTTGATGATCAAAATTCAAATCTTTGTTTCGGTTCTGATGATAGCGGCGCTCTCGCTGCACCTGGCTGAGATCGGTTTGATCGGTCTTGGTGTGATCGTGCTGGCTTCTTCCATGTTGGGTGAAACCGATGAGCACAAACTTGGAATGGCCTTTGTTGAGGGTTTGCCATTCGCGTCACTACTTGTCGTATTCTACGTAGTTGTTGCAATGATCAATAGCCAGGCGATGTTTACTCCTGTCATGGAATGGGTATTGCAGATGGACGGTGGAATGCAGGTCTTTATGGTGTTCCTAACAAATGGTATGTTATCAGCAATCAGTGATAACGTATTCGTAGCAACCATCTATATGGACCAAATAACTCCATTGCTTGAGTCGGGTGTGCTGACTAGAGAACTATATGAAGCGCAATCAGTCGCCGTAGTAATGGGTACAGGTATCCCGAGTATGTCAACACCAAATGGTCAGGCAGCATTCCTGTTCCTCTTGATGTCATCACTCGCCCCGCGCATTCGCTTGGGATATGTGACGATGGTGTTTATGGCATTACCGTACTTCATAGTATGTACAGCGGTAGCTGGCATAGTGATGTTCAACTGGTTATAAAAAAACAATATATAAAGTTAAATACAAAATCAGATATAAGGGATATGAAAAGGGGCTAGCGTTTTACGCTAGCCTTTTTTTCGCGCTTTCAATATCTTTGGCGTGTTTTTCGAAGCTTGTAAAAGACTCTACATTGCACGCTCGGCGTGCAGAGTTACTTCTCCGTCAAAAGCTGTTTCCATCCGCAATTGTATGGGGTGACAGCAGATTTGACAGTCTTCTATCAGTTCAACGGTCGATGCCTCCGTTTCCAGCACCAGAGAATAGATTTCCCAACAATAGGGACAGGTAATTTGATATTCGTTGAGGGCGTAATTCACATGAGTCTCGTTTGCACGCAGTGGGGAATAATTTTAATCTCTGAAATTTGAATATTGAAGCGGTTGTCCCAACTCTTGTTCCTTCAGAAATGCGATGGCTTCCTGCAGATCGTCGCGCTTTTTGCCGGTGATTCTGACTTGATCTCCCTGAATACTGGATTGAACTTTGAGTTTTGTGTTTTTAATCAATTTTACTATTTTTCGTGAAAGATCCTTGTCGAGACCTTGTCTTACAGTGATTTCCTGGCGTGACTCATTAATATTTTCCTGGATTTTATCGTATTTTAGACAGCCGACATCGATACCTCGCCTGGACAATTTTATCAGCAGAATATCTGTCATTTGCTGGATCTGAAATTCACCGGGTCCTATCAAAGTCAGCACAGCATCCTTTTCTTCAACGCGCGAATTCGTGCCCTTAAAATCAAAACGATTGGACACTTCACGATTGCATTGATCGATGGCGTTAGCAAGTTCGTGAGCGTCAATTTCGGATACCACATCAAACGAAGGCATTTGAGCTCTCCTGAGTAAAAAATTCTGGCTATTGTGACAGTGGGCTTATCGAATTCCAATAGCACAGGTCAAATTTAATGCAGAGTAGACGGTTTACCCTGGTGAAAAATATTTTGGCCATCAGGACCTTCCAGGCGACTTTCAATAATTCTATTACCTACTAAAGTAATATAGCCTGAAAACCGATCTGCGCCATTCTCACTGACTTCAAACTGGTATTTTCGCTTGAAGCCCAGGCTACCGCTGTCCGTTCTTCTCAGAGAAAGTGATGTGAGTGAAACAGTTTGATCAAGTAACTGCAAATTTATTTCCCGACATAAATGATGACAATGTTTAATAACAAACTCCCGCACACGTAAACTTTCAAACCAGATAGAGGCAATCAAGATAATGAGCACCAATATGAAAATCGTCTCCCAGGTCAGCATGTGCTAATTATCAAGCAAAGAGTCGACGAACGCATCGGTATACGTTTCCTTATAGCCGGTCTCTGTTCGTTGCAGGAATAAGACCGCAAGATTTTCCTTCTCTGCTATCTCATACGCAGCATCCTTGCCCATAACTAAAAAAGCCGTTGCCAGGGCGTCTGCCCAGGCAGTGAATTTATGCAAAACAGTGACTGAGGCCAGATCATGGGTAATTGGAAATCCGCTATGGGGATCGATGGTGTGAGAATAGCGTTTTCCGTCCTCTTCAAAGTAATTGCGATAGTCGCCGGAGGTCGCCATGGCAATATTATCGAGTTTAATAACGCGTTGGACCCCACGCTTTTCAACTTCCGGTTTTTCAATGCCGATGCGCCAGGCAAAAGCTACTTTATTAACGCCTTTTGCACGTATCTCGCCACCAATCTCGACCATGTAATTGTCTATGTTCTGTTGCTCCAGATACTCAGCGATTTTATCCACCGCATAACCTTTGGCGATACCTGAGAGGTCGATATATATATCAGCGCGCCTCTTCTGCAAAGCTGGCGGTGAGTGACGTAATGTTATCTGCTGAAAACCGGTTCTTGATAGTGCTTCGGAGATTTCGGAAGTGCCAGGAATCTCCTGCGACTTGTTCGGACCAAAGCCCCATAAATTGACCAATGGACCCACAGTAATATCAAAACTACCATTGGATAACTGACTAATATTTATTGCATCGTTGAGTAGTTGGTATAGATCGGGCGAAACAGGTATCCAGCTTAAGCTCGTAGATTGATTTATCCGGGATAATTCCGAGTCATCAATATAGGTAGACATTTTCCCGTTAATATCGATGAGAATATTATTTATCTCGGCATTTATTTTTTCTACCGGCAAAGACATGCCAGCTTCATTTATCTTAATGGTATAAGTAGTGCCCATGGTCAGACCACCCAGGGTAAGCAGTGGTGATGGTTTTGTTTCTTGTTCGCAACCTGCAATACAAAACGAATAAAGCAGGAATACAAAAATATACCTGAATAGTCGCAAATTATGGGCCTGGAAAGTTACGGGTATCGCGTCAATGAGAACCACCTTATTCATTCGCGAGTAAGGGAATTCAGTGGGAAGCTAAGGATTTTTTCGCCCGTTTCGAAGGAATGCTGGGACGAAAATAAGGGACCACCAGAGATATTTCTCCTTGCATATGTTTTTGTTTCATCTCACGCCAGAAATTTGCTGTGAGTAAATCTCCATGCACTTCGATAAACAGTGATCTGAGTTCGTCATCCATGGCTAGAAACTTTATAAATTCCTCTGGAAAGATGTCGTGTGGATTAACGTGGTACCAGATATCAGAACGCATGGTGTCATCCTCGTCGCGCGACTGAGGTATTTCCCTGAATTTGCATTCAGTCACCAGAGCTACTTCGTCATAATCATAGAATACTACCCGCCCATGACGAGTGACGCCAAAATTCTTTAATAGTAAATCACCTGGGAAAATATTGGTGTTGGCCAGATCACGAATGGTTTGCCCGTAGTCCAGTATTGCCCGCTCGGCCGCAGAACGATGGGCCTCACGAATATATAAATTCAGGGGTCTTACACGCCGTTCAATGTAGACATGATTAATGATCAGTTTTTCACCTTCTATAACGACAGTGTTAGCGGCTTCATTCAGCAATTCGTCGAGTAATTCCGGGGCGACACGATCCAAAGGAAACTCAAGCATTCGAAATTCCTGCGTATCAATTAATCGGCCGGCCCGATCATGCTTGGAGACCAGTCGGTATTTTTCCAGCACATCCTCTCGTTTTATCGTTTTTGGATATCCGAATTTATCGCGGATTATTTTGAATACCAGATCGTACGAAGGCAAAGTAAATACAATCATGACCAGACCTTTATCGCCATCGGCATGTACAAATTTTGTGTTGGTGTTATTCAGGTGATGACTGAAGATCCTGTATCGCTCGGTTTTACCCTGTCTCAGGCGACCCATCACCGTGTACAATTCATCGACAGGTTTGCGAGGTAAAATAGTGTGGAGAAAATGCACAGCCGCTACAACCGAATTAGGATCGGCAAAATAATAAGAACGCGTATAGCTGAAAACGATACTGACTTCATCTTCATACATAAGAACGGCATCGACGCAAATGCCATCGTCGCCATTCTTCAGAGCAATCACAATCGGTATAATATTGTTTTGCAGAACAATCCTGCCAACCAGATAGGCGCGAGCAGATTGATAGAAAACAGAATCAATAAATTCAAAGCGAATCAGATCGTCCAGTGTATCGAGATTCATACGAACATATTGTTCGACCTCCTGAGCGATAAAATCAACATCTTTTTCAAGATTGGCGTATGCGACTTTAAAAGCAAAATCATTCAGGACATGCGAAAATACATCGGGCAGTGAGCCCCAGTAAAGATAACGTTTTAAATTAAGAGACTGGATTAATTCCTGTTCATCATCAAAGGGCGGAGAGACGAATTCAACTTCCGGGTCAATGCCAACGGTGCCGAAAATACGACGAGTGGTGGAGTTAAAATAGGTCTTGATAAAGCCTGCATCAGGTACCTTGGCGAGGCGTTGACCGAAATACCATCTTATTTCATTCCATAAAGCGTGATCGTTGACGCGTGTTCCAAGAGACTCACGCAGGACAACCACCAATCGTTGAACCGAATTCTCATATAGCTCAACTCGCTCGACAATATCTTTTTGATGACCCTGCCAGTCGCGTTGTTCAAAACGACGACGAGCGCGGTTGGTTGTGCGACTAAAGGCATCGTTGTAGCGCAAAAACTCTTCATAAATTGCTTTTGCACTTTCCGCAACGATGCCCCTGTCAGCGGCAGGGTTACTCATCTACATATTGGAAACCATAGCTTCGGCGAAGGCGCTGCATTTCACTTCCGTGGCACCGTCCATTTGACGGGCAAAATCATAAGTAACTATTTTTTGAGCAATCGTACGATCCATCGATTTAATAATGAGATCCGCTGCCTCAACCCAGCCTAAATAACGGAGCATCATTTCACCGGAAAGAATTAAGGAACCTGGATTGACTTTGTCTTGCCCCGCGTATTTGGGCGCTGTGCCATGCGTGGCTTCAAAGATGGCGTGACCGGTGTCGTAATTAATATTTCCACCTGGTGCTATGCCAATGCCTCCCACCTGTGCTGCCAGGGCATCAGATAGATAATCGCCATTTAGATTCATGGTGGCAATCACATCGAACTCTTCTGGTCGCGTCAAAATCTGCTGCAAGGTGATATCGGCGATGGCGTCTTTGATCAGAATTTTACCTGAAGCAAGCGCTTCCTCCTGCTCTTTGTTCGCCGCATCATTACCTTTCTCAGAGACTGTGCGTTCCCACTGATCCCAGGTATAGGTATTGTCAGGAAATTCCTCCTCGGCTATCTGGTAACCCCAATTTCGAAAGGCACCTTCGGTGAATTTCATGATATTGCCTTTGTGTACCAGGGTCAGACTTTTACGATCATTGGCGATAGCATATTTGATAGCCGCTCGCACAAGACGGAAGGTACCTTCCTGAGAGACAGATTTAATACCTATACCGGTAGTCGCAGGGAAGCGAATTTTTTGATACTGATTAGGAAAAGCCTCCTTAAACAAATCGAGAAATTTCTTAACATCATCGCTACCTTCCTCGAACTCAATACCGGCATAGATGTCTTCTGTATTTTCACGAAAGATCACCATATCGACCGCTTCAGGGCGGCGTGTTGGCGATGGCACGCCTTTAAACCAACGTACCGGCCGTAAGCAGACATAGAGATCAAGGATTTGCCTGAGGGCCACATTCAGGGAGCGAATACCGCCACCGATGGGCGTGGTCAATGGTCCTTTTATGGAGACAAGGTATTTACGGCAATTGTCCAGAGTCTCTTCCGGTAACCAGGAACCCGTTTCCTTGTTGGCTTTTTCGCCAGCAAGGACTTCCAGCCAGTGGATCTGTTTTTTACCGTCGTAGGCCTTGTTGACGGCAGCGTCGAAAACCAGTTTTGCCGCGCGCCATACATCCGGGCCGATGCCGTCGCCTTCTATATAAGGGATGACAGGATTATCAGGAACTTCCAGTTTACCGTTGGAAATAGTGATTTTCGCCCCCTCTGCGGGCGTGTTTTTTGCTGTTGCCACAAATATTCTCCTCAAACTAATCGATTGAATTTACATCCCCAAACAGGAACCGAAGAAAGCAGGGATGCGTCAATAATCCGGCTCATCACCTGCAATATCCGCCACTTGGATTGACATATTCTACCGCTTTCTCTATCTTAATGCCTGCGCCGATTTGATTTCAGCTTGCGGGCGCATAATAAATACGGCTAAAGAGGGGCAACCTGCTTTAGCGACCAGCTGATGCAGGAATTGCGTACAGGATGTACGTATGTCGCGAGAGGACAGGAGTCCGTAGCGACGGTGGGACGTACGTATGTCGCGAGAGGACACGACTACATGGATGTAGGAGGTAGGGAATGTCAGGAACATATTCCCGAGGACGTCCGAAGCGACCGTGTCCGATCCCTTTTTGTTCAGTAAGGGATCTTAGGCACTTTCCAACCCCCCGCATCAGTATTTCGCTACAACAGCTGACTCTTTCTATGCTGCTTTACACTATGTTTAGGAGACGGTCATGAGTAAATTCGACCCTGATTTGTATGGGCTTAACACCAATGCGGTACGTGCCGGTCACCAACGCACAAACGAAGGCGAGAATAGCGAAGCTATATTTCTTAGTTCCAGTTTCACTTTTAAAAATGCGGCCGAAGCGGCAGCCAGGTTTGCCGGAGATGAGCCGGGTAACATCTATTCACGTTTTACCAATCCCACAGTAAGGACATTTGAAGAAAGGCTGGCCGCAATGGAGGGCGGCGAACGTTGCGTGGCGACGTCCTCAGGCATGAGTGCCATTCTAAGTACGTGTATGGCGCTGCTGAAATCGGGTGATCATATCGTTTCATCCGCCAGTATTTTTGGCACCTCGGTGAGTTTGTTCAAAAAGATATTGTCAAAATTCGGATTGCAGACCACCTTTGTATCGTTAACGGATTACGACGCCTGGGAAAGGGCTATTCGGCCTGAAACACGGATGTTATTTCTGGAAACGCCATCAAATCCACTTACAGAAATTGCAGACATTCGACAATTGGCAAATTTGGCACACGCTAATGATTGCTTATTGGTTGTTGATAATTGTTTTTGTACACCGGTATTACAACGTCCGTTTGAGTTCGGCGCCGATATTGTCATCCATTCAGCTACCAAATATCTGGATGGTCAGGGACGTTGTGTTGGTGGCGCAGTTATTGGAAGTGAGTCGCTGGTGGGTGAAGAAATATTTGCTTTTTTACGCACAGCAGGACCGACCATGAGTGCATTCAATGCATGGGTGTTTCTCAAGGGTCTGGAAACACTCGGCTTGCGTATGCGTGAACATTGTCGTAACGCACAGTTAGTCGCGGAATGGTTGACACAACAAGATGGCATACAAAAAGTGTATTATCCCGGCTTGCCAGACCATCCCCAACATGCCCTGGCGAAGACACAGCAAAGTGGGTTTGGCGGGATCGTGAGTTTTGAGCTAGTTGGCGGAAGGAAAGCGGCATGGCAATTTATCGATGCCACAAAACTTTTCTCAATCACGGCTAATCTTGGAGATGCAAAGAGCACTATTACACATCCGGCAACTACCACTCACAACAAGCTAAGTGATGAAGAACGCCAGTCGGCAGGCATCAATGAGGGCTTAATTCGTCTATCGGTGGGTTTTGAAGATATAGATGACATCCAGGCTGATTTGCAAAATGGGCTGGCTAAGATACTCAATTAAAAGAGGTTCTTGTAAGTCGTTACCACGGAGAGCAAATATTTAACCTAATGTTTCTGGCTTTGTGCCTGTAGTTTGTGTTGAAATACACACATCAATTCCGTTAGTGGGCATCAGAGGGAGCAGCCGCGCCTGTCCACAAACGTAAAGTTAAGCATTATCGGGCTTCATTATTAGACCCCACAAATTTGCATTCGTGAATGCGCCGGACGCCTTGTCGAGCATTGACCTCTTTTTTCCCCTTAAACTCTACGAGCGATAATCCTTACAGGAGGACGACCATGCCCGGACGTAATTTTCTTTATATACCAGGCCCGACTAATGTGCCCCAACGTGTCCGTAACGCCATGAATCTTGAACAAGAGGACATGCGCGCTGCAGATTTCCCTGATTTTACGCTGCCACTTTTTGAAGACATGAAGAAGATGTTCAAAACAAAGACAGGTCGCGTTTTC
>JBLIML010000120.1:0-11521 GCA_047638675.1 Planctomycetota bacterium | reverse complement strand
TGTCATTAGCCATCTCTGCGTAAAATACTACATGAAAAAGCAAATCACCTAGTTCATCACATAAGCCATCCATGTCGTTGTTCTCGATACATTCAAGAACTTCATAGACTTCTTCAAGTGTATAGTGAGCTATGGAACCAATGGTTTGCTTTTTATCCCATGGACAGCCTGTCTGTGGATCACGAAGCGCCTTCATTGTGGATAACAACTCGTTAATGGCTTTCATTGCGAATACTTATCAATTAAATTGTCTAATAACTTGATTTTCATTCATCTTTCTAATAAAACAGATTTATTTGTAACATTAGCCTGTTTCTGAAAAGTGCATCGAAGCTAATTTCTAGAACTGCTGGTGACTAAGCGAATATGGGATTAAATCATGCCACCTCTGATTTTGCGACTAGATATCTCTGGAAAACCGGTAACCTGGATTCCCTGGCAGACGGCAGTTTGTCTGTATAGCAGGGATATGATTGCGTGGACAGCAGGACAACAAAGCTTCACATTCCACGGTGGCTTTAATCGACGTAGTGGTGAACGTTCTGTTATTGACATTAATTCGATTATTGCGATCAAGCGTTCCACGTCTCACAAGCATCTTAGTCGAACAATACCCCCACTGACTAACCGGGAATTGTTTTTACGCGATGCGCATTTATGTATGTATTGCGGGAAGCAGTACCATGAATCACATTTGACTCGCGACCACGTTATCCCCATTTCCAAAGGAGGTAAGGATCGATGGTTGAATGTGGTGGCGGCCTGCAGATCATGCAATACGCGAAAGGGTAATCGGATCCCTGAACAGGCTAAGATGCCATTGCTTGCCATCCCCTATGTGCCAAACTGGGCTGAGTACCTGGCATTATCGAATAGAAAAATCCTTGGTGACCAGATGGAGTTTCTCAAATCTCAGTTTTCTGGACGACCGATGCCTTTCAATAGGCATTAAGAAATGTAATATTGTGCGTGCATTTCGCGCGTGCCAGTTTCATGGATGATGATTAATACGATGAGAGCCGCAGGTTTAAGCAAATCCTTTCGTTGTTACACACCCGTTTTAAGAATATCGATACATGAAAATCCATGTGATGCGGTGATCACAAAAATATATATCAACAGTCGAAATGACTACATAGAAGTAAGGAGACAAAGATGAAATACTTATTGGGTAGTTTGTTATTGCTAACTGTTTATACGGCAGATGCTGCAGATAAAGCTGGTAATTTTGCCATCTGGGGTGCCGGCCATAAGTCCTGTTTCAATTACAGTAATTCACGGAAGAGTGACGATGATGAGTATTATAGAAATTATTTAATGGGGTACCTGACTGCGTTCAACAAACAAACTCCTGAGACATATCGAGTTTCCGGAAATAAAAATCTATCTGAAATACTCTCCTGGCTGGACGATTATTGTGAGGAAAAGCAGGTGCGCGGATTCGATGACGCGGTATTCGAGTTCATAACTGAGCAATACCCGCATCGATACAAGACTTTAAAATGACGTATTTCTCGCCTGTTTTGTTATCGAGAAATCAGTTTCCATCAACTTTTGCCATAAACATTACGAAAAACCGCAGGTAAAGTGATAAAAGTCTCATTAAGGGAGCCTAAAAAAATTGATAATAATTAAAATTTCCGTCATTATGCGCAAACCAAAACTGGGATGTCCAGACGGCAAGATTAACAGGAGAATTTAGAATGAAATCAACAATAGTAAAAGCTTCAATCATCGCTTTGGCACTTGGATCACTGGGCGGTTGTGCTACAACTGAAGAAATCGCACAAATAAGGTCTACTGCAGAAACAGCACTATCAACTGCCAACAGCGCCACTTCACGGGCTGATAATGCTCTATCCGTAGCAAATCAGGCACTGGATGCTGCCAGATCTGCACAGTCTGCCGCAGATGCAGCAGCATCATGTTGTAGTGAAAACACCAGCCGTTTAGATCGCATGTTTGAAAAAGCAATGGCAAAATAAAGTCTGTAATACAATGGCTTGAGCCAAAAGCCCCTCGCATTAGCAAGGGGCTTTTTTTATGTACGCGGGTTTGAAATAAAGCGGATAACTAAGGCGAAATACCGGTTTCCAGTTGCAAGCTGATACCACTAGCTTTTTCGTCAGTGACATTAGTCAATTCGGCTTCGGTCTGCATTAGAGTTGACTCAAGCCTGCCTATTACCACGGGGATCCCTTTCATTTCTCTGATCACTTGCTTGGCCAGATCCCATTCGATTTGATAATTTTTCTCATCGGTTAATTTGACGATCATTTTCACCACGCTGGTCAAATTGTCTTTATATTGCTCGCTGTCCTCATTCAGATATTGATGCGCTTCGAGGTAAATCTTATTCTTGTACTGTCCAACTTTATAAGGTTGGTTCACAATATAAACTGGCGTCCCTAATTTGACCTGCTGAAATAATTCCTCAATATCCTCCGGATATAATCTTATGCAGCCGTGGCTCACTCGCATGCCGACGCCAAAAGGTTTATTGGTGCCATGAATCAGGTAATCAGGTAGGCCGAGTCGCATGGCGTAATCGCCAAGCGGATTGTCGGGTCCTGATTCAACTCGTTTCGGCAACGGATCACCCATCGCTTCATGTTCTTTACGAATTGATTCCGGTGGATGCCAGGAAGGATGTTTTTTCTTTTCGATTATCCGTGTATCGACATAGGGCGTTTGCCAGCCCTCGCGACCTATTCCCAGAGGATAAGTCACGACATTGGTTGATTCGCCAGCCCTGCTCTTCGGAAAATAATAAAGTCTCATTTCCGGTATATTCAGGACAATACCGTCACGTTTGGCCATCGGTAAAACATACTTTGAAGGCAATATTACTTCCATATCCGTTGATGGCAGCCAGGTGTCCACTGTCGGGTTTACGCTTTTTATTTCCTGATAGCCCAGGCCGTTAGCTCTGGCAATGTCGAGGAGGGTTTCTTCAGATCTTACCCGGATTTTTTGGATTTCGCCAACGACAGAATCCTCTATATTTTTCAGAACAAATACTTCGGCTGAAATCATAGGCACACTAATACCGGTGAAACAATACACCAGGAAAAGGGATAGCATTCGGCGAGTAAGTAATTGCATAGAGAGACAGTTTAGTAACAGATTTAGATCTATTTTAGGCCAGCCAGGCGATTTGTGCGAATAAATTGATTGCTTTAGATCTGTTGCAGTTGTTTGTCTTCACCGATTCGCAAAAGACTCGGCAAGAGTATTAAGGTAAAGATGGTGCTGACACTCATGCCACCTACAATGACACCTGCCATACCACGATAAAGTTCGGTACCGGCGCCTGGAATCAATAGTAGGGGCAGCATACCGAAGATACTTGTTAATGTGCTCATAATAATAGGGCGTAGGCGTTGACGTACCGCACGCTCGACCGCCTCCTCTCGACTTAAACCTTCGCGTTCTCCCGCTCGGGACTGGTGAACGAGTAAAATGGCATTATTCACCACCAGTCCAAGAAGAATAATAAAACCTATCATGGTGATTAAATCCATAGGTTGAAAAACTGCTTTGCCGAATAAACTCGGTATTGTATTAATGAGAAATAGTGCAACCACTCCACCTACTGTTGCTAATGGAAGAGCAAGTATCACCAGAAAACTATCGCGAAAAGAACGAAACAAGGCGCTCATCAACAAGTAAAGAATAGCAATAGCGAGAATAAAACTACCCGTCATACCTTGTAAAGCCAATTGCAATTTATCCGCGCTCCCCGTGTAGGAAATGCTTCCATCTTCAGGCAAAGCACCACGTACTTTGGCTTCAACAGTATTTTTCAAAATTTGCATACTTTCCTCAAGAGAGACATTAACCGGTGGTGTTATTCTCAAGGTGACTGTTCTACGGCGATTTACTCGCCGAATTTCATCAGGCCCCGCTGTTCTTCTGATCTCAACCAGTTCGTTCAGAGGCAAAATACCGGTATTAGGGGTCGCAAGGGGGATACTCGCCAGTTCTTCCGGTGTCGCCCAGGGTTCCGCACGAACGATGATATCCATCGTCTTTTCCCCATCGAAATAATCGCCCACATAGAGACCATCGCCGAGCGCCCTTATGATGCCTGCCATGATGCCTCTATTCCATCCCGCCTCGGTGATGCGTCGTTCGTTAGGTATTAATCGTAGTTCAGGTTGCGCCAACTCCAGGCCGGGAACAGGCTGCACTGATGCACCGGGAATGGATTTTTGCACTTCAACAAATGCCACTTTCGCAGCCTGCATCACGCTAGTTAAATCCTTGCCCTGTAAGTCCATATCAATGGAGCGCCCCCCCCCACTACCAGTAAATAAGGATCGCTTGTTTGCAAAAGCGATAACATCAGGAAATCCTTTTATGATGATTCGTACTTCGGCTAATAAGTCATCAATTTCTTTTGGATTCTTCGCAATGACGCCCATAAAAACACGGGAATCAGTACTGATGAAAAAATAGTGTTTAACTTCCGGGTATTTGCCGCCGTTCAGGTAAGGATCCATTCGTTTAGCAATCACCGAGCCCAATTCTTTTTCAATTTGGCCAATATTCGTTCCAGGTGCCGGCAAAATGACAGCCAGGGCAAGATTACGGCTTCCCTCTGGTAAATAATCTCTTTGTGGTAATAAGACGCTGGCAACAATCAGTGGAATGATTATTAATGCCGCTATCCATGTATAGCGTTTCCTCGGCGTAGCCGTCATTCTCATGATGAAGCTCGAGCATTTTCTCCACAATTGTTCATGGGCATCAGTAAATTTAACTCTGCTCATGTACTCGAGAGAAAAAGTTGGAATAACCATCAGTGCGACTAAAAATGACAGGCAGATTGCTGCTGTGATTGTTATGGCAAGATCAGAAAATAATTGTCCTGCTTCACCCTGTAGAAAAACGATGGGTAAAAAGATTGCCACTGTCGTTGCTGTGGAGGCCAACAGCGCCCCCGATACTTGCAGGGCACCCTGCTCAGAAGCCTCTTGTGGGGACGCCCCCTGCTCTCTTAATCGAATGATATTTTCCAGTACTACTATTGATGCATCGAGTACCATGCCCACCGCGAACGCCAGTCCCGCCAGGGAAATTACGTTGAGCGTGCGTCCCGCCAGATGCATAACTAAAAAACTACTAATCAGACAGGTTGGTATGGCAAGTGCTACCATCAAAGTTGCCTGAATTCTGCGCAAAAATAGCCAGAGGATAACAATGGCAAGTACGATGCCGATACTAAGATTATTCGCCAACATTCTGATGGACTGATTAATATAAATTGTCTCATCGTAAACTTGTCTTATGTCCAGCCCAGCACGGGCAAGCGGCCCATCTCTCAATTCGGCTCCGGCCTTTTTTATTTCTTTCATCACCCGTAGGACATTAACCCCAGTCTCTCGCTTGGCGCTTATTACCATGGCGAGGTGCCCTTCTTCGAGAACAAAGCTGTTTTTATCCATCAAACGTTGTTCAACTTTGGCCACGTCCCTGAGATAGACAGGATGTCCATCGCGCCATTCTATGATCAATTCCGCGAGATCTTCGATAGTGTACTTACCCGCAAATCGAACACTGTATTCGCGTTTACCTACGTCGGTAGCACCACCAGAGACATCTTCACCGCTACCCGCCAAACGGGAAACAATGGGGAGTTCTATGCCCAGGCTAGCAACTTTGTAAGGATCGAAAGTAATTCTTATCTCGCGGTCCCTGCCACCAATAGTTTCAGATTTCGCTACCCCCGGAATCTGTTCAAATCGGGTTTGCACAACTTCTTCGATATAATCCTTGTATCCGTCAATGGGGTGATTGTTTCCTTCTACGGGCCTTATCGAGAAATAGGCGATAGCATTTGCATCACCACCCACTGTCGCCAGTACGGGCTCATCGGCATCCTCAGGGTAGCTGGGAACTTGATTGAGTCTGTTCAACACCTCAATCAATGCACGATTCAGTTCCATGTCAACGGAAAAAGTCAGGGTGATCTCACCTCGTCCTTCTCGAGCAGTGGCTGTTATTTTTGTCATCCCTGGCAGACCACGAAGAACATCTTCCTGAGGTTCTATTATTTCGGCTTCGACTTCATTTGGCGCAGCCGCTCGCCATATGGTCGTTATAGTAATTTGTGGTTCTTCTATTTCCGGGGTGAGCTGTACAGGGAGCTGAGACAGGCTAATGCCACCAAACATAAGGGCCATTATGATGCCGACAATCACGGCAACGGGATTACCAAGGCTGAGTTTAACTAGATTCACAAGCAGCTTTAGTTTGTTTGAATAACAACAGACTGGCCGGGGCGAAGGCGTTCGTTTCCACGCACAACAATGTCGTCACCGGGAGAGATATCTCCGATGACTTCGATCATAGTATCTTTCGCTCCGCCGATTTCAACAGCCACGAATTCAGCGATGTTCTTGTCATTTACTCTGAATACGCTAATGTTATTTTGCCTGATAACCAGAGCATCCCTTGGCACGGCCGTCACCTGCCGGGGTTCAGAGGTGGGGACAGATACGCGAACGGCATGTCCAGACATCCAGTCAGACTCGTTAAAGCTCAGGCGCAACTCGAACAAGCGTGACCGTTCGTCACCTACTGGAACATAGGTACGTAACTTCGCTGTACTCGCGTGATGTGCATCGGTTACCTCTATGTCACCGTTTAGATGCAAATTATTAATAACGTCTTGAGGTACACGCACCTGAATTTCCAGTTCTTCTATATTCACCAGGCGAACAACCTGATCTCCCCTCTCCACGCGCTCACCCTCAGATTTATATCTCTCTGACACCACGCCGTTAAAGGGTGCATATAAAATAGCCCGCGCCATCTGATCTCTCGCTTGAGCGAGGCGTGCATTTGCCACTTTGAGTTCGCCTCTGGTTTGTTTGTACTGTGATGACACCTCATCCAGACGGTTTTTAGCAGCGTTATTTTGCTCGGCCAGTTTGCTCAAGCGTTTCTCTTCGCGTTCAAGAAACTCGAGCCTCGCTTCCGTGGGCAATATTTCTGCTTCCATTTCCATTACATGCAAATTCAGGGTAAAGGATTCAATGGCAGCCAGTTTTTCGCCTTTTAAAACGCGATCGCCCACATCCAGTACTTTTTCGAGCCTCCCTTCTACTTCCGACGCAATTTTTGAGTCATAGCGACCCATTACCGTTCCAGGCATCCAGCTTCTAGGGTAAATTTCCAATTGGACGGCTTTAATTACGATTACCGGTGCAGCAGCGTCATTTTCAGCGGCAAAATTGCCTAAGGGAAAAATCAGCAGACATATGAGAAATAATTCGACATGTTTTATTGCATACTTGTAAATACGATTTTCTCCCTATAAATCACTAATCTTGTAAATATCCTGATAAGAAATAGGCAATATACTAAACGTGTGGCCGCGCAGAAATATTTTTCTACTTATTTTTTAGAATTAATGTACTAATTTATTTATCCTTTAAGCGCGGCATTAGTTCGACTAAATTGCACGGCAAGGTACGATTATCGAGTTGTTGAGCAATTATCCTGTCCCAACCAGTTGCACACGCGCCCGAAGATCCGGGTAAACAAAATATATATGTGGCATTGGTAACACCGGCGATTGCTCTGGATTGTAGAGCGGAAGTGCCAATTTCCTCATAGGAAAGCATCCGAAACATTTCACCGAAGCCCTCAATTTCCTTTTCGAAGAGAACGGATATCGCTTCAGGTGTGCCGTCCCTCCCGGTTACCCCTGTACCACCAGTGCTCAGTACCGCGTTTACCTCATCATTCGCAGACCATGCGGCTACCTGGGAACGTATCTGGTGAATATCATCGATAACAATACGTTTCTCGTACAAATTGTGGCCAGCATCAAGCAATCTGCTCTCCAAAAGCTTGCCAGATTTATCGGTCTTTTCAGTACGCGAGTCAGAGACTACCAATACAGCAATATTGAGTGGAATAAACTTTCTGTCCGCCACATTTAGCTCCTTTCACATATTGTAATAAATAAGATGGGATAATAAGACAGCGCCGTGTTAAAACACAGATAAATGTCGAAAAACAAAGAAAATACATCAGAATCCATGCGACTGGATAAATGGCTTTGGTGCGCTCGTTTTTATAAAACTCGAAGTCTTTCGGCGACAGCGCTCAAAAACGGTAACGTCAAGATTGATGGCTTGAAAGCTAAACCAGCTCGACTGATTCGAGTTGATGACAAACTGGAAATCAGGCGCAAGCCCTATCGATATGAGATTACGGTGCTTACCCTGGCTAAAACACGTGGATCGGCGACTGATGCCGCCCTCCTGTTTTATGAATCAGAGGAGAGTGCTATTGAAAGAGAATCTATTGCCTCTCAATTAAAACTGGCGGCAGCCTCTCATACTCCTGCAAGCCGCCGTCCCGACAAACAGCAGCGTCGTAAAATAATTCGCTTCACCCGGGACTCTGCTTAGCCATAACGAAACCGCCTTCCCACCTTTCTATTTTGATGTAGTACCAGCCAAGACTCACTCCCCGTGCGACAAAAAACACGAGAAGCGCTAGCCACAAACCGTGATTACCGAGAAACCGAAACAGGTACCAGACCGGCATGAAAACTACGAAAGTGGAAAGCAACATTGAATTACGCATTTCGAGGCCTCTTACTGCACCAATGAATATCCCGTCCAGAAGAAAACACCAAACACAAAGTAATGGGGAAATTATCAACCACGGCAAGTAGATTACAGCCATGTCATATACCTCGGGGATACTGGTCACCAAGCCTATTACTTGATCGCCGGCTAACCAGTAAGTCAAAGTGAATATCGTTGCGATAATAAGTGACCAAAGTAATGCACCGCGTACAGATTGTTTAAAGGCAAGTCTGTTCTCAGCACCTATTGCCTTACCCACTAAAGCTTCGGTAGCATTGGCAAAACCATCAAGACCCAATGCCGTTAGTGCCTGAAAATTAAGCAAGACGGCATTGGCGGCAAGAATAACATCGCCCTGTAGCGCTCCTTGTCGTGCAAAAAAAGCAAATACAAAAATCAGGCAAATAGTTCGAATAAAAATATCTTTGTTCAAAGACAGCATACGCAATAGTCGGCGGACATCCATGATAAATTCGTATCGCCAATGGCCTGGATAGTTCCGCAGTTCAGAGCGAACAAGAAATATTCCCATAGTGAGACCAGTGTATTGTGCAATTACAGATGCTAAGGCCACGCCTTTAACTTCCATGTCAAAGCCAAAAACAAATATGAGATCCAGAATAATATTAATGACGTTAATCGTAATTGCGAAATACAAGCTAGCTTTGGCGTTTTGCATACCCAATAACCAGCCAAACATGGCCATCGAGCACAGCACTGCAGGCGCACCCCAAATAGCCCAGGTAAAATAAATTCGGGCATGTAGTAAAACTTGTTCACTACCGCCGATGAGGAAGAATGCCGCATTTGCAATTGGATTTTGCATGATTAACATCAATAAGGATATTGACAGAGCAATGAATATTGAGTGCACTAATGTTGAGCGTATTTGATCGTGGTCGCGCCTGCCATGCACCTGGGCGACGATTCCCGTTGTCCCCATGCGTAAAAATCCCATGCCCCAGTAAAGAAAATCAAATACAACAGCTGACACGGCGACAGCACCAAGGTAATAAGGATGACTCAGATGCCCTACGACCGCAGTATCTACAATACCCAATAGAGCAATGGATATATTGGATAGAATTAACGGGCCAGCAAGTCGCCAGATTTGTAATTGATTTCGATTTTTCACGCTATTGCTGATTAGAACTGCTAAATCGTGCAGATTGGGATAGGAAAGTCTTTAAAGCATGAACCTAGATGTCCCTGGAAAATATTTCACCCCAATGCCCGGCAAAAAATAATTCATCAAATGGCTTACGTTTGCGCACGGCCATTTCTCTCTCCAGCATTTCTGATGGCACTCGTTCTTTACTTAATTGATATCCCACAGACATTATTGTCATTGGCGTAAATTCAGCAGGAACAGAGAAGAAATCGATTATCTTTTCGGAAAGTATACCGCCCATTTGATGAGTCATTAGTCCTAATTCCGTCGCCTGTAAACACATGCTTATGGATGCAGCGCCAGTATCGTATTCTCCCCAACGATTTTCTTTGTCCTGGCCGGAAAAAATGGTATTCGCCAGCGCCACTATTAATACCGGGGCATGTTTTGCCCACTGTTGATTTCCCTCCACAAGGCAATTCAGGGCGTTTTGCCACGACTTTTCATTAGTGTGTCTATTGCAAACAATATAGCGCCAGGGTTCATCACCAAAACACGATGGAGCCCAATGCGCGGCCTCTAACATCGCCATTATTTGTTCATTCGATACTATTAGTTCCGAATCATAGGCTCGACCACTCCAACGAGAGGCAATAAGTGAATTTATGCTTATTTGCGTATCAGCTTGTTTAGGAATTTTCATTTTTCTTTTGTGCAGAATTTCATCAAGATCTGGATTATGACATGCCAGCCAGGCGACTACTACGGTACAATGTGCCGTTCAAAAAGTAGACAACGGTACAATGTGCCGTTCAAAAAGTAGACAACGGTACAATGTGCCGTTCAAAATATTTACAACGGTACAATGTGCCGTTCAAAATATTTACAACGGTACAATGTGCCGTTCAAAATATTTACAACGGTATGATATGCCGTTCAAGATATATACAACGGTATGATATGCCGTTCAAGAAGTAGACAACGGTAAGATATGCCATTCAAGATATATACAACGTTGCAATGTGGCATTCAATTAACAGACAGCCATATAGGACGACCCAACATCAGGAGTCAGGATTAATATGCAAGGGCAGGAAATTTATCAGGCGATATCGACCAGCATAAATTTAGTTATCAAAGGTCAGGAGCACTCCATTAGAATGTTGCTTGCCGCGTTTTTCAGTGGTGGTCATGTACTTCTGGAAGACGTGCCGGGCACGGGAAAGACGACCTTGGCCAAGGCCCTTGCTAAATCTATAGATGCAGAATTTCATCGCGTTCAATTCACGCCAGATTTACTGCCAACGGATATATTAGGTGTATCCATCTTTGACCAACGTGATCATAATTTTCATTTTCACGAAGGACCGGTATTTACGAATATTTTGCTTGCGGATGAGATCAACCGTGCATCGCCGAGAACACAATCGGCTTTATTGGAGGCCATGGGAGAATCTCAGGTCAGCGTTGATGGCGCGTTACGTCGCCTCGAGGATCTTTTTTTCGTTATTGCGACACAAAATCCAATTGAATTTCATGGGACTTATCCTCTTCCGGAAGCGCAAATGGACCGATTTGCCATGCGATTTGAACTTGGGTATGTCGATCTGACTCAGGAAGTTGCTATTTTATCAGAGCAAAATAAGCGTCATCCTATTGACACCTTGACGCCCTGCGTAAATCTACAAGATGTCATCGCCGTAAAGAAACTTACTTCGGACATTCGAATTAGTGATGAATTAAAAGATTACATAGTCAAAATAATTCGTGCAACGCGTGAAAATGAAGATGTCCTCAA
>JBLIML010000119.1:0-11543 GCA_047638675.1 Planctomycetota bacterium | reverse complement strand
TGATTTGTTTGGCAATGCGGTACCTTATGTGGCACAGGCTGGCGCAATCACCGTGAACCCTATCAATATTCTTGATGATATAGTGGCAGAAAAAATTGATGCAACGATTATTTGGGGACCTATAGCCGGCTTCTATGCAAAGAACACAAAGAAAATTGATTTGGTTGTTTTACCTTTGCAAGTTGGTGACGAAAATCCTGAAATGAAATTCAACTATAACATCTCCATGGCAGTTCGTTTTGGAGAGAACGAGTGGAAACAGCAGATCAATCAACTAATAGATGAAAATCAGATTGAAATTGATCAGATTTTAGATGATTTTGGTTTGCCCAGAATTCCTATCATTGTGACTGAATCTTTAGATGACTAATATTATGCTGAAAAGAAAATTTATTTCCGTACCGAGATTCATCGTTAGCCTGTTAATTACAGGATTTTTTTTCAGTCATGCTGTTGCTGAAGAAAAGACAAATACTAAAAGCGAACAAACAGTCAAGGAAGATGAGTTAAAGCCACAGATTGGACGTATGGGCGATCCGATAGGTGTCGACCCGGAAACCTTTGAGTTTTCCTCCGCAGAGAGGAAGATATGGTTAGATAGTCATCTTGGCAATGTGGGCAAGCCTATGAGACTCTTTTACGAATTTATTAGAGAAGGTTCATTCGAAGAAGGATTTGTCGATTCTGTCTATCTCGACATTATCAAAATAAACGAAGATGGGAGCAAGGATACCGTCGTAGAATTTTTTACGGAAGAACGTCAACAGAAGGCAAACTCGGATAACTTAAATAATGTGAAAGGCAATCCTGTTATTGGACTATACATGCAGGGTGATGTAATGGAAATGAATCGTCTAACGAAAGGGAGTTGGCGTTATTTTCAGCGACGGATAAAATTTGCCATATCAGATGAAGCTGAGATAGAAACTGTGAGTTTTAAGTTTGACGGGAAAATGATTGAAGGTGAAAAAATTACATTCTCGCCTTACGTAAAAGATCCACGTCGCAATCAATTTTCAGATTTTGCCAATAAACGCTACGAATTTATTTTTTCCAATCAAATACCAGGTAGCTTGTACCAGATAACGACCGTGGTTCCAGCGAAGTCAGATTCTGAGGATGGGCCGCTAATTAAAGAAACGTTAACTCTTCAGAACGTTGAGTTCCGCAGTTAACATTGAGTCAACTTTTTTTAGTATGCCAATTCAGTGCAATTACTGAATATCGGCACGACTGATTCTGACAGCACAATATTTAAATTCCGGTATTTTCCCATAAGGATCAAGCGCTTCATTGGTTAGCAGATTTGCGGCGGCTTCCCTGTAGGCAAAGGACATCATCACTACACCTTCTTGCATGTGAGCATCAGGTCTTGCAGTGGTCATCAATTTTCCTCGTCGTGATTCTACTGTTATTAAATTATCATCACCGAGATTCAAATTTTGCATATCTTTCGGATTGATAAATATAGATGAGTTGGGTTCTATAGCATCCAGCACTCTTGAATGACGGGTCATGGTGCCTGTATGCCAATGCTCAAGCTGTCTACCCGTGATGAATACCACTGGATACTCTTCATCAGGAAGTTCATCGGGTTTTATATAGTCAGCAGGAACGAAGCGCCCCAGTCCATCTTCTGTGGGAAAAAAACCGCCTTTAAAAATCACCGGCGTACCGGGATCCCCTTCATTTTTTAGTGGGTAGGTAAGAGAATCTTCTTCCTGGAGACGTTGCCAGGTAATACCGGCCATACTTGGTGTGGCTTTACGTATTTCTTCAAAAACATCTTCAACAGATTGGTAATCCCAATCAAGCCCGATACGCCTGGCCATGTCACAGATGATCCATAAATCCTGTCGAGATTCACCGGGTGGATTAACAGCTTGACGCGCCAGTTGAACTCGTCTATCGGTGTTAGTAAATGTTCCTGTTTTTTCGGCGAACGCTGAAGCCGGGAGTATGACATCTGCATAACTACAGGTTTCAGTAAAGAATATATCCTGAACCACAAGATGGTCCAACTGTGAAAGCGCATGCCGGGCATGGTTGAGGTTGGGATCAGACATGGCAGGGTTCTCTCCCATAATATACATACCATGCAGATCACCAGCGTGAATAGCGTGCATAATTTCAACCACTGTCAGACCAGGCTCTGGATCCAGATCTGAATTCCAAAGTGTTTCAAACTTCTTTTGTGCGGCACGGTCATTAACCGGCTGATAGTCCGGGTACATCATGGGAATCAGTCCTACGTCTGACGCACCCTGTACGTTGTTTTGTCCTCGTAAGGGATGTAAACCGGTGCTTGGGCGACCTATCTGCCCTGTTAGCAACGCTAACGAAATCAGGCTCCGCGCATTATCTGTGCCGTGGATGTGCTGGGAAATACCCATTCCCCAAAAGATAATAGCGGTGTCTGCTTTAGCATAAAGGCGAGCGACTTCCTTGATGGTTTCCGCAGCTATGCCACAGATGGGAGAAACCTTCTCAGGACTATAATTCTTAACGTTTTTCTTCAGTAACTCAAAACCATCTGTATGAAGCTTAATAAACTCAGTGTTCTCCAATCCTTCATCAATGATGGTATGCATAATGCCGTTCAATAACAAAACATCTGTCGAAGGACGCAGTTGCAGAAAGTGAGAGGCGTGAAGTGTTAAATCTGAACCATAGGGTTCAATGACAATAAGTTTACTTCCACGTTCTGTGGCATTTTTTATAAACGTTGCCGCCACGGGATGATTCGCATTCGGTCTGGCACCAATGACGATAATAACCTCGGCATGGGATCCGTCTGCGACCTGATTGGAAACTGCAGCGGAACCGATGGTTTCCAGCAAAGCTGCCACTGATGATGCATGACATAATCTTGTGCAGTGGTCGACATTATTAGTACGAAATCCCGTACGTATCAGTTTTTGAAATAAATAAGCCTCTTCGTTGCTGCCTTTGGCACTACCAAAACCAGCTAATGATCGGGGACCTTTTTTGTCGCGAATATCGCGAAAGCCTGAGGCGGCGAGGTCTAGTGCTTCTTCCCAGCTGGCTTCGCGAAAAACCTTATCGATGTCCTGAGGCTCAATTAAATCAGATGTTTTGGGCATGTTCTCCCGTCTGATTAAGGGTTTGCTTAATCGGTCAGAGTGATGAACATAGTCAAATCCAAAGCGACCCTTGACGCATAGTCGGCTCTGATTGGATGGACCGTCTCTACCGTCAACATATTGAATCTTCTCGTCCTTGACGTTGAAAGTCAGTAAACAGCCCACGCCGCAATAGGGACAGATAGAGTCGACCTTCTTGTCCGGCAATAACAGCGCCGCATTGTTTGCTGGCATCAATGCCCCGGTAGGGCAAGCCTGAACGCATTCTCCACAAGCCACGCAAGTGCTTTCTCCCATGGGATTATCCATATCGAAAACGACCTGTGAATGCTCGCCGCGAAAGGCGAAGCCGATGACATCATTGACCTGTTCTTCCCGGCAGGCACGCACGCATCGAGTACACTGAATGCATGCATCCAGATTAACGGCCATTGCAGGATGGGAAATATCAGCAGTTGGTTGTTGTCGCGCCTCAAACCGTGGTTTGCCAACATTCAGCTTTTCTACCCAGTGGTCAAGTTCCGAGTCTAGTTTGTAAGGTGATCGAGATTGGCCGGGCATATCCGATAACAGTAATTCCAGCACCATCTTTTGGGATTGTTGTGCACGCCCATTATTGCTATGCACCACCATATTTTCAGTGGGCTGACGACAGCAAGACGGTGCCAGAGTTCTTTCTCCTTCAATTTCCACCACGCAGGTTCGGCAATTACCGTCCGCTCGATAATTTTCCTTATAACAAAGATGAGGAATTTCTACACCGATACGTTTCGCAACCTGAAGTATGGTCTCGTCACCAAAGGCTTCTGTAATTTTGCCATTTAAACTAAAGAGAGTGACAGTCTCAGGGTTAAAAACAGGATTGGCTGCCATTGCTATTTGAACTCCTCGGGAAAATATTTAATTGCCGTACGTAATGGGTTTGGAGCAGCTTGTCCCAAACCACAAATTGAGGCATCTTCCATGACAGTGGCCAGCTCCTCCAAAAGTGGCAGATCCCATTCTTTATTACACATGAGTTTTACAGCCTTGGCGGTGCCAACACGACAGGGTGTGCATTGACCACAAGACTCATGTTCAAAAAAACGCATCGCGTTCAAAGCCAACTCTTTTGCTTTATCATGATTTGACAATACAATAACGGCAGCTGAACCAATAAAACTGCCGTATGCCTGTAAAGTATCAAAATCCAGCGGTATATCACCAAGTGATGCTGGCAACATACCGCTTGACGCACCGCCGGGGAAATAGCCGTAAAAATCATGTCCTTCCAACATCCCATCACAATATTCATCTATTAACTCGCGGATGGTAATTCCGGCGGGGGCTAAATGAACGCCTGGTTTTTTCACACGTCCGCTGACAGAGAATGAACGAAAACCTTTACGTCCATTGCGACCTTGAGAAGTGAACCAGTCAGAACCTCTTTCAATAATATCTCTGATCCAGTGCAGAGATTCCATATTGTGCTCCAGAGTGGGGCGACCAAACAAACCAACTTCAGCGACATAGGGTGGACGTAGACGTGGGATGCCACGCTTACCTTCGATGGATTCGATCATGGCGGATTCTTCACCGCAAATATAGGCCCCCGCACCGCGACGCAAATGTATTTTTGGTAAAGGACAGGGAGGATTCTTCTTCAATGCTTTTAATTCTTTTTCAAGTATCTCGCGACATCCGGCATATTCATCGCGCAAATAGATATAGATGTCTTCAGCGGCAATTGCCCATTGAGCAATCAGAGCACCTTCAATAAATCGGTGAGGATCGCTTTCCAGATAATATCGATCTTTAAAGGTTCCAGGTTCACCTTCGTCAATATTAATTGCGATGAGTTTAGGTGATGATTGATCTTTGAGAATGCGCCACTTACGACCAAGAGGAAATCCTGCACCACCTAGCCCACGCAAATTAGAGTCTTCCATGAGGGTGATGATGGCATCTTTTCTATCTTCGTCGTTGACACAGGTGAGTAAAGTTTTGTATCCGCCGAGTTCACAATATTTTTTGTAGTCGATATATTCATCGACAGTGATCTTAATTTCATCATTATTGATAGCTTTCTGGACCGTACGAATATTGGCCTTCTCAATTGGATTCGTGCCAACAACTGCCACCGGGGCGCCATGACATCGCCCGACACAGGGAACAGACTGAACGCGGACATTAGTCAAACCTTGTGTTAAATCATTCAGAAGCGTTTTCGCACCAAACATTTCACAGCTCAGTGAGTCACAAACCCTCACTGTAAGAGAAGGAGGTGCCTGTTCATCTTCCTTAACGACATCAAAATGATGATAAAAAGTGGCAACCTCATAAATTTCAGCCGTAGGCAAATTCATTTCTTTCGCCAGAGCCTTAATATGATGGGTGGAGATACAATGATAGTGATCCTGAATTTTGTGCAGGTGCTCAATAAGGAGATCCCGATTTCCTTGTGTCAGACCCAATAGTGCCTGTATCTCATGGATATACTTATCCTCGAGAATACGCCCTTGTTGGCGACCTTTTTCTCCGCGTGTGCGCTTCATTTCGATAACCTTGCATTTTGTAGTATCAGAATTTCACCTTTGCCCGAGCACGAAATATCACCCGCATAGCGAATGGCCTCCGGACCAAATTTGCTGAAATCCGAACATTGCTTATTTGAAATCGCCATCTGTTTAAATAATAAACGTAAAAATTCAATTTTCAGTAAGCCACAATCATGAAAAGTGGCAATTATATGCTTCGGCTTTTTTATTAGTACGATAGTGCCACGCTTCATGCCATAGCCAAGGTAAGCACCTGTTTTTCCTAGAATAATTATAGAACCTGCTAACATTTGATTAGCACAATAATCACCCGCCTGACCCCTTATGACGATCATACCGCGCCGCATGCGTTCACCAACACGATTACCGGCATTGCCTGAAACAATAACCGTGCCCTCATTCATACCCTGTTGTTCACCGCTAAAATTTGATCCTAGATAGTCTCCGGTATTACCATGGATCTCAATTAAGCCGCCGCTCATACTGCTAGCTGTCCAGTCACCCGTATTTCCAAATGACTCGATCTGTCCGCCGCACATATTTTTACCGAGAAAGTCTCCGCTGTCTCCGTGAATGCTCACTGATCCCTTAGTCATACCCTGACCAATATGTGTCAATTTCGAGGAACTTCGATGAAATTCAATGTGGCTTGAATCGGAGCCCCGGGTTGAAAATATTTTTGATACCTTAATGTGTTCTTTTCCACTTAATAATTGAATTTCGCCAATTTGAGTTTTAGTCTTTCCATCAAGCTTCTCCGGTATTAGAGGAGATAGATCAACAGGTAATTCCGGAGGCGATTTCAAGGTAAAGATCATGCCTGTCATGACAATATATCCCAAAGCTTGAAGTGGTAAGGACCAAGCTTGCCTCCGTAATTCCCAGCGCTGATTCGAAAAATACCTTTTTTAGATCCGAATTTACACACAGCCTTGATACCGGCACGCATGGCGTTATTGATGGCCTCTTCACTAAGACCATCAATGACTATTTCCAGAACTGAGCCAATTTCTTCTGTTAATTCGCTATCAACCTGTCCTTTCAAAGTGGGGCAATACACCTCGTTGGTGGAAGCGGGCATGAATTTGTACCTGGAGCCAATTTTTGAGCCTGAACCGACAACGCCGCCCGGAAAGGTCGTTACCGCACCGTGCACGGCGCGAATAGCTTTGACTGCCTCCTCGCAGGCGGTTAATCCATGTCTCGATGTCTTTGCCATTATCAGAAAGTTGCCGCCTCCTATAGCGGGAACAATGCCCGTGGTTTCCTCGCAAACGAATTCCCCATGCATCACCGGAATACGCCAATAACGGATACCGTTTATTTTTTTAGATATTTGATAACCATCACCAAAGTATCGCAAGCTCCGACCGAGGGGAATCATCTTGTCGCTATGACTGCCCGAAAAGCAGGCACTGGTAGCGGTTGTCATTACCGATTGTCCTACTCTTTTAGTTAATTGATCCAATAGAGCAGCTTTGGACATAGCGAAAATAATAACTGCAATACCGGGGCGACCATCGGGTGTTTCAGCGGGCTTCAATTCGCGTTCTATATCTGCTTCACAGCCGCAGGCAATAACGGATGATGCGAAACCCGTCAATGAGTTGGCGGCACGATAGGCCCATTTGAGAGTCATTGCTGTAATAATCAATCGTGTGGCCTTCATGGGGAAGGCCTCAGCAAATGTGTTGTCAATTTTTACGCCATTAATTTCCATATTGCGTTCTTAGTTAGTGGCACAAGGATGAACAACGAGGGAATCTCGTCCGTAGCCAAGCAGTTCATCATCACTTATTTTAAAATTACCAAGTTTCATCGTGTGATAGCGGTCGAAGAATTTCTGCAGATGTTTTTCAATACCTCGGTCAAATTCCGGTTTAACGGTATGAGTCGCACCAGCGGGGGCATAAATCACCTTACCTTTTTTGACAACAAGTTCACCATTTTTAAAAACGTATTCAGGTTTCGCGAACATTTCTTCTTTATTAGCGTGTTCTTTGTATATTGTTATGTCTGCATTGGCGTTAAGTCCTAGATGACCGCGATCGCTTAGTCCCAGGCTTTTTGCAGGCGCAGCTCTTGTCATGATGGCAATTTCGTAGAGGGAATATTCCCTGTCTATACTGTCCAATATGGAAGCCGCACGCGCACTTTTGTTAATCGTAGACAACATATCATTACGGAAGGATCTATCCATCAACAAGCGGATTAAATGAGGATACATTGTAAATGGTGCACCGTTAGGATGATCCGTCGTCAGGAAAACCCGCCAGGGATCATTGCTCAGCAAAAATATTTCCAATCCAATACACCACTGCAATGCATTGACGAAATTTTCATCTCTATAACGGAAGGGCACCACACCGCAACCGGCGTCACATTCAATATCCATACAGACCCATTTATTAGGATGCGCATGTTTGCTACCTTTATGCTGCATCATCGTATCACCGGAGGCAGTAACCGTTTGGCCGAACATGACCTGTCCTACGTCCAATGAGATGTTCTTATTGTTGTTTAAAGCTTCAGCAATATGTGCTGCACCAGATGAAAATTTGCGATCACCTTCTATTCCATAGCTGTGAAATTGTACATGTGTCAGATGTATTGGTAGGCCAGCCATTGCCTCGATCGTGTTCAAAGTGGTATCTACATTTCCAGGTACGCCCAGATTGCAGCCATGTACATGTAAAGGGTGAGGGACCCCCAATTCCTGAAGGGAACGTGCAAGCACCTTCAATATCTTGCGTGGGCTAATATTATAAAATGAATTGTTATCATCCAGATTAAGTTCGCGTTGATTAAACTTGAAGGCATTAATTCCTCCAGGGTTTACTATCTTAACCGCCATTGCCTGGCTCGCATGCATGCTCCAGGCAACGTAATCGTTAATCAATTTTTGACTTTTCTTGCCTGCGATTAGTTGCAGAAGGAAATCATCATTGCCCAGCAAGTTGTAGGCTCCCGTATCGACGATTGGTGTATCGGCCATTTCCATATGTGCCTGTCGGGCATTAACTGACAACATGGCAGGTTCAAAACAACTGGTGTATCCCATCTCGGCGTAACGGTAACCCGTGGTCAATGTGGAAGGCGCAACGCGGCCACTTCCTGAGCGTGTTATCGCCGTTGCGCTCACCGGGTGATGTTGATGATCTTCCGGTAACATCATACGCGCTATATTGACCTTGCCACCGCCTATATGAGTGTGAATGTCGATACCGCCGGCCATGACAATCCTGTCGCTGATATCGATGGTTTCATTGATGCGTTCATTTTTCCCAGGTTTTCTAACTATCTTCCCGTCGCGAATAAAGACATCGCGTTTTTTGCCTCTGATATTGTGCATAGGGTCGTAAATGATGCCGCCTGTGAGTCGCTTTAACATTGGATTATATAGCTAGCCGTATTCTTTTTAAAATTTCACTTCCACTGTGTACAGTAGAATCGCGTAGTTTTTTCAGAGGCAAACTGACAACACTGTCCGTACGGAATAAATTCCCACTATGGTCAATTCCAGGCGTACTCACCGGGATATAAACTTCAGTCTCCGGTGAAATTCTTTTTGTGGGTCTGCTCAGGATAACAGTGGGTATATTGGTACGTGGTAAGGACAAACTGGGATTAAAGCTGGAAAGCCAGAACAGCGCATCGGCACCGTCATTATGTAGAATTCTTTTAGTGGAATAGGTAAAAGGATCATATTCAGGCTGGCCGCTGGCATAATTGACTCGCAAAGGATAACCGCTTTGCCATGCGCAGACATTCATTAATGTCATCCCACCATTATTTCCACCCAGGGACAATCCGGAGAAACGCGAATGTTGGTTTAGTTCCTTAATCAGTTCCGAAATGGTTTGTATGATTATATCGCCATCTTCAGCAGCAAATTCTGCAGCATCCCAGACAATGACGCCATATTGTGCGCCGTGAATACCTTCGACAAGTTTTTTCAAAGAAGCAAGCTTTCTTGTTGGAATGCCATCACTTTGAATATTCTTTTTATTGAGCAGCGCACGAAGGATGGCGAGAGTTTCATTGATCTCATTTTTACTACACTTAATAAGTTCAGGTTTATTGCCATTGGGATTGATACCGGGCCTGGTGTTTAATTCATCACCTAGATAAACAATTTCACGAGCATTTCTCTTCAGTCCTGCAAGCGATGCCTGGTTCCATATAAAGCGCTCGAAAAATCTGGGGTAGTGACTACTGGCATCGGTACCAACAAAAATAACGAGATCGGCACGATTTTTGAGCTCTGCAAGGGTAGTCATTATCCAGCCCCTGTTTTGTAATACCAAAATGTTATTGATCATGCTGTCACCATGGAGGTGATCGACGATTGCACCGGATTTCTCGGCAAGCGCCATTAATTCACGACTACCGGCAACATCGGTACTGCTGCCGCCAAACAAGGTTTGTTTTGCATTGCGTAGTATCAATGCGGCGTGATTAATTGCTTCATCAAGGGACACGCTATGGCCGCGAATGCTAGGTGTTACTTTGGGTTCAGTGCGTTCAAAATTCTTCACAGCAACAGGACAGCCATGGCGTGCGACAGTCATTTTACCTGAGTTATTTCGGATGGAGAGATCATCGCATAAGAGACTGCAAAAAGGGCAGGTGACTTCTTTATACAATCTGGACGACTTGATCGAGCTCATGATTTGGAAAATCTCAGGTAGTACCAGCTAGATTGCTCTACTGATCTACAACGAAAGAAATAGTGATATTGCTAAGGTCTTCGCTATGGAAGACGGAGGAATTACCCCAGAAGCTCAAGCATCTCGGCGATATACGTGTACTTTTCTCTGGGTTTGTTTTTGGCCTGGCCTCGATCAATTTCACTTTGATCGATTTTTTTCCATTCTTCAAAACTAACATAGCGGACACCTCTGGATTGTAATAAATTGCACACCCCGTCGGCGCCGCTTTTTTCCGTCCCGCGCTCTAATGTATCCAGATCTGCCAATAATGACTGAATAGTGGCTACACTGTCTGCGCGGTTAGTGCCAATAATACCAGTTGGCCCTCGTTTAATCCAACCTGTCACATATAAACCTGGCATTGGCAGTTCTTTATCTGTTATTCGCCCATCCTTATTTGGAATGACTCCGTTTTGTTCATCAAAGGGTAAACCAGCCAGAGGGACTCCACGATAACCAATACTTCGAAATAAGAGGCTGGTCTCCATTTCCAGGGTGTCACCGGTTCCCCTCGCCGATTGTCGTAAGGGTTCGCCAGAAAGCTGATTGTGTTCTAACACCACTTTTTCCAGACGTTCATTTCCGAGTAGTTCTTTTGGACTCTTCAGGAAGGTGAAATGACAACGTCGTGCTTTGCCTGAATCCGCTATTTCAGCAAGTTTAGCTAATTGATCATATATTTTTCGCTGACCTGAATTACTCTTTTCTGCTAATTCTGCCTCGCTTTCCGGGTTCAAAAGCATTTCCTGACTGTCAATTATTGCCTGACACACTTCCAGGTTTTCAAACTCTCTCAATTCCTTTGGCGTGAACTTGACCTGAGCAGGACCGCGCCTGCCAACCACAACTATTTCACGGATCCGGCTTTCAGCGAGGCAATCCAGTGCATGTTCGGATATATCACTGTGTCTTAATTCATCAACGGATTTTGCCAATATACGTGCTACATCGGCGGCGACATTACCTTGACCTATGATAACCGCCTTTTCTGAGGTGAGATCAAAGCTACTGTCACGATAGTCGGGGTGGCCGTTGTACCAACCAACGAATTCAGTGGCCGTGTGGCTGCCGATGAGATCCTCTCCGGGTATGCCCAGCTTTCGATCAGTTTCTGCACCATGAGCAAAGATGACGGCGTGGTGGGTTTCAGATAATTCATTTGCGCTGATTTGTTCACCAACTTTGACATT
>JBLIML010000118.1:0-11579 GCA_047638675.1 Planctomycetota bacterium | reverse complement strand
ACGGCCCTACGTTTATGGCGAATCCGCTGGCTTGTTCGGTGGCATTGGCCAGTATTAATTTGTTATTGGAAACCGAATGGGAACAAAAAGTCAGCTTCATCGAAGCCGAACTACAGCAAGGTTTGGCTAAATGTGGCGATTTAGCCAATGTTGTTGATGTGCGTGTACTTGGTGCCATCGGCGTTGTCGAACTGGATAAGCAAGTCAATATGCATACAGTACCAGCAGAGTTTGTTTCACGTGGTGTGTGGGTGCGGCCCTTTGGGAAATTGGTTTATGTGATGCCACCCTATATCATAGAGACAGATGATCTTAATAAACTATGCGATGCTATTTTTGATGTCGTCAAGGCAATAGTATAAAAATTTATTGGAGAACACCATGAGTCAAACCTGCGTCATCATCGGCGCCAGTCATGCAGCCGCACAACTTGCACCCACACTTAGGCAGGAGGGTTGGGAAGGGCCTATTATCGTAGTGGGTGACGAGCCATACATTCCTTATCATCGACCACCTTTGTCAAAGACATTTCTCTCTGGCGAGAAAGCGCTGGATGATATTTATATTCGGCCACTGATGGTGTATGAAAAGGCCGACATTGAATTTAAGTTAAATACCCGAGTGGTAGCGATCGACCGCACGGAGAAAACACTGACACTGGATAATGGCGAGATCCTCGGCTACGACAAACTGGCTCTGACCCTTGGATCAAGAGTACGCAAAGTCGAATTGCCAGGTAGTGATCTCGGCGGCGTATATTATCTGCGCGATGTGAACGATGTAGAGCAAATCAAGACGAAGGTGGCAGCAGGTAAGAAAGCCGTTATCGTAGGCGGCGGTTATATTGGTTTGGAAACCGCTGCGGTGTTAAGAAAATTGGGCATGGAGGTATGCGTGCTCGAAATGATGGATCGTGTACTGCAACGCGTGACGGCACCAGAAGTCTCCGCGTTTTTTGATCGTATTCATAGCGAAGAGGGAGTTGAAATTCGATGTGGAGTTGGGGTCACGGCACTAGAAGGGAATGTTAATATTGAAAAGGTTATTTGCAATGACGGTTCAGTGTTTGATGCTGATCTGGTTGTGATCGGCGTTGGTATTGTGCCCAATGTCGAACTTGCACAAGCTGCAGGACTGGAAGTGACTAATGGCATCCTTGTCGATGAATTCGCACGGAGTTCTGACAAAGATATCGTTGCAGCTGGAGATTGTACTTTTCATCATAATGTTTTGTATGATCGATCTATTCGACTCGAGTCTGTACAGAATGCCACTGACCAGGCGCGCGTGGCGGCCATGACTTTGTGTGGAAAGGAGAAAGCCTACGATGCTTTGCCCTGGTTTTGGTCTGACCAATATGATTTAAAGCTACAGATAGCCGGCTTATCCCAGGGCTATGACGAAGTCATCATTCGCGGTGATCGAGAAAACAGTCGCAGCTTCGCTGCCTTCTATTTGAAAGAGGGTGTGGTGATTTCAGTTGATGCGGTAAACAAAGCACCGGAGTTTATGATGGGCAAACGCCTGATTAGTGGAAAGGTGAAAGTCGATAAAGCCAGACTCGCCGATGAAAACGTATCCATGAAGGAATTGATTACTTAACCTGGACTCGGGTTAAAGGATTAGTTTCACAAATTCAAAGAAATAGCGTCATACCCCAAGGGCAGGCTTCGCGCTTCCGGTCGGCTTTTGGCCGGAATCCATGCTATAAAAACTGGATTTGCATCCTTGTTTCAGATTTTGGTTTTACAAATTTAATTAGGGAGTAACAAAGTGATGATTATTACGAAGAATAAATATTTCACGCTGATGCTGGTCTTCTGCATGATCTTGATGTTTGGCTGCGGCCAGGACAATTCAGATCCCGAACCTGTTGCGAGTTCGACCCCGGCTCCCCTTACAGAGACAAGTCCCTCTAATGATTCAAGTGCAGAGCTTGCAATCGCCAAAACGGAGACATCTGATCTTTTGCCACATCAGCAAATGGCGAAAGATTTCTTAAAGGAACTGGTCGAAATCGATACGACACACAGTACGGGTGATGCAACGAAGGCTGCGCAGGCCATGGCGGATCGTCTTATAGCGGCTGGATTTCCACGTGATGATGTTCAGGTACTAACGCCTGTGCCAGGTAAAGGAAATCTTGTGGCACGTTATAGAGGCAAAGGAAAGGATCTCAAACCATTGCTTTTGTTAGCACACCTCGATGTGGTTGAAGCCAATCCTGCGGATTGGGAGTTCAATCCCTTTATCTTTACTGAAAAGGACGGTTATTACTATGGCCGGGGCAGTATGGATGATAAAGATGAAGCGGCGATTCACATCGCCAATTTGATACGTCTTAAAGAAGAAGGCTACCAGCCCACTCGAGACATCATCGTTGCCCTCACAGCCGATGAAGAGGGTGGTCCTCATAATGGGGCAAAATGGTTGGCTGAAAATCATCGCGATTTGATTGATGCTGAATACGCCCTGAATGAAGGCGGTGGTGGCGCAATGAAACAAGGGAGATACCTGTCTAACGCTGTTCAGGCTAGCGAGAAGGTCTATCAGACATTTACCATAGAGTTCACAAATTCCGGTGGGCACAGTTCCTTACCAGTTAAAGACAATGCGATTTACCACCTGGCAGATGCTCTGGCTAAAATTCGAGATTACGATTTCCCGGTTAAATTAAATGAGGTAACCCACTTATTTTTTGAACGTTCTGCCGAACTTGAGAGTGGGCCGCTTCGCAGTGCTATGCGCGGTGTTTTACAATCGCCGCCAGACGCGGCAGCAATTGCTTTTTTGGCGGACAAACCTTTTTATAATTCCCGCCTGCGCACGACTTGCGTGGCGACGAAGGTGAATGCCGGGCATAGAGACAATGCATTGCCGCAGCGCGCAAACGCTACTGTTAATTGTCGGGTGCTTCCAGGTGAATCGATTGACGATGTTGAAAATACGCTACGCTATGTCGTTGGTGATGAGGGGATGAGTATAGCCCGGGTAACTCATGCCAATCCGTCGTCGCCGTCTCCACTTACACCGGAGTTGCTTGGCATTATGGAATCCATAACTGAATCAATGTGGCCCGGCGTGCCGGTGATACCGACAATGAGTGCGGGGGCAACCGATGCTGCTTTTCTGCGTAATGCCGGCATACCCGTCTATGGTGTCTCCGGTTTATTCAATGATATCGAAGATAATCGTATGCACGGTCAAAACGAAAGGATAGAGATTAAGACTTACTTCGAAGGTCAGGAGTTTTTATATCGATTGACAAAGCAGCTTACTCAATAGAGGGTGAGATATAAGGGCCTCAAATTAAATTCTCGCTAAAGTGATAGCTTGCAATGGTGAAACCTTGTTTGAAATAAAACTTGTGTGCCTGATGTCTTTGCGTTCCTGAATCAAGATGAAAAAACGCGCACTCATTTTCTATCGCCTGAGAACGTAACCATGAAACCAGGGTTTCACCATAACCTTTTGATCGAACACTTTCTGAAGTAACAAGATCGTCAACATATAAATTTTTACCCATAAACAAATTTGTGAAAATCCGATAACTCGCTACCGCGACAACTTCTTCTGCCTGTTCTATATACACCATTTTAAAACCTTCAGTTTCCATGTAGCGCACCAGATCTAAGAAGGACTCTGCTTTGAGATGTGGCCTCAATTCTGCCATAACAGGAAAGCACTTTTGGATTTCTTCATTTGTAATTGCTTGTTTGAGCATGTTATTTCCTGTTTCTCATAAGGCTTAAGTTCGTCTAATTTACTCTACATCGATCGGTTTTCGTAAAAGTACTGCGTCCTGATGGTTATTAATACCACGCTCTACATAGCGAACGACATCGAAATAGGCGGACCACTCTCGATGAATATAATCTTGTGTGTGAAAAGCCGTCTGATAAAAGTCTGGCAATTTATCGAGCTTTAGTCTTCCCGTCGCACCTGTCAAAAACATAAATCCATGCGGATGAATATGGTTTTGATCTGATGGCGCCAATTTGTTAATGCAATATTCACCATGTACAGACAAAATTAATGTCGCTCCAGGCCTGGCAACACGCCGTAGCTCACGAAGCCATGAATGTTGAAATTCCTCATCCAGGTGAGAGAAGACGGAGATTGAATATATCAAATCAAATGAGTTGTCTGGAAACGGTAATGGAGGCTGGTATCCATTCGTCTCCCATTGAATTTGCGGTAAATATTTTTCACACCAGCTAATTGATTCTGAATCGATATCTGTGCCATATAGTTGGCATGATGCTGGAGCATCCAGAAAGTTACGTATAACCCTTCCTGAGCCACAGCCAAAATCCAGTACATGTTCAAAGGAATAAATGTCGTGATCTATAGTCGTACACAAATCACGAATGTTCCTGGCAAGGTTTTTTCCTCTCCGAAGAAAGGACTCTCTGTCCAGGCGACCATGTACTCGGTGACGAAGCCTTGCGGGAGGCACAGGTAGATATTTTTCATTGCGGTTATTCTTCCAGTCGCGCAGCTCTTCCCTTGCAAGCTCAAGCTGAAACACCAGATACTTGTAAGCCTGGTATGAGGTGTAAATTGGTTTGATGGCTTTTAAAGATTTACGATTTATCATAATATTTTCTAGTTTCAGGTATGCCTGACGTATGTCTATTGAGAGACAGCGTTATGTATCGCAATCTGTCCAAACAGCATATTCATTTCCGTTCGGATCTTCGAAATGAAGTCGACGCCCACCAGGAAATGAAAAAATTGGTTTTATTATTGAGCCGCCCGCAGATTCAATCTTTTTTTGAGTTTTTTCAATTTCATTACTGTAAAACACGATAAGTGCACTACCATTTTCGGTTGAAACACAAAGCGATGACTTATAAAAGCCGCCATCCAGACCTTCATTAGAAAACGCTGTGTAATCGGGACCATAATCTGTAAAAGACCATTCAAATACAGATTTGAAAAAGACTTTTACCGACTCAATATCTTTAGCAGGAAATTCAACGTAGTTTATTTTTTCATGTTTAGGCATAGATTCATCCTGTTTGCTTTTATCACCCGGGTTTTGCGTCATTTTAACATCAATGTTGATACTCCCGATTATCAATAATTAAACCGAACAAGCACCCGCACTTATGAGCTGACATGTTTCACTAATTGATTATCGAAAGTAGATAAAATCTCGGCGTATTTACGTATAATGCAGACTGATATTGAATACCTATGTAACTAGCTAATACCAATGAATTTATACAAAAAAGCCCTGTTCGTCGCATGCTTGTGTGTTTGTGCACCGCAACTGTCTGCAGACGAGACGGTGACGGTCAAAACAGCGCTCTTGTCAGAAGTCGCGATTTATCCTGAGCGTACGGCACCCGCATCGGTTATCAGCCTTAATGCAACGAGCATGGCAGCGGAGATCCCCGCGCGCATAGTAGAAATTGCTGTGCGGGTGGGAGATATCGTCGAAAAAGACCAGGTATTGGTTAGATTAAAGTGTATTGATTATGAAATTGAGCAAAGCGGCGCTGAGGCGAGACTCGAATCTATCGCTGCGCGTATTGAATTGGCGAAACGACGTTTGGAGCGCACACGAAAGCTGACGATGAAGCAATCTGTGTCTGAAGAGTTACTCGATGAAAGAGAATCAGAGCTTACGGTGTTATTGTCAGATAAGACAGATGCCCGAGCCTCACTTAACCTGACCAGAGTCCGTGTGGCAAGCTGTGTGATTAACAGTCCTTTTCGGGCCCTGGTGACAGAACGAACCAGCGCCGTTGGAAATTACGCCGATGTTGGCAAGACTTTGGTGAAGATACTGGATATTGAGCATCTGGAGGTTTCCGCACAAGTCTATGCTCAGGACGTTTATCAACTGGAATCTGCGGCGCAGTTACTGTTCGAACACGATGACAATACGTATCCATTGGACCTGCGTTCCATCCTGCCCAGCATTGATTCTGAAACCAGAAATCGAGAAGTGCGACTGCTTTTCAGGAATGGGCCTGCGCTCGCGGGTGCATCAGGTAAATTGCTTTGGCGCGATAAACGTCCACACATTCCCGGCAACCTGGTTGTTCGTCGTGATGGCAAATTGGGTGTGTTTATTTATGACACGGGCAAGGTACATTTTCATGCCCTGGCGGACGCAATGGCTGGCAGTGTGAGTCCGATAGATCTTGCCTTAACAACGGAGATTGTCATCGAAGGACATCATGCCTTGAATGATAATGATGCCGTTGTGACGCAGTAATTATGCCCTGGCTACAGCGCTTTCTCAGCAACCATGTGCTTGCCAATCTTGTATTCGGGTTGGTGTTGGTACTGGGTACGCTGTCCTATATTCAAATGCCGCGTGCCAAAGATCCCGAGATTAATTTCAACTGGATTAATGTGCTTACCGTCTTTCCCGGCGCCTCCGCCCTGGATGTTGAGAGGCGTATCACCGATCCTATCGAAGATTCCCTGAGACGTAATTTAAAAGACATCAAATTCGTCTCGAGCACCAGTCGGGAAGGGATCTCCATTATTCTGGTGCGCTTTAATCAAATCGATGAAAGAACCTTTGATAAACGCGTGACTGATCTACGCAGGGAAGTACAGAACACTTATACGGATCAGCTTCCGAGTGAAGCAGAGGACCCAGTGATCCTTGAAATTAGCACCTCCAGCGGTTTTCCAACAGCACTGGTTGTCGTTAGCGGCGAGGGTAATGATGAGAACCTGAGGCGTCAGACCTACAATATAAAGAACGATATGGAACGCATAAAAGGGATCGATCGCGTTACCGACCTTGGTCTGTCTGATCCGGAATTGCATGTTACTTTTCTGCCGGAGCGGCTGGAGGGGCTGGGCGTGAATCCGGCGGACATAGCCGATACCGTCCGCGCCTATTTCAGGGATGTATCCGCTGGGGATATTAAGACCAAAGATGGACAGTGGGTTGTCAGAATCGATGGTACTGATATCGACCCTTCTGTTATTGAAAATTATCCAGTGGTGACAGCAAATGGTGTCGTACCGCTCGGGGGATTGGTTGAACTATCACGCACAACAGAAGAACCCTCAAACATTGTCCGTTTTAATGGCAAGCCCGCTTCAGTTTTGACCATCACTAAACAATCAACGGCGAACGTACTTTCCCTGGTTGATGAGGTTCAGTCATATATCGATGAACGTAACAAGTACAGCGAGACGACTGGCGTAAAACTTATTCTGGCCGATGACCAGACGGTCAGCACCCGTGAAGCGCTGTCATTGATGCAAAAGAATGCACTGGTTGGACTTGTGCTGGTGTTACTGGTTACCTGGGCATTTCTGGGTACCCATATTGCAGTACTCACCAGTATCGGGATCCCTTTTACCCTGGCGGGGACTTTCTTGATTATCAGCACCACGGGTTACACCTTAAGTAACACGGTGTTACTTGGCGTTGTTATTGCCCTTGGTATGCTAGTTGATGATGCCGTGGTGGTAGTCGAATCCATCTATCAACGATTACAGCAAGGCATGAATGGAATGGCGGCGACCATCAGTGCATTACGCGAGGTCGCCTCACCAGTGACAACTTCTGTGATGACCACTATCGCGGCGTTTCTCCCCTTGATGCTACTACCCGGTATCATGGGTGAATTTCTGAAGGTGATTCCTCTCGTTGTTACTTTGGCCTTGCTAGTCAGTTTAGTTGAGGCTTACTGGATGTTGCCTGCACATGTGATCGCCGCAAAAATTGATTTATCCAAACCCAGTGCGAGCCAAATAAAGCGTCAGCAAATCACCCATCTTGTTCGTCTACGCTATACACGCTTGTTATTGAAGGCCATGCGTTATCCAGTCCGCTCCCTGGCAATGGTGTTATTTGTCTTTTCTATCGCCATCGCCATTGTTGCTACAGGGCAAATACGCTTTAATTTTTTTGAGTCTGATGCCGTGAGATTGTTTTACGTCAACGTTGAAATGCCACAGGGAAGTACACTTGAAGACACCAGTGACATGTTACAAAAGGTGCAGAAAAAAGTATTGGAACAGATAAAGCCTGAAGAGCTACGCGCAACTGTGACGTATTCCGGGCAGTTATTTACTGAAACGGAACCCTTGTTTGGTGACACAGTAGGTCAGGTAATGGTTAGCCTGAATCCCTCAACATCGACATCTGCGCATGTTTTTGATGTTGCCGATGCGGTTGAAAAGGCAGTTGGACAGATTAGTGGTGTGGAGTATATCTCACTACTGCGACTGACCGATGGTCCGCCGACAAGACGGCCCATTAGCGTCAAAGTACGCGGTGATGATTTTGACTCAATATTGATAGCCGCCAATCGTTTGCGAAGTTTTCTACAGAGCGATGAACGTTTTAGTAACGTGACATTGGATTATCGAACTGGTAGCCCAGAGCTCGTACTCAAACTGGATGGTGAGGCTATTCAGCGCGCTGGCCTTCTGCCAGGTACCATAAGTCGTGTTATACAAAGCTATGTCGATGGTGAAATTGTTACGGACTTCCAGCATGAAGGAGAGGAAGTCAAAGTTCGGGTGGTAGCAAAACAAAAGGACTGGTCTGATGTACAGGAGTTGTTACGCCAGACGATATCCATACCAGGTGGAAAGTCCATTATGCTAAACGAGCTGGTCAGTCCTGAGTATGCAATCGGGCAACAAAATATCCGGCATTACAATTTTCGCAGAACTGTTTCTGTTGAATCGGATATTGATAAAGATGTCATCGATACCATACAGGCTAACAACCTGATAAAGGAGGAATGGCGCAATCTGCAGGCGCAATATCCAGATATCAATCTGGATTACTCCGGTGAGCTGGACGACCTGCAGGAGAGTATCGACGCAATCTGGTTGTTACTATTATTTGGCGTTGGGCTTATCTATATTATTCTGGGCACGCAGTTTAGAAGCTACTGGCAACCATTGATGATTATTGTCACCGTACCTCTGGCTTTTACGGGAGTGATACTAGGCTTGTTGGTGACTCAAAATCCGCTAAGTCTTTACACCATGTATGGTGTCGTTGCCCTGGCTGGCATTTCAGTCAACTCAGCCATCGTCCTGATCTCAGCCGCAAACTCGCGCCTGGCGCTAGGCATGAGCTTATTGCACGCCACTGTCTATGCTGCGAGGCGAAGGGTGATCCCGATTATGATCACTTCGCTAACGACAGTGGCTGGATTATTTTCACTTGCCGTCGGTCTCGCCGGAAAATCGCTTATCTGGGGTCCCGTCGCGACGGCCATTGTGTGGGGTTTGGCATTCGCGACGATATTGACCTTGTTCGTGATTCCTCTGCTCTATCGGACGTTTATGGGCAGGAGTGCTCGTGTTAAATTAGGTAATAAATACGTATGAGAAAACAATTATGAATGGCGCTGAATCCCTTTTACGCACACTGGTAAACAACGATGTCGATGTTTGTTTTATGAATCCCGGCACCTCCGAGATGCAATTCGTCTCAGCTGCTGATAAGGAAACCGGTATACGTTGTGTACTTGGCCTGTTTGAAGGCGTGGTCTCTGGTTGTGCTGATGGTTACGGACGTATGGCGGGTAAGCCGGCGGCAACCTTGTTACATCTTGGGCCTGGCCTCGCTAATGCACTCGCAAATTTTCATAATGCAGAGCGTTCGGCCACGCCCATAGTCAATATCGTTGGCGATCATGCTACCTATCACAAAAAATATGACGCGCCATTAGCCTCTGATGTTGCGGCCTATGCCAAACCTGTTTCTGGATGGATTGGAGAGATCGAAGACCCCAAAGATGTACCCGCGATGACATTGGCAGCGATTGAAGCTTCATTGCAGCCGCCCGGCCAGATCGCCACACTGATTGTCCCCGCCGATACCGCCTGGTCCGAATCTATTGGACCTGCCACAGAAAAGATAAAACGACCTCAGGTTCCAGTCGCAGATGAAAGTGCGATCGAATCGGCAGCGGCAGCTTTACGCTCAGGTGAGCCCGCGGTGCTATTGATTAAGGGTCTCGCGCTGCGTGAAGAGGGCCTTGCGCTGGCGAGTCAGATTGCCAATACGACAAAGGTGCGTGTTTTCTGTGACACCTTTTTAGCGAGAGTAGAACGTGGAGCGGGCAGGGCTGGGATAGAGAGACTACCGTATTTTCCGGAATTGATTGTTGATACCCTGGCTGGCACCAAACACCTGATCATTGTTGGTTCAAAACCGCCGGTCGGATTCTTTGCCTATCCGGATAAACCCAGTTGGCTAACGCCGGAAGATTGTGAAATACATACCCTGACAAGACCAGAGCAGAATGGTGTGGATGCCTTATCTCGTTTGGCCAGTGCACTTGGTGCGGATAAATGTCAGCCGACTTTTATGCCCTTGCATAAATATGATTTACCTTCGGGTGATCTGACGCTTGAAACGATCGGTATGACTATTGCAGCTCTGATGCCGGAACACGCGATAATTGCAGAAGAAGCCATTACCTCAGGTTTTCCATTAATGCCGATGACGGCGAACTCGGCTCCACACGACTGGTTAATGGTGCCTGGTGGTGCAATTGGAGGGGGCATGCCTATGGCCACCGGCGCTGCTGTTGCCTGTCCGGATCGCAAAGTCATAAACTTACAGGCCGATGGCAGCGGCATGTATACGCTTCAGGCATTGTGGACGCAGGCGCGTGAAAATCTGAATGTGACCACGGTTATTTATGCAAATCGCGAATACAAGATTTTAAATATCGAATTTGAACGTGTCGGCGCAGGCGCGCAGGGACCGGTAGCGCGAGACATGTTTGCGCTGGATCGACCGACACTAGATTGGGTAAAACTTGCCGGTGGTATGGGCGTAGCCGCGAAACGCGTTACGGCCCTGGAAGATTTCGGCAGGACATTGGCTGCCTTTATCAAAGAGCCAGGTCCGAATCTGATAGAGCTCGTGTTATAGACTCATTATCATGGTCCTTCTTCAGAACCTGCATGCGGGAATGACGAGGCTTTGTTTGTCAATTTTGCAGAATTGACTTAAGCAATGATTACAAAGCCCCGGTACTTGTATCTTTAGCCATCTCCAGTTCAGGCAGTTTCCTTCCATGGCTAACAACATAAACACCACTCGCGATAATAATAGCAATGCCTAGCCAGGTAATAGGTGCTGGCATTTCTCCCCAGATAAAATATCCAAAGGAAATCATCCACAGCATTCTAAAGTAATCAATGGGGCTTACCACAGCTGGCATCGCATGTCTTAAGGCGTGAACAAAAAACACCAGGGCAGATGTCGCGGTAACACCCAGCATGATAAGTAAAAACCAGTCAAAAGCGTTGGGTACTACCCAGGTGTCAAGAGCCCAGTAAGCGCCAATCAAAACATTGAAAGGATAAATATAAAAATTAAGTGCAATAGCTGTTTCCGTCTTGGCCATGTGTCTTGCGGTGACACTCAATATGGCGATGGAGATCGCAACCCCGAGTGCTGCAATCTGGGCGATGTGGAAGTGATCGGGGGTTGGTCGAAGTACGATCAATATTCCAATGAATCCAAGAGCGATTGCTATCCAGGAATGCAAAGATACTTTTTCTTTTAGCACGAGCGGTGATAACAAAGCGATGATAAAGGGTGCGGAAAAAGT
>JBLIML010000117.1:0-11608 GCA_047638675.1 Planctomycetota bacterium | reverse complement strand
CTTCATTGTGGATCAGCGTACCTAAGAGATAAGTTCTTCGTGCGCTGCATTTGCCGCGATGTAACCAAAAGTCAGTGCGAGGCCAATGGTATGTCCCGCGCCCCAGTAGGCTTCACCGGAAGGACTGGCAATACAATTACCCGCACCATACAAACCCGGTATCGGCTTATCCTGACCATCAAGAATTCGGGCTTTGGCATCAATCAAAGGACCGCCGTTAGTATCAAGTGCACCCGGTGCCAACAATATCGCGAAATAGGGTCCCTTATCTCGTATCGGGTACATAGTGCTGTTCGGTTTATCGTTGACGGGCCATGTGCTATCGGCAGTCATGGGAGAAAATACCTTCTGCCATTCTTTGTCATAGGCCGTGCCACCACGTTGAAAATCATCATCAACCCCGGCAATGGCAAAACCGTTGAATCGTTCAATACTGGTTTTTAGATTATCGGTGAACGAGTCGTCCAGTAAAAAGCCGCCAGTGCGCGCAGATATTTTTTTGAAACGTTTACTAATCTCCTTCGTCAGCTCTTCCAGCGTATCTCCTTTTATTACGTAGTAGATATCGCTGGCACTGGCAGGCAGTGGATGGGCACCGGCAAATGCCTCCGCTGTGCGCTGATCATAAACCATCATCATGATGTGATTGGGAAACTCGGCATTAGACGGATTATAAGTACTGTGAATTTCGGTACGATCATTGTAATTCCGTTTTTCATCTACTACGCGCCTGCCATAGCGATTCACCTGGATCATGGAATCCCCCGGTGGAAAGAACACACCGGATGGCAAGACACGGTTTTCCAGTGCTTGTTCCAGCAATACCTGGGTGCGCCACGCACCACTCAGATTGCCCATGCGGGCGCCAGCCGCACTGGCAATGCTGATAAAATCACCCGTAGACATGGGACTGGCACAGGCGCCATAAATAGTACTTCGCTGATAATTCGCGACAAAGGTTTCGTTATGAACGTAACCGCCCGTAGCAAAAATAACGCCCTTGCGCGCACGCAATGTAACCGTCTGTTTACCTTTAGTAGCCTCAAGACCTATCACCCTGCCTTCTTCGTTCTTCACCACGCGTCCCGCTCGATGTCCCAGTAAGACCGGAATACCTTCCTTATCAATACCGGTTTTCATTTGCTCCATCAAATGTGCGCCAAGGCCCGTACCCCCATCACCGATGGTTACACCGAGAGCCCGGCCGTCAGGCGAAAGGTTTTCTTTTACATGATCCAGATAATCCGGTGCGGGAATATCGAGTGCAAACATTCGCCACTCGTGCAGTTTCAATACCGATTCTTTACGTAAGAGATCAATCGCCGCCGCACCGTTGTCGTAGAAGGCCGCGAGCAAGGAGTAGGCATGTTCGCCAATGCCAAGCATGGGATCATCAGGATTGTAACGTTGCGGAAAAGAAAATCGGACGAGAAAATGCAGACAATCTTTCCTGCTATCGACATCTCCCCTATCTCTGATAACAAAATTATTCGGTATCCAGATCACGCCAGCCGAACGCGCCGTCGTACCCCCAAAGGTTTCGGCCTTTTCGACCATGATGACACTGCTGCCTTTTTTGTGCGCAACGTAGGCTGCCGTGGCAGCACCAATGCCCGTGCCAACTACGACGATATCCGCCTCATGATCCCACTTGTCCATAGCCACAGCATGAGAAGATTTTAATGTCACGGCACCCAGCGCTACTGCACCCGCACCGCTTATTACCTGTCGACGACTCAAGCCATCACGAGAATTATTCATAGTACCTATCCTGCTTTATTGCGTGGTTTCATTTTTTAGAGTTAAACAGTTACGGCTACCCGGCTTATAAAACGCCTCACATTGTTCAAAAGTCACTTCGCCTCTTCCCTGGACATTGGACATAAGATAACTCACCAGGGCATCCAGATCATTGCTGCTAATATTTTTACCTTTTTGTGGTAACAGGCTCTGATCGATCTCAGACGGTTCGGCTACACAGCGATCATCCCGGTAGGCCAGACGATCATGAAAAGGCATGATGCCGCCGATAAGTCCACAACGAATAATGTGGCGCATCGCATCCTTGTCGAGAACACTGAGTCGAAGGCTTGCTGCTACGCCCGGAGATCGTGGATGACCTCGGCCATCGCCTGCCCAGCCATGACAAAAAACACAATTACTTTTTTTATAGACCGCTTGTCCGCGGCTGATAGAAGCGCTGTTGATTTCATGTTTCGTTTTATCTTCCGAACTTGCAATGAGGTTTATTGAATAGACATTCAAAATTACCAGCATCAAAAGCGGAATATTACGATGCATACTTTAAAGACAATGACTTGCTAAAGTGAGAAAACCCAGAGAATGGATGCACGTTCCATGGTTTGCAAATCCTTCCTACCAAAACTGTTTACCATAGGATTGATACCGCCACCGCCACCCAGTATGGCAATGAACTGCTTGCCATTGACAGCAAATGTCATCGGTGGTGCCTGAAATTCCATACCAAGATTGATTTTCCACAACTCAGCAAGTGTCGAGGCATCATAGGCGGAAAATGTTCCGTCCATATGCCCGGTAAAAAGCAGCTTGCCAGCCGTTGCCACCAGACCTGAGTAATTCGGATATTCAAACATGATTTTTTTGACGGTCTTACCGCTGGCAGTATCAACCGCTAACAATGAGCCTCTGGATATTCCATCGGCTACATAACCTCCAGCCACGTAAAGTTCCCCGGCAGGGGGTAACTGGGTATCGTCTGCATCTGGCGTTAGTACAGACGTGCCCCTGGTGCTGGTAATGGAACAGGCTTCAAGTGACGCACCATAGGCAATTTTTGTTTCCGGATCATAGGCTGTGGGCCAGAAATTTACCCCGCCCTGGGCATGAGGACAAGTGGAGAAATTGCCTCCCGGGATGCCGCGACGAGGCGCAGATCCTTTGACATAGTCCTGCAAATCACTGCCTGAGTTGTAGCCCAGAGGTTTTCCCGTACGCTTATCAATTCCTTCCGTCCACGTCACTTTTTCTACGTACTGATTTGCATCCAGAAACTTTCCGCTGAGTTGATCAAAGCGATAGAAAAATCCATTACGGCCGAAATGCGCTATGGTCTTCTTAAGCTCACCTTTGACCACGCGATCAACAAGCATGTGCACACCGGTTTCATCCAGCTCCATATAATCGCCGGGTGTATATTGAAAGTACCAGGCGAGTTTTCCTGTATCGATATTTAATGCAAGAACACTGTTGGTATAAAGATTATCGCCCGGTCGTGACTCGGGATTAAAGGCTGGAGACGGATTGCCTGTCCCGGTTATGTAAAGTTTGTTAACAGGATCGTAGGCACCGGTTGCCCACACACCTCCACCACCGGTCTTCCAGCAATCAGGATTACCCACTTTCTCACAACGCCAGCTTCTACTACCTGGTTTGCCTGGTTCGGGTACCGCGTAGAAGCGCCACAGCTCATCGCCCGTTGCCGGATCTAATGCTGCAACAAAACCGCGTGTCTGCCAGTCTCCCATGGACTGTCCGACAATTAACTTTCCGTCTGCAATGATTGGCGCGCCGGAAAAACCTTCGCCCGGCTCGCTTGCGATTTGCTTCTCCCAGACAATGTCACCATTGGCTTCGTTTACCGCCGCCACTCGGCCATCGATCATATTGGTGAAAACAAGCTTATTCCACAGTGCGGCTCCACGGTTCGATGGTATACGTCCGATTTCGCGATCCATTTCAAAATCTGTTTTCCAGATAATACGTCCATGGTCGCCTGAGGTGGCATCTATTTTATAAAGAGTTCCCCAACCATCAGTAAGATAGAGGAAACCATTATCGGCGAGCGGTGTCGCCTGCATATTGGCTGAGGCTAAATCACTACTGCCAGCACCACCGAGTGCGACAGCGTAGGCCAGTTTAAGCTCGCCTACATTAGCAGTATTGATCTGTTTTAAGGGTGAATAACGATGGGCGTCGTAAGTGCGGTGAACCGTTAACCAGTTACCTGCTTCTTCTTTTGCAGAAAGATTGTTAAGGCGTTCTTCGCTTACGTTTCCTGCGAATGCAGTCGATGTTGAAAACAAGCCAATGAAAAGAAAACGTACTATCCCCTCTCCAAATCGAATCTTGATTCTTTGACTCATTTGAGGAATTGCTTGGCGTTAACGCGTTAGTTTTATCCCCGCCTCTTCACGATCCCAACAATCGTCCGTCACACCTTCATTTTTGAGTTTATATTTCTCTACTCGCTCGCTGGGTGTCTTGGGTAAGTCTTTACGAAACGCGATGTAACGCGGAATGGCAAAATAAGCCATGCGGGGTTCACACCATTCGATCAGTTCTTTTTCCGATAACTGCTGCCCGTCTTTAAGAACAACCACAGCTTTGACATCTTCTTCACCGACATCAGAAGGGACACCCACAATACAGGACTCCATGACAGCCGGATTCGAATTGATCACGGCCTCAACTTCGAATGAGGAAATATTCTCGCCGCGACGACGCAAGGCCTGTTTTTTACGATCAACGAAATAAAAATAACCGTCTTCATCACGTTTACCAAGATCGCCGGTGTGCATCCAGAAATTTTTGAAAAACTCAAGCGTCGGTTCGAGTTGTTTGTAATAACCCGATGTACCGACAAACATATTTTCCGGTTGAGCGATGTATTCGCCGATTTCACCTGGCGCGACTTCATTGTCGTTATCATCAACCAGCTTTACGCGCCAACCGGTTATGGGCTTGCCACACGAGCCTGGTCGGGGTTCATCGTAGGGCACAACCAAACAACAATAACATTCTGTCATGCCATAAACTTCCAACAGCTTGGTGTTGAAGCGCTTTTCAAAGTCATGCCAGATATCAACAGGGGCCGCGGCACCAACCATCAGGCGCAATGGATTGTCGCCATCACTTTCGTGGGGATCCTGTTTCATTAATATAGGAATAATACCGCCAATGTAATTGGCTTCCGTGCAGCCCCATTTACGGCAATCATCTAGTAGAGCACTTGCAGAAAATCGTTCAACGATGACAGCTTTGGCGTCGGCCAGTATCGCAGGGCCAATAGTGATGCCCTGAGCGTTACCATGGAAAAATGGCAAACCCGTATAAAGCACATCATCTTCGGTATAACGGGAGTACTTAACAGAAGAGGACCAGATGTCATACCAATAGTGATGACTCATCTCTACGCCTTTCGAGCGCCCTGTCGTGCCCGAGGTATAAAGGATTGAAGCCATATCGTGAAAAAAGACTTCAACATCCGGGGATGTTGCCGGGTGATCCATCAAAGCCTCAATCCACTGGCATTCAATGCCCTTCCATCCGGGTATGACCGACTCGTCAGTGGAGTTACGAAAAATTACATTTTTTACGGTGGATAAATCGTTAGAGACCGGACCCAGTCTATCGAGAAAGACGGTATCCGCCACTAATGCGACACAGTCAGATTGTACAACCTGATAAATCAAGCCCTCTCCCTTCAATGCGACGTTGATGGGCACTTCAACCGCGCCGATTTTATTTAATCCAAACCAGGAAAAAAGAAACTCGACACAGTTATTCAACATAAGAGCGACTTTATCGCCTTTCTTTATACCCAAAGAAGCAAATCCGTTTGCCGCCTTATTAATACCTTCGTTTAATTCGGCAAAAGTAAGCGGGTCATCTCGAAATTGAAACACGACATGATCAGGATATTGTCTTGCCTTATCTTCAATGATCTTGTGCAAGACGCGATCTTCCTGCGCATATTCCTGCATCTTCCATGATGCATATTTCTTCTCGTGCCTCTCAACTTTGTCGTCCCACTTACCCATCTTTAAACTCCTCAGAAATAATATGAGTGATAGCAGCTACCGAATGTCATACGGCTTGGTCATCTCGTATGCCTCGTTAAACCAGACACCTCGCTCATACATATCTACCATCTTGCCAAAATCCCAGGACGTTGGTGAGTTTTTGTTCGGAATGACTTTGATGATTGCCCTGTTGGGAGTGTGTATACCCTTGAAAGCGGCCTGGCGCAGTTCTTCGTTGCCCTTGAGATCAAACCAATATTTGTCGATGATGGCCCAGTGCACTTTGGTCAGTAAGTCCTGTTCAAATGATATTTCTGCCTTGCCTATAATCTGGATAGACTTCTGACGTTTTGCATTTGAACCATCATTACTGATGCTGACGGAAATATTCGGGTTCGCAATCAGATGTTCTATTTTTTTACGGTATTTCTGCACACTGCTGATATAAATAAAACCGTCATCTAATACCACGTAAAACATGGGCGTAACGATGGGGTAACCGTATTGAGAGATGTGTGCCATGTGACAATAACAGTTGTGCTTGTACAAAATATCGAATTCATCCTGCTCCATCGGATAGTCTTTGTTTACATCGACTTGCTCAAGTGTCACAGGATCGAAGTTGGGTTTTTTTCCTTCTGTATCGCTCATTTAATTTTCCTCCGCTACGTATTGATAAATTGGTTTTACTTATTTATTTAGAAAAAATCTGATCATATTAATCTATATATGCTGCTTAATCATCTTGTAAGACTCGTTGAACCAAACACCTTCCTGGTAGGAATTTACCATTTTACCGAAGTCCCAGGACATCACCTTTTCCGGAATTATCTTGATAATTGCGCGGTTTGGCGTGTGAACACCTGCAAAGGCTGCCTGTCTGGACTCTTCATCCTTTAATTCCGACCGATACTTATCAATAATTTTCCAATGTACCTCTGTCATCAATCCCAGATCACTACTAACTTCAGCCTCACCTATAATCAGAATTGCTTTTTGTTTGTTTGCATTGGAACCATCGTTATGAATAGTTACCGAGATTTTCGGGTTGGCCTCCAGAGCATGTACTTTTTTCCGGTATTTCTGCGCACTACTCATATACAAAAAACCATCATCCAGAATCACGTAAAACATCGGTGTAACAATGGGATAGCCTTTTTTGTTTATATGCGCCATCTCGCAATAACAATTGTGCTTATAAAGCTTCTCGTACTCTTCTGGTTCCATCGGGTAGTCTGTAGCTACCTGAACGGTCTCAAGTTTATCCAGATCAAATGACGATTTTATTTCTTCTGTATCATTCATTTGTAATACTTTTCTGAAATTTAGTAATTAGGGTATCGGCGTAATTCCGACAATAGAATATCGGATAAAGGAAAACAGGTCACGTCCCAACTCATGAATAGTGGGAGGGTGCCAGTTAATGTTAGAAACTGTACCTGGCCTCAATGCCCCATGCCTTTGAAGTGAATTTAACAAGGTCACTTCCGTATCATCAATAATGAAACTGACCTATTGATGCTCTCCATTACGAAACTCCCCTTCTTTTCTGCTAGTTATTTGAAAAAAAACTGCGTATCTTCATCACTCAACTCTTTTTTGAATAAAATTCAAGTTGAATTTTGTTGAAGTTTACGCGTTTACAAAGTCTAAAACAACGAGTTATTTGGCTAGCGGAATCGTCAGCGCTCATGGGCAAAGGTTAGTGAAACAGGTAGATCCATTGCTATATTCATGCTCTGTTTCGAGACTAGTCTTGAATGTTGTTCAAAGTCTAATGATAATGCCCGACAGATAATTTATCGTCCGGGCTGATACTTTATTAAAAGCTCAACTAATGGGGGACTTATGTCAGATATCGAAGTGGAAGTGAAAGGGGAAGTCTGCTGGATTCGCTTAAATAAACCAGAGCGAATGAATGCCTATGATGCAGAGATGGCCCGTGAACTCATTGATGCTGTACAGGGAGCATCTGGCAGCGGTGTCATCGTATTGACCGGTACCGGCAGGGCATTTTGTGCCGGCGGCTATCTGGCTAATCTTAGCGATCCCGATCCCGAAGCCTTACGCAGCATGTTCTACGGCTCTCTTGATGTATACGAATCACTTCGCCGCAGCCCACGTCCTGTCATCGCTGCTGTCAATGGCGCCGCAGCGGGAGGTGGAAATGAGTTAGTGGTAGCCTGCGATATCGCCATCGCCGCACAAAGCGCAACATTCGGACAAACCGGCGTGCGTGTTGGTAGTGCGCCTGTTCTCGGCGGTACAAATTTTCTCGCTATGAGCGTGGGTGAAAAACGTGCCAAGGAAATCGCTTTCATGTGTCGCCGCTACAAAGCAGAGGAAGCCCTGGAGATGGGTCTTATTAATGCTGTTGTGCCAAATGAGCAGTTAGAAGATGAAGTGACAAAATGGGCTGAAGAACTACTTTTCATGAGTCCACGCTATCTGGAAATCGCCAAAATCAGTTCCAATGTCTGGTGGAATCAATGCCGGGATAATTATCTCAGTGGGCTTGGCATGTTGGTTCAGGCCATTGGCTCAAAAGACATGATCGAAGGTGCTTCCGCATTTATGGAAAAACGCCCGCCACAATTTGAAGGACGTGCCAAAAAATAATAATAGCTGGATGCTAACGAGATAAGACATATGAATTTTGATCTAGATGACAAGTACCTTGCGATCCAGCAAGAGGCTTTGCACTTAACTCAGTCGATAGAAGACATTGCCGCTGAAGCCGATGCCAGCAATGAAATCCATAGCGGTATTCTAGACGCCTTGCGCGGCAGCGGCCTTGCTGACCTGATGGTTCCGGCGCAATACGGTGGTAGATTCGAGAAGATCGACCCGCTCGCCATTTGTGTCGTTCGTGAAGTCATGATGGCGACCTCATCTCATCTTGATTCTCTTTTCGCCTTACAAGGAATTGGGAGTTACGCTATCACCGCCGGTGGTTCCGAGGTGCAAAAAGCGCATTGGTTACCTCGCGTTGCAAGCGCGGAAATTCTACCCGCACTTGCGCTTACCGAGCCGGAGGCCGGATCAGATTTAAAATCCGTGACAACTGAAATTGTCAGTGAAGGAGATGAACTCGTTATCAATGGTACCAAAGCCTTTATCTCGAACGCCGGTGCCGCCTCGTTTTATATTGTCTTTGCCAAAGAAGAAGCTGGTTTCTCTGTCGTGCTCATACCGGCCGACGCTAAAGGCGTCACTACCAGTCAGACACCTGAGCTCATTGCCCCGCATGTTCTCGGTGATGTGCATTTTGACAATGTCAGGATCCCTGCCAGTGAACGCCTGGGCGTAGCGGGCAAAGGTCTCGACCTTGTTTTGGCAACGCTAGGTGTCTTCCGAGTCTCGGTAGCCGGTGCTGCGGTAGGCCTTGCACAGGCAGCGCTTAACGAGGCGGTGAAGCATACCAACACCCGTATACAGTTTGGTCGACCCCTGGCCAGACTTGGACCTGTCGCGCAAATGCTCGCTGACTGTTGGACTGAAATTGAAATGGCCCGTCTGCTGACCTATCGAGCAGCTCTCTACGCACAAACAGATCCCGGTTCTACCTTGCACCATTCTTCCATGGCCAAACTCGCCGCCAGTGAAATGGCGGGAAAGGTTGTCGATCGCTGTGTGCAAATGATGGGACGCTTTGGTCTGGTGCGTGATACAAAAATTGAAAAACTTTACAGGCAGGCAAGACCTATGCGCATTTACGAAGGATCCTCTGAAATTCTACGTCTGGGTATCGCCCGCGAACTCGCGAATACCGTGTCATGATCGACCTTAAACTGGAAGGTAAAGTTGCTATTGTCACCGGTGCCAGTCGTGGTTTGGGAGAAGCCAGCGCAATTGCGCTGGTTGAACAAGGTGCAAAGGTTCTGGCGGCGGCTCGCTCCATCGATGAGTTGAATAAACTGAAGCAGAAATACCCTGATAGTGTCGAAGTAAAACAATGCGACATGATGGACGAGAACTCAGTCGCGTCCTTACCTCAACTCGCCGTAGATACCTTTGGCCGTATTGATATTGTCGTCAATAATGCAGGCATAGCGCCGGCGGGAAAGTTCGTTGAACAAGATCAAAAAATCTGGGACGAGGTTTTTGCGGTAAATGTGAAAGCCCCGGCAGTATTAGCGCGCGCGGCCGGACATTTTTTCATCAAACAAAAATCCGGCAAAATTATTAACATCGCCTCGACCTCCGGCATTCTAGGTAAACCGATCCTGGTTGCCTATTCTTCTTCAAAAGGCGCGGTTTTGCAGTTCACCAAAGCACTTGCTGCCGAATGGGCGGGTCTGGGAATTCAGGTGAATGCCATTGCGCCGGGTGCATTTGAGACCGATGCGCAATCTGCAGTGTTGGAGTCACCTGAGATCCTTGAACGGCGTTTACGTAAAATACCCGCAAAGCGCATGGGCGATGCTGGTGAGATAGGCCCGATGGTTTGCTATCTCGCTTCTTCCGTGTCCGATTTCGTAACGGGCTCGGTGATAGTGATGGATGGTGGTGAATCCAGTAAGCTTTAAATGGTAACCCGCAACAAAACCAAAGCGAATACTTCTGCCCTTGGTCCGCGCGGAGATATACGCCGGAAACGAATACTCCGGGCACTACACGATTGCATCATAGAAAAAGGTTACGCGAAGACCACACTTGCTGATATCGCTCGCGTCGCAGAGATGTATCCTAGCCATCTGCTTTATTATTACGAAGGCAAGGACGCCATCCTCGAGCATTACTTCAAAAACGTTTCTGAAAAACTTTTGCAACGCATTGATAGTTTTCGAGACAAAAACTCGGAAGAACAAATCGATTTACTAAGCGATTTATTCTTTGCCGGGAAAGGCATCACCATTTCTGAAATCGGTTTCATGCTTGAATGCTTCGGTGTCGCCGTGCATCACACGGAATTGCACCGGGAGAAAGCCGAGCTTGATGACAAGTGCAAGGCTTTCATCACAGAACTATTCGAAAAAACGCCGCGAAAGGGACTCGATTCGGGTCCCAAAGATACGGCAGAAATAGCCTATGCAATGTTAATAGGTTTACGCACCGCGGTTTACTTCGACAAATCCCTTGAGCTCCCTGCGGCCCATCGTCTGTTTCGTCAAAGCATGTTAATTCTGGCTGGTTTTAAATAAGAGAAACAGCTTACGCATTTCACTCTCCACATTGGATGAGATATCAGTAAATTCTTCAGTTACAATAATTCTTCCCTCTTTGTATAAATTTAGATTGGAGAATGCGTCATGGCATCGAATCCTGGTTCACTAATTGAAAGTGTCACCATACAAGCCCACAAAGGCGGCAGTGGTCATTTAAAAAAAGGGCAAACGCTTCGAATTATTGATGTCGAAGGCCAACAGGTTGCTGATTTCGTCTCGATAAAACAAAACGACCCACACGAATACCTGGATTGTGTTTACACAAGCTGGAATAGCGGTCGCTATCGATGGCATGAAGGTGATGCGATTCGAAGCAATAACATGAACGAGATGTGGACGATAACAGATGATAAAACCGCTAATCATTATACCGGCGGTGGATTCTGTTCGAACGTGGCTCGAAAGCTGTACTACGAGAACGATGAACCGGGTTGCCGTGATGTGCTTCAACAGGAATTCATCAAAAACGGTTTCGACCCAAACCTCTTACAAAGCGTGTCCTGTTTTAATATTTTTATGACGGTAAATTATACGCCTGAGGGTGAATGGAAAATTGACAAGCCCATCACCAAAGCAGGTGATTACATCGACCTTCGAGCGGAAATGGATCTGACATGGATGGTGTCGGTATGCGCGTGGCCTGAAATCGTCAACGGC
>JBLIML010000116.1:0-11630 GCA_047638675.1 Planctomycetota bacterium | reverse complement strand
AGTTTTTTACCTAATTCTGCGGCACTTAAATTTTTCGTATCAAGCTCATGTCGCTTGGCAACTTCCACCCATTCCTCAAAGTCTTTCTGATCTTTTTCATCCTCCGCCAGGAACAGCAATCCTTGCCGGGTAAAACCGATATCCTCGTCGATCTCTGCGGCAAAACTTTCCCAGATTTTTAATGACTCCGTAACAATGGGAAGTTCGGCTTCATCGCGTCCCATTTGTCGTATCCATCCCCAATTACGACTCGATTGCTCGCCGGCTACCCGACCCTTTTCACAGACCAACACCGAAAGACCCGCCTTCGAGAGAAACCAGGCGGTGGAAATACCAATAATGCCTGCGCCTATGATTACAATATCTACCGCTTCCGGGAGTGTATCGTTAAATGTGACTGGAGATTTGTCGGAAAGCATTGGCATTTAGATTTTTCCTTAATTTGAGCGATTATTTTCGGAGCAATTGCCCACCAGTTTGCCGAGAGGACTCATACATATTTATAAGGATAGCTGGAAATTCGTTCAAAACCCGTCGAAGTGATCAGGACTTGTTCCTCCAGTTTGACACCTTCTCTACCGCCTTCCTCAGCAATGTAGGCCTCGACGCAGACGGTCATATTTTCCTGAAGGTGATTGTCACGCTTTGCATTTTTAACAACTGCCTTCACAAGCTGTGTTGCAGTTATCTGCTTCGACTTGATAAGTGCGCTTACTTCAACGGCACTCAACTCGCGTAAGTCAATGTCGCTTAGCTTGTCATTGGTTTGTACAGGCAAGTAATCCGATACAAAAGCAGGCTGAAATCACTACTTTGATGGCTGCACTCATTCGTAGGTCAATCCCAAATTAATCCAAAGAGTCATTACATTAACAGCCAACACGATACATTGCGCCCGCTATTGTTCGAGGCCGGGTGGAGGCGACCACTCGCCGTGATCCGCTTCGATATAGGTCGCGATCTCAAGCAGCATTTCGTCCTCAAAGGGTCGTCCAACAAGCTGTACTCCGATGGGTAGATTTTCGGGCGAGCGGCCGACCGGCAATGACAGTACAGGCAGATTCAGGATGCTGAACCACATCGTCTGGATAACATCGAGATAACCTACTTCTATCCCATCGATAGTCCAATTGCGTTCGCCGTGACGGAAGGCGGGGATGGCGCAGACCGGACAGATCAACGCCGCATAGCTCTCTGTTTCTTTGAGAAAATCCGCTCGCACACAATCACGTTCGGCCCAGTCGAGTAAAAACTGCTCGACCGACAAGGCTTCGTCGCTGCTCATCGAGATAAACTCTCGCAGAATGGGACTCAATAGATCAATTTTATCGCCCGCCCATTCTCTGATAAAACGCCCGCCCGCCTGGCCGACGAAAGTCCACCAAATCTCGCGGGCGCGTTCGATCATGCTCGGTCGGAAGGGCTCAACTTCAAATCCCGCTCTTTCGAGTGCGTGGGCCGCTTCTCTCACGGCGGCTCGCGTTTCCGGGGTCACAGGCGCCAGACCGTCATCCTCGAAATAGCCGATACGCAGCCCTTTGCACGCGTTCGTGTCAATCTTACGAAAGGGCAACGGCACCGAGCGTGGATCGGCAGCGTCGAAACCAGCCATTACTTCGAACAAGATCTTCACATCCGCCACTCTCCTGGCCAGAGGCCCCAGTGCAAAAGGGATTGAGAGATGTCCTGCCACTTGCGGAAAATGACCGGTACTGGGAATCCGTCCCGGGGTTGGGCACAGACCAGTGATGCCACAGAAATGGGCTGGTATACGAATCGACCCACCCGCATCACTTCCTACGCCGCCTGGAGAGCAGTAACTTGCAATGGCAGCCGCTTCCCCGCCGCTCGAACCGCCAGGGGTGCGGCTTAGATCCCAGGGATTCGACGTGCGCCCATAAATTAAATTGTCAGTTTCCACCGCCTGCAACAGTTCTGGCACATTCGTTGTCCCCAACACGATCGCCCCGGCCGCGCGCAGTCGCGAGACCAATGTCGCGTCGACGTCCGGTATGTGACCCTCGCGTAAACGTGTCCCGCTCTCGCAACGAAGACCGGCAACATCGATGGCGCTTTTTATACTCAAGGGCACGCCGTGTAGCGCGCCGAGTTCAGTATTGTTTTTTACCTGTTCTTGCTCGGCGCGTCTCGCGGCCACCATAGCGGCCTCCTTGTCCATACTTACGAAGGCATTAATCTTCGGGTTCCATTCTTCGATTTGCGCAAGATGTGCTTCCAACAACTCTACGGGGGACAGCTCACCTGAACGAATCAGGGCGTGCATCTCAATGATACTTTTCGAAACGAGTTCCAGGTTCATATCTGATCATCCACACATTTTGTTAGTCATTTCTACAGAATTAGTTTTTACTCTAATCCCAAATTAGTTCGCTACATCAGCTCATATAGATTGCAGTTTCTTGAATTTTTCTTCATCAATATGACCGCTGCCTAATAATTCATTCTCGACGGTTTCGATAATATCATTATCTATCCGTGTCCCATTGGTGTCATTCCAGGCGTTGAAATAAGCAAAAAGTGAAATCATGCTGATGATTTCAGCGCACTCTATCTGATTGTAATGTTTCTTCAAGTTATCTCTCATCTCATCTGTCACATCACTTGGTGACGCGCTTGCGGCCAGTGTCAGATCAAGTACAGCCCGTTCTCCGTCTGAAAACAGATCGCTCGACGGGTATTCCCATATTTTTGCAAACTTGTCTGAGTCAGAATAACCATCCCTTGCTGATGAATAGGTTGCCGTCTGACAATAGGTGCAACCTTTTGCGAAACTCGTCATATAGGCAATTAACATTTTTAATTCCGGAGACACTAATGAATTTTGATTCATTATGGCACCCATAAGATTCAGTGCCCCCGTGCCAATCTCAGGTACCAAAAGCTGAGCTTCAATTCCATTTGGAATATAGCTGTATCCAACTTGTTCCTTAAAATATTTGGCGGCGATTTTATAGCCTTCTGATTCTTTACTGGTATTGTTATTGTCTATTATTGGCATTTTACTTTTCCTATATTGATCATTTTCGTGGTTCTTATTTTGATGTGAATTTTATCTGCTATCCCTTGTTCCACTGAACAATTTCTTCTAATGACTTCCGACTTAATTTTGGCACCTGTGCATCCTTTGCAGGATATCCAACAGGCAACAACAATACCGCTGCTTCATTTGCGGGGCGCCCCAGTAGTTCGCCAAGAAACTTCATCGGATTAGGTGTGTGCGTCAATGTGGTCAAGCCCATGTGATGGATAGCTGAAATAAACAAACCCGCACTGATACCCACGCTTTCTTCCACATAAAAGTTTTTAGCTTTGTTGCCATCATTATCAAGACGATAACGCTCCTTGAACAAGACCACTATCCAGGGTGCATCGGTAATGTGCTCCTTTATCCAGTCAGTTCCAAGATGAGCCAGTGCCAGACGCCATTCATCGGTCATGCGTTTGGTATAAGTGAGGTATTCCTCTTCTTCACATGCCTCGCGAATCTGCAATTTCAAGTCCTGATCATCAATCGCAACATATTTCCAGGGCTGTTGATGCGCACCCGAAGGGGCGGTGCCTGCGGTCCGTATGGCATGTTCGATCAATTCCTTTGGCACCGCTTCCTTGGAAAAATGACGCGTGGTACGCCGTCGGCTACATTCTTCGTACCAGTTCTCTGCGCGCTGCAGCATTTCCTCTTCGGGGGTAGCGCGTAAACTCCAGAGACTCATATGCCGGCTCAGGTAAATCCGGATACATACGCTGATATTCAGTCTTATTATTCATACTCTCTTCTTAGTTTTTTTTAAACACATTATTGACGGTAACAGATAACGGCAGCAGTGCTGGGATAATAATACCCAAGTAGCTCCATTTATCGAAGCCTGGGTGTTGAATTAAGCTGCTGATACTAAATATTGCACTTTCGTTTAATGCGTGATTCAGAAAATACTGTATTTCAATAATCTTTGTGAGCCTTGTACACTGACGGAGGTAAAGAGGTCATCGACAATTTTATAGAGTGATGTCAGTGAAACCTGGACCAGGCCCTGACATTATTTAGAAATAGCAGATAAATACAGAGACAAAAATAATGAACAAAAAAGCATTGTCATTCGCAGATCGAGTGCGTAAAGGGGAGCTGTTGCTGGGTACGGTTATCAGTATCCCCTCAGCAGAGATAACAGAGGTACTAGCCTTGTCCGGTTTTGACTGGCTATTTATCGATGCAGAACATGGTGGCTTCGCGCCTAACGACGCACTGCCTTTGTTGCAAGCAGCGGGGAACTGCCCCTGCCTTATTCGGGTGCCCGCTCACGACGAAGTCTGGTTGAAAAAAGCGCTGGATATAGGTCCTGCCGGTATTGTCGTACCACAGGTGAATAGCGCTAATGAAGCTCGGGAAATTATTAAGATGTGTAAGTATCCACCCGAAGGTACGCGCGGTATGGGCGTATCGCGGGCTTCCCAATACGGATTGAATCTTGGTGATTACATCAAGAGCGCAAACAGTTCTACCGCTATTGTTTTGCAGGCGGAACACAAAGATGCCGTTACAAACATTGCTGACATCGTGAAAGTTGAAGGCATTGATGCCATTCTAGTTGGCCCCTTTGACCTGTCGGCAAGTTATGGAAAGCCGGGTCAAACACGGGATCCGGAAGTGCTCTCTGCAATTGATTCGATTACTCAGGCTTGTCAAAAAACAGGCATTACCCTGGCGACATCCGTTGCCAGCGCTGACGATGCCAGAGTATATATTGAAAATGGCTACACATTGGTTTCAGCGGGTGTAGATACCTTGCATGTGATAAATAGCGCCCGACAAACTTTGGCTGACATGCGAGAGTAAGAATTCTGCGATAGATGCCGATTGTTTGGCAACGTGAGTGGAGCCAATACAGATGCCATCGGCATCCTGCCCTTGATACATAACCCAAAGCGACGGCGGCTCTCAAGCCAACCTGGAGCACGCTATAAACGACCATATGCGAGCGATAAATCACAAAGTGTAAGCAATTGATAAAGCTGCCGATCCGTCGATAAATAAATACATCTACACCTTGAATAGCTGTTAATTCAACATATCGACAAGCATCAACATTTCAAAGATAATATCAACAAGGCAGTGACCGTGTGGGAAATAAAAATAAAGGAAGAAGTTAATTTTGACAATTTTAGTTGATGAATGGATTGAAAAGTTTGTCCAGGGCGGGTCCTTTGCAGATATCGGTGGCTTATTTCGCACTTACGGGGAAAAAGTAACCTGCGCTCACAAGTTTGGTGCGACAAAATTAACGATGGTGGATGTGCAGGGCCAATCAAATAAGATGTGGACCGCATTCCAGACGCATGCTCTCAAGCACGGTGTTGATCAATGCGAGTCCATTACCGCCAATGCTACGAATAATCAGTTCGTCAAAAAAGTCGGCAAGCATGATTTCGTGCATTGCGCGGGATTAATTTATCATGTCCCTGATCCGATTGGCTTATTATTAAACCTCAAGGCAATTACCAACAAGTATTTGATTATTAAAAGTGTTGTCGTGCCTGAGAGTATCCGAACTAAATCGGGACAGTTGGAACTGAGCAATGGGCCCTTGTTCATTCCTACACTGAATGAAAAGCAACGACAGATACTTGTGGAATATTTTAATAAGATTGACATGAAGGTCCATGGTATCAATGGCAAAGAGATTCCCAGTTGGTTAGGTGAGAATGGCAAACCACGTACTGGTCCCTGGTGGTGGTTATGGACGCCTGAACTGCTTGGGCAATTATTGAAAACCGTCGAAATTGAAATCATAGAAGAAGGTTTTATCAATCCTCCACGTTCATATGCTTTTTTGTGCAAGCCCAAAGGCAAATAAGAGTATTTTCTATTGCCTTTTGGAAATGACAAATTAACTTCCTGGCTTCAATAAAAATCTAACGTCGCCCTTCGATAGAACTGTCGCCTCACCTGCCCTGTTGGCACCAATTACAGTTTTACATGCTATGCCGATGGAAAACAAAATTATCAATTAAAATAAGTTCCTATTACTATTAAAAGAGACTTGAAAAATATTTAGGATCGCTTTAATGAACCTCCCGACCTACCCTGATTCATACTATGTCGCGACCGCGAAGCATATTGTTGAACGACCACAACTAGAGGGAGATATTCGTTGTGACATCTGTGTCATAGGCGGCGGTCTGACCGGCATTAATGCGGCGCTGAACCTGGCCGAAAAAGGTTACAGTGTTGTTGTACTGGAATCGGAACGTGTGGGTTGGGGTGCGTCCGGTCGTAACGGGGGGCATGCTGGTGGGAATCCTCGGCACGGTGTTGATGAACTGGAACAGGCATTGGGTAAAGATGATGCACAACTGCACTGGGATTTAAACCGGGTCGCGTTACAATATTGTAAAGACCGTATCGCCCAACATAACATTAATTGTGATTGGCGCGATGGCAACATACATGCCTGTTTCAACACTAAAGAAACCGAAGAGACTAAACGTCACGTTGAGCATTTGCACCGACATTACAAGGCTGAGCACATAAGTTTTGTAGCTCCTGAAGAAATGGCAGAAAAAATTGGCACTAGCGTTTACGCGGGTGGCGAACGCGACAGCGAAAGCGGTCATCTCCACCCCTTGAATTACATATTAGGATTAGCCAAAGCGGCGGAAAGTGTTGGTGTACGAATTTTTGAAAATTCTCGTGTGATGAAAAATGATCGTGGCGAACCCTCTACACTAAGCACAGAACGTGGCCAGGTCATTGCTGACAAAGTAGTCATCGGCTGTAACGGTTACCTGGAGAAACTCGAGCCCCGCATCGCAGGCAAAATCATGCCGATCAATAATTATGTACTGGCTACCGAATCCATGTCTGAAGATCGTGCTCGATCCTTGATTCGTGATAATGAAGCGGTGTCTGATTCCAAATTTGTCGTTAACTATTATCGTCTTTCTCCCGATAATCGCATGCTATTTGGCGGTGGCGAAAGCTATACCAAAAAATTCCCGACAGATATCAAACAATTTGTACGTAAATATATGTTGCGAATCTATCCACAATTGGCAGACGTCAAAATTGATTACGCCTGGGGAGGAACATTGGCTGTTACCATGAACCGCTTCGCGAATTTTGGTCGCATTGACAATATGTATTATGCGCAGGGTTATTCTGGGCATGGTCTGGTACTGGCCAGCTTCGCTGGCAAATTGATTGCTGATGCGATCAACGGGGATGATGAAGAATTTGACGTATTTGCACGAGTGCCTATGCCAACATTTCCGGGTGGCACCTTGCTGCGTTGGCCAGGTTTGGTTGCAGGTATGCTCTACTACAGCTTATTGGACAAGTTTAAGTAGGATTCTTCTATTCATTAGAGGGATAATCCAGATTAATTTATTTTTCTGGCACCCAGCACTGTCCTAAAATATAAACAGGTAAAATCTCGACTTCTGTCTCGACTACGGAGCTTCTAATTAAATGCGAAATAATCTGGCAACACTAACAGTGCGAATGCTCTTGAAATCGGTGAGTAGAACGCTCCTGCTTGTACCAGCAATGTTGTATGCCACTGAACAAGGCCCTGAACTCGAAAACTTCGAACTTCTAGATGCGCCTATTAGCGAAATTCAGCGTCTATTAGAAGCTCAAGAAATTACCTCACTCCAACTTATCCGAGCTTATCAAAAACGAATTTCTGCGTATGATAAAAAAGGTCCCGCACTTAACGCGATCAGCGTCCTCAACCCCAAAGCTATGGAACGCGCAGAACAGCTCGACCAGGAGCGGTACAAGCAAGGCGCACGAGGACCCTTACATGGTATTCCCATACTTATAAAAGACAATTATGAAACGGTTGATATGCAAACGGCTGTTGGATCGAATTTGTTTGTGGGCTGGATACCTCCACATGACGCTGAGATAGTTAAACGTCTGCGTGATGCTGGCGCCATCATTCTGGCTAAAACCAATACGCATGAGTTTGCCATGGGCTTTGCCACATACGGTTCATTGTTCGGACAGACACTTAATCCCTATGCTACCGCGCGTATTCCCGGTGGATCCAGTGGTGGTACGGCTGCCGCCGTAGCGGCCAATTTTGCACCCGCGGGTTTTGGCAGCGATACCTGTGGTTCGATTCGTATGCCAGCTTCTTTCAATAGCCTGGTTGGTTTGCGTAGTACTGTCGGCCTGACAAGCCGTCGCGGTATCGTACCGCTTTCTCACTCCTGGGATACCGGTGGCCCGCTCACACACAACGTCAGTGATTTGGCCCATATATATGACGTCATCGCAGGCTATGATCCTGGCGATCCCAGGACTGCAGCGAGCGCTGGACATATTCCTGAAAGTTACACTACGTTTCTTAAGAAAGACGGTTTGCACAAACAGCGACTTGGGCTGTTAATGAATCTACTCACAGTAGATCCTGAAGATAAAGAAGTCGCGGATATTATTCGTGTCGCTGTGAATGCGATGAAACAAGCGGGCGCGGAAGTGGTGGATGTAAATATCCCCGGTCTGCTAGAACTAATGCATGATGATTTTGGTGGTATGTACACAATAATTACGGATATTAGGACGGATGTAAATGCCTACCTCAAAGCGCATCCGACCGCCCCCGTTGGATCAGTCGCTGATATTATCAAATCTGATTTACTGGAAGATGCGGAGTTGCGTTCTAATTTTCAACTCGCCAGTGATATCGAACCCGGACCAACTCTTGAATATTTATCATTACAGGCGAAACGAGAAACAATAAAACAGGCCGTATACCTTGCGATGGCTGAGGCAAAGGTAGATGCGCTTATTTATCCAACGGTCCGACGTAAACCTGCACTAATCGGTGAGCAGCAATACGGCACAAATTGTCATATAAGTGGGCACATCGGATTTCCGGCAATTACGGTGCCGGCTGGATTCACAGAAGATGGCTTGCCTATTGGTGTCGAGTTAATGGCACGCGAATGGCAGGAGCCTTTATTGATACAACTTGCCTACGCCTTTGAACAGGCAACACATCATCGACAATTACCAAAAACTACACCGGGTCTTTAAATAAGGATAATCATTGACTCGGAGGTTTCTAAATATAAGAAGGGAGCTAACAACCTGGAATAGATAGACAACTTTCGAATCTTGCAACACAGGATCAGCTTATTTTGTGGTTCTTCCGCAGAATCTATGGGTGAAAACACAACAGTTCTATTGAGGTTGCTAAACAAGGCCCGTCATTCCCGCATGTTTTTAGCGGGAATCCATTTAAACAATGGTTTCATTCAACTTTTGATATCGTACCAGTAAGTTACTAGCGAATTGGCATATTGTCCTAATTCTTCTTCACTTCTGGATTCCCGCCAAAAGCATGCGGGAATGACGGGGTTTTATTTTTATCATTCTCAAGAGGAGTGTTGTGTTTTCAGCCACCGATTCTGCGAAAGAGCCCTAAAGATAAGAAGGGCTGCTGACACCCTGGAATCGACAGACAACACTCGAATCTTGAAACACGGCATCAGTTTATTTAGCTGACCCTATGCCGCGATTTCATTGAGGCCTCTTTTTACCAGTACTTCCACCATACGTCGCCGGTAATCGCCGCCAGCACGGAAATCATCGATAGGCCTGGATTCCTTGGCTGCCGCTGCTGCAGCGGCGGCAATGGTGGTGTCATTTAATGGTTCGCCTTGTAGCAGCTTTTCTGCTTCGGATGTTCTTATCGCAAATGGCGCCACTGCGCCAAGGGCGATACGCGCCCTCTGCACTTTTCCCCCGAGCATACTCACTGTCATAGCAACGCTAACCAGCGAAATCGCGTCCGCCTTGCGCTTGCCAAGTTTGTAATAAAACCATCGCTCATCATCCTCAGGTTTGGTAAAGCCAACACTCATTAATAATTCGTCCTCACGTCGCGCAGTCTTGCGCACCCCCTGGAAAAATTCTGTTAATGGCATCGTGCGGGATCCGCTGGCCGCGCTTTGCAGCTCGACACTGGCGTCAAGTGCCAGTAAGACGGGTGAGGCATCGGCGGCCGCAGACGCGTCACAGATGTTGCCGCCGAGTGTGGCAAGATTGCGAATAAGGGGACCCGCAAAAGCGACACACATAGGCCGCATGAGTCCGTCGACAGCACCACCAGGACGCCAATCCAAAAGTTGGGCAAAGCTGACACCTGCTCCCAATCGGATAGCACCTTTTTCCTCGGTGATGGATTTGAGGGCATCAATTCGGGAAAGATCGACTACCAGGTCGGCCGCCAATGGAGCCCGTTTCATATTTACCAGGACATTAGTGCCACCGGCTAACGGCACGATCCGGCCTTTTCCCGAAAGTGCCTTGAGGGCTTCTGATACATCATGAGGCTGCGTGAACTCGAAATTGTTAATCATGATTGTCTCGCTCCAATGAGTGAGGAGACCTCTTCCGGTGTCAGTGGTAAGCGTGTCACGTTAACATTCAAAGCTTCGGCCAGCGCGTTGGCAACGGCCCCCGTCGGCGGCCCGATAGGCGGTTCACCGACGCCCTTATTGCCAAAAGGTCCTTCGGTCGCCGGCTTCTCCACCAGGATTGTCACCATTGGCGGCATGTCTTCGGACGTGAGTAAAAGGTAGTCCGCAAAACTCGGATTCATTACTTTGCCCTTTACATCACGCAACTCCTCCATCAAGGCGAGCCCAAGTCCCATTGCAACGCCGCCTTCTATCTGCCCTTCGCAACCCGTGGGGTTGATGGCTTTGCCGACGTCGTGTGCAGCGGCATAACGGATGAGGTCAATCTCACCGGTTTCGCCATCCACGGATAGTTCCACCGCATGAGCACAGTAGCTTGGCGCGGGAAAACTACCTATAGGATGTTTAACGGTTGTCGGCGGATGCTTGTCCAGCACTGAGGAGACGCCGACCATCGGACCGCCATGTTTTTTGTGGCGGTTGTAGCAGATTTTCGATAGTGAAACTGAATGCGATGGATCACCACGGACGAAGATACGATCACCCTCAAGCACCAGATCATCAACCAGGGCTTCGAGATGTTGAGCGCCTTCTTTGAGCAATTGTTGTTTGAGATCCTCCGCCGCCTCATACGCCGAGCGCCCCACAGTAAATACCATGCGACTACCACCATGCCCATGGTCCCATGGCAAATTATCGGTATCGCCACGTACCAGTAAGATAGAATCGACAGGCACACCAAGACCGTCGGCTGCCATTTGCAAAATACTTGTGTTCAGCCCACCAGTACCCATATCGACACAGCCTGAAAGGAGTCGGAAGGTGCCATCTTCATTGGTTTCGATCAAGGTCTGTGTTCCCCATGTGCCGCTGACCCACCAAAGACAGGCGAGTCCTTTTCCGACACCAGGTGCTCGCGGCTTGTCCCATTCCACCGCGTCCGCCGCCTTTTGTAAGCATTCTTTCATACTAACCGAGTCAAGCACCTGTCCGGTACAGGTCGTGTCACCATCTTCCCAGGCGTTCTTCAATCTAAACGCCAAAGAATCCATGCCGATGGCGCGCGCCACCTTTTCAAGATGCGTCTCCACGGCGAAGGCCATTTGCGGCGCGCCCGGTGCACGTATGGAGCCATTGGGTACATTGTTGGTGTAGGTGACGAGCCCGGTGATCTCCAG
>JBLIML010000115.1:0-11676 GCA_047638675.1 Planctomycetota bacterium | reverse complement strand
TCTTTAAAATAGTCGAATCAGAGGGGGGAGATAATGGCTTGACCCTTACCTGTACGCAACATGCTGGGCATAAATTGCCGGAAACGGTTACACTTACCATCAAAGTCAATCAGGATTAATCGTTTGCTCTGGGCTTATATTGCAATTATCAGTTATCTGATAACCACCATCTGGATTGGTGTCAGCATTTTCAAACCGAATGAAAGTCCCTTTCTCAACAGAAAGCTGGCGCCCCTTGGTCTTGGCGCTTGTGCGCTGCTTCTGCATGCGCTGGTACTTTATCAAAGCGCGGTTACGCCAGAGGGGATTAATCTTGGCTTTTATAATGCGCTATCCCTGATTAGTTGGGTTATAGCATTGATGGTGGTACTGGTCAGCACAATCAAACCCACAGACAACCTGGCCTTCATTTTCCTGCCCGCAGCTGCGCTTGCATTATTGCTGGATCTTTTGATGCCCAATACCTATGTTCTAGCAGAGCACCTCAGCGCCGGTTTGCGCCTGCATATATTACTATCCGTTACGGCCTATAGTTTGCTTACCATTGCCGCTGTTCAGGCAATCATTCTGGCCATTCAGGAAAAACAGTTGCACAACAAAACCCCGAAGGGAAGCATGCGTTTCTTACCACCTATGCAAACAATGGAAGAATTGCTGGTGCAATTACTGTCCATTGGTTTTTTCCTGCTAAGTTTGAGCCTGTCGTCTGGCTTGATGTTTGTACATGATATTTTTGACCAACATCTTTCGCATAAAGTCGTGCTCTCGATTCTGGCATGGCTTATCTTTGGCCTGGTACTTTGGGGAAGGTGGGCCTGGGGATGGCGCGGAAAGAAATTGGTCCGCTGGACGCTTGGTGGATTCAGCATTCTCCTGCTGGCCTATTTCGGTTCCAAGCTGGTTCTTGAACTCATCCTGAACAAAGTCTAGTCGTATTTAGTTCACCGTCAGATAAAACCGATCTACCAATATGATCATATTGAGCGAAATTCCCATATCAGTTTTGTTTGCTATTTTGTTTTTGTTGGTTGTTCTCTCTGCCTTTTTTTCCAGTTCAGAAACCGGGATGATGGCGCTAAACCGCTATCGATTACGCCACATGGCTGAAGATAAACATCGTGGTGCCTTACTGGCTGAGGCTTTACTCAAGCGCCCTGACAGATTGATTGGTCTTATCTTATTGGGCAACAATCTGGTGAATATTTTCGCGGCATCGCTTGCGACGGTAATAGCCATAGAACTGATAGGCGAACTGGGGATCGCGGTCGCACCAATTTTATTGACCGTAGTCATTCTGATTTTTGCTGAAGTTGCGCCGAAGACCCTCGCTGCACTTTATCCTGAACGCATTGCCTTTCCTGCCGCCTATATTCTCACCCCCCTCGGCAAACTGCTCTATCCCTTTGTCTGGGTCATCAACAAGGTTGCAAATACTCTGCTGAGATTGATCGGTGTCAATGTCGAAGAAATGGAAGAAACGCAAATTACCCGGGAAGAACTACGCACCGTTGTACTTGAATCTGGTCACATGATCCCTAAACGACATCAGAAAATGTTGATCAGCATTCTGGATCTGGAGAACATCACTATTGACGATATCATGGTGCCAAGAGCCGAAATTGTGGGTATTGATTTAAATGATTCTCCCTCTGAAATTATTGAGCTACTCTCTCATGCTCAGCACACTCGCTTACCGGTCTATCGCGATAATATTGACAACATTGTAGGCATCCTGCACGTTCGTAGAATTCCACGTATCTTAAAAACACAGGAGAAGGAAGAATTTTCTATTGCAGATCTGGAGAGCGTCACCATTGAGCCCTATTTTGCCCCTTTGGGTACGCCGCTGCATACACAATTGCAAAATTTTCAACGGCAAAAAAGACGTATTGGTTTGGTTGTCGATGAATATGGCAACATTCAGGGTCTGGTGACACTGGAAGACATTCTCGAGGAAATTGTCGGCGAATTCACCACTGATTTGCAAACCTACAGCCAGGATATTCTTCTGCAGGAAGACGGGAGTTTTATCATCGATGGCACTGCCACCTTGCGAGAAATCAACCGTCAACTGGAATGGGACTTGCCTGTAGATGGCCCGAAAACACTTAATGGCTTAATACTTGAACAATTGCAAAGTATTCCGGAACAAGGCACCAGCCTTCGTCTGGGAGATCTCACTATGACCATTACTCAGGCAGTCGATAACGCCGTAAAAAAAGTCAGTATTAAAAAACTCCAGCAAGCAAGTGAGACTGAAGGCTAATAACCCGATGACGATATTGTTATAATCAAAACAGCTCGCTATCGAGTACATCGCCAAGCCGGCTGACGGCAGTAATTTCCAGTCCTGATATTTTTCCCTTTGGTTTATTTGCACTGGGAATAATGGCCCGTTTGAAACCATGCTTGGCAGCCTCGTTTAAACGTTCAGGGCCATTTTGAACGGGTCGAATTTCACCCGCCAGGCCGACTTCGCCGAAGACAATAAGATCCCGGGGTAGCGGTTTGTTTTTCAAACTGGAAAGTACGGATAACAGAATGGGCAGATCAGCACCAGTTTCACTAATACGTACGCCGCCAACTATATTGATAAAGATGTCCTGATCAAATGTCGCGACACCGACATGTCGATTCAGAATTGCGAGCAACATAATAAGACGATTTTGTTCCAGCCCTACCGTGACTCTTCTGGGTTGACTAAGATGGGATTCATCCACCAATGCCTGAACCTCTACCAACATGGGTCGAGTACCTTCCCGGGTTACCATGACCACGCTACCAGAAATAGCGTCATCATGGCGTGATAGAAATATGGCGGAAGGGTTACTCACCTCGCGTAGACCCTTGTCAGTCATGGCAAAGACGCCAAGCTCATTTACCGCACCGAAACGGTTCTTGACCGCTCTTATTACTCGATAACGACTACCGCTATCGCCTTCAAAGTACAGAACCGTATCGACCATGTGCTCGAGCACCCGTGGTCCTGCCAGGGCACCCTCTTTGGTGACGTGGCCAACCAAAAGCACTGTTGTATTGCATTGCTTGGCATAGCGTACCAATTGTGCGGCACATTCGCGTACCTGACCTACGGCACCAGGCGCTGATGTTAGTAATTCCGTATATACGGTCTGGATGGAGTCGATGACCATCACCGCTGGCTTCTCTTTAGTAGCGACTTTGAGTATGCGCTCTAACTGGTTTTCGGTGTACACATGGAGCTTGTCCAGTGCCAGACCCAAACGTCGTGCACGCAGTCCTATTTGTTCTACGGATTCTTCGCCGCTCACATAAAGCGTGTCGATACCGCTACTTTCTGCAATAGAGGAGAGCGCCTGAATTAAAACTGTTGATTTGCCGATCCCCGGGTCACCGCCGATGAGTACCACAGAGCCGGGTACCAGCCCGCCGCCAATGACACGATCCAGTTCAGCGATACCGGTACTCTGACGCGGCTGTTCATTGACATCTATATTATCGAGCCGTATCACTTTCGCTGGTGTGGACAAATGGCTTTTAAAACGAGTGGATTCTGCGCCCTGCGTTTGTTCGAGAGGCTCTTCCATTAAGGTGTTCCAGCTCGCGCAATCGGGGCATTGCCCTGCCCATTTTATGCTGACGGCCCCGCATTCACTACAGAGGTATTGGACCTTTGCTTTAGCCATTTTTCTCAATAAAGGCCAATCGCTTATGCACACCGCAAAGCAATTCATAAGGAACGGTGTCGGCGTACACCGCCACTTCTTCTATGGACAAATTCTCCCCCCATAATTCTACCGGATCCCCCACTTTCGCGTGAGGCTGTGCTGATAAATCCACAGTCAGCATATCCATGGAGGCAAAGCCTATAATCGAGGCACGTTGTCCATTGACCAGAGTGGGTGTGCCGGATTTCGCGTGTCTCGGAAAGCCATCTCCATAACCGGCAGCCACAATGCCAATAATCGTGTCTGAAGGGCAGTGCCAGCTTGCACCGTAGCCGACAGGCTCACCTTTTTTTAGTTTTTTTACCGAAATTAATTGAGAAATCAAACTCATTACTGGCTTCAAATCATGATCACTGGCAACACTATCTTGCATGGGAGAGACACCATACAACATCAAACCTGGCCTCACCCAGTCTGCATGGTAATCAGCACTGGCGACGATGGCTGCCGAGTTGGCGATGGATCGCTCGGCGCTGTAGCCTGCACAGGCGCGCCCGAAATCCTGCATTTGAGTCTGGACCATTGGACTATTTGCTTCATTTGCGGTCGCCAGATGTGTCATTAAAATGAAATCGTTTAAGACCGCCGGACATGCCTGCAGGCGCTGCCACATTGATGGCAGATCTGCAGGTTCAAAACCCAAACGATGCATTCCACTGTCGACTTTCAACCAGACCTTGAGCGGGCTATTTATCGATGCTTGTTCGAGCAAAGCCACCTGCGATACATCGTGCACAACAATATCCAGGCCCAGTGATTCAATTTGTTTTAGTTCGCTTGCGCAATATGGACCTTCAAGTAGCACTATCGTCTGCTTTATATTTGCCTCTCGCAATTGTTCTGCTTCTTCCAGACAAGCAACGCCAAAAGCATCCGCATCACTGAGTGTAAGGGCAACACGTTCCAGACCATGACCATAAGCATCGGCCTTGACCACGGCCATGACTTTAGCGCCACTGGCAATTTGTTGAACTCGGGAAAAGTTATGACGAAGTGCGGCGAGATCGATAATGACCTTGGCTGGTCGGGTCATTCATCACCTAACATAAAGGACGGTGGAGGAGGCGTATTACTCATGTAGGAGCGCTCCTCGATATAGTTTTCAAAACGTGTGTACTGACCCAGAAATGCCAGCCTAACGGTGCCGATAGGACCATTTCTTTGTTTACTGATAATGATTTCGGCAATGCCCTTATCAGCGCTATCTTCATCGTAAACTTCGTCCCGATAAATAAAAGCGATGAGGTCTGCGTCTTGCTCTATAGCGCCGGATTCCCGTAGATCGGACATTATCGGACGTTTATTCGGACGTTGTTCCAGACTTCGATTCAACTGAGATAATGCAATCACTGGCACTCTTAATTCTTTTGCCATGGCTTTCATTGAGCGTGATATTTCCGATATCTCCGTCGCACGATTTTCTTTTGTTCCCGCGACCTGCATCAATTGTAGATAGTCCACTACGATCATATCCAGGCCATGTTCCCTGGCAATACGACGACAACGCGCGCGTAATTCAGCCGGCGTCAAGGCGGGTGTATCGTCAATAAACATTTTTGTTTCCTGCATCATCGCCACTGTCGATGTCAATCTTGGCCAATCATCATCGTTCAATTTTCCAGTACGAATTTTCTGCTGATCGATCCTGCCCAGTGAACCCATCATCCGCATCGCAATTTGTTCACCTGACATTTCCATGCTGAATATGGCAACTGTCTTTTTTTCCTTGATCGCCGCATGCTCTGCAATGTTAATAGCGAATGCGGTCTTTCCCATTGAAGGTCGTCCGGCGATGATAATCAAATCTGAGGGTTGTAATCCAGATGTGAGCAAATCAAATTTATCGTAGCCCGTGGCAATACCGGTAATAGGATTGTCTTTTTCAAACAACTCACCAACGTGATCTATAGCGCTTGCCAGAAGATCCTTGATTTGGCGATAGCTTCTGCGGCCACGATTTTCCTGTTCGGCAATCTCAAACACAGCTTGTTCGGCATGATCCAGGATCTCCTCACTGCTGCGTCCCATGGGGTTGAAAACCGAATCGCCGATGGAAGTGGTGGCACTAATCAATTGTCTGAGTATGGAACGCTTACGAACAATATCGGCATAGGCGGCGATGTTGCTCGCACTGGGTGTATTTTCTGCAAGGGCCGCAAGATAACTGAGTCCGCCAGCATCATCGAGCAAGTGGTGATTTTCAAGCCATTCTGCGGTAGTGACGATATCGAAGGGTTGGCCTATTGCTTCAAGACCGGCGATAGCACTAAAAATTATGCGGTGATCACGACGATAAAAATCCTCCTCCCTGACAATCTCGACAATCTTTATCCAGGCTTCCTTATCCAGAAAAATGCCACCCAACACGGCTGATTCTGCCTCGACTGAATGAGGCGGGACTCTAAGCGCACTGACTTCTGGATCTGAAGAATCAGTCGTATGAGCGTAGTCGGGCATTTTTATTCGTATCTAACAATAAGCAAGTGGTAAATAATAATTTCGAAACGTTGTCGAATTCCAACGTTTCAGCCCTGGGCTACTACTCAGCTTCTGCTACAACGTTAACTTTCACCTGAACTTCCACGTCAGCGTGAAGATGTAGGGTAACTTCATACTCGCCAATCATGCGAAGCGGACCTTCTGCGAGAATGACTTCATGTTTATCAATGTCTTCACCCAAAGCGCTCACTGCATTGCAGATATCCACTGTTCCAACTGAACCAAATAACTTACCTTCGACACCGGCTTTTCTGTCGATTGTTACGCTGATTTCCTGGAGTTTTTCTGCCCTGATTTTAGCCTTACCCAATGCATCGGCCTGAGCTTTTTCCAGCTCTTCTCGACGGGCTTCAAACTTTGCCACATTATCACGCGTAGCGGGCACAGCCTTACCTTTAGGGATCAAATAGTTACGACCAAAACCCGGTTTCACCTGAACCTGTTGGCCTAAATCGCCCAACTTTTGTATTTTTTCCAGTAATATAACTTCCATCTCGTCACCTCATATTTTCTTGTTAGTAATCATATCATGAGAGCTTGTGCAGCTCTTTATTTTATATCGTCAAATCTCAGAAATGCGACATTCACCCTGTCAGGCTACTCGCCATCGCCATTCGACTGTGTTCGAGAACTAAGCAGAGAATCTGTCATGCCTATCCAGGCTATAAAAATCACCATGACGGGCGTTAGAACCCACGATGCCAATAAAAAGTACATCACAATTAACCAGATACTCGACAACGATCTTTTTTTCACCGTACGATGTATTGACGCGATACCCTGAAAAAGATACAAAATCACCATCACGACCAATAATTCCCGCAGCAAAGGTGCAAATGCCTGCTCTCCCAAAAACAATAGACCCATGCCGACTATGGTTGGTAAGGCCAGTTGTTTTGGCAAACAAAAAACATGAAACTCCTTGCTAAAGCCACCCGGATTAAATAGTGAGGATTGCCACCATCTCGCTATAAGCACCGCTGCTGTAAGACTAATTACAAGGCTCGATGCCACTACCGCATTCATCAAAGGCGGGGCAATTTCAATTGCCTGTTGAATTTGTTCTGTATTACCTGCCGCCAACTCACTATTGAGCATTTCTTGCAATAATGACCGCCAAAACGATTCAACATCTCCAAATCGGACATACATAAAAAATATGTAAGCCACCGCAAGCCCTGCAGCTGTCAACGACATCATCACTGGTTTTTGAGTTCGTCGTAAAGCCGCTGCGCATAAGCACACAGGGACCCAAATGGTTAACAACATTACCAGTGAGAGCAGTGGCTGGATGCTTAGTAGCCAGGCTAACAAAGACACCAGCACCAGAGTACCGATGATCACTTCAGCTGCCCTGTAAGGACCCTTGCGTAATGTCACTAAAGCGATGGGTACACCGCTGGCTAAAAAGGCCAGGGGTGGAATTAGCAGGGATAATATCGACAGAAAACTAATTACCCCAATGGCTTGCATCCTGCCGGACAAAATGTAGTTGCCGAATGCAAGCATGGCTTAAAACCTGTAATTTTGGCCGTCTATCTGTCGCAGATTACAGCCGTGGCAGTCAGGCAGTTTATGAAACTGCGCGATTAGTAGTGTGCGTCGCAATAAGGAATCAAGGCTAAAAAACGCGCACGCTTTATGGCCGTCGATAATTGTCGTTGATACCTGGCCTTGGTGCCGGAAATCCGACTCGGCACAATTTTTCCCGTTTCAGTAACGTAGGCTTTCAAAGTCGCAAGATCTTTATAATCAATCTCATCAACACCTTCTGCTGTAAATCTGCAAAAACGTTTGCGTCGAAAATAACGTGACATAGCTTTATCCTCTTATAATTCTTTAGTGTTAGACGGGGGCTTTTTCTTCGGCGTCATTGACAGTGTCAACAACCGGCTCCTCCGTCTGCTCGGCACTTGCCGGCGCTTCGGTTTCCTGAGCACTGCCTTCATCTTGCTTTTCAACAGCCGCTGCTTCTGCTTCGACAATCTCAGGCGCTGGTATCACCTCATCATCAGCAAGAACTTCTGGGTCAACCACACTGTCGATATCATCATCGTTGTCATCGCGAGAGGCTGGCCGTTCAGTTTCTTCTTCTGCACTTTTGATCAAGAATGACGGTTCGACCACTGCTTTATCACGTTTGATAACAAGATTACGGATGACCGCATCATTAAAACGAAAGGCACTGTTTAATTGCTCGAGAACATCACCATCGCATTCAATATTCATCAAAACATAATGTGCCTTGTGAATTTTGTTAATGGGGTAAGCCAATTGTCGTCGACCCCAATCTTCGAGGCGGTGAATAGCGCCGTTACCGGATTCGATAATAGACCGATAACGTTCTAACATAGCAGAGACTTGCTCGCTCTGGTCCGGATGAACCAGAAACACGATTTCGTAATGTCGCATTGTAACTCCTCATGGATTATAGCCTCCCCTTTGCGTGCGGGTGAGGCAAGGTATGGTAAAACGGGGGTGGATTCTAGATTATTCGAGCCATTGTTGCAAATATACCGAGCAAAGTTGTTATTTTGGGCCATTGTCCGGGTAATGGCGGCGGATAACTTCACGGCGGGTTCAAAATAAGGGATATCACAATACAAACTCAGTCTTTCTCGGCGGAGGGCAAAGGCGTAAAACTGTAATGTCCTGCGCGTACTTTCGAAACTCGTATTACTGGCACTCAATCCTGTTGAAAGGTTCGTTGTCGCAAGGCTTCGTACAGGCAAACACCTGTCGCAACAGAAACGTTCAGACTCTCTACGACCCCTTGCATCGGTAATTTCACCAGGTGATCGCAATGCTCCCGCGTATTTTGTCGTAATCCCTTACCTTCACTACCCATCACTATGGCGGTAGAAACCGTTAAATCAACATCATAGAGACTCTTCTCAACGTCAGCAGCAGTGCCGACTATCCAGACTCCAGCTTCTTGCAATTGTCGTAATGTTCGCGCGATATTACTAACCGTAATGACGGACGTGTTTTCGGCACCTCCACTGGCGACTTTGCTAACAGTCGCATTCACGGCCACGGACCGATCTTTAGACAGGAGTACCGCGTCAACACCTGCAGCATTCGCTGTACGTAAACAGGCCCCCAGGTTATGAGGATCCTGAACACCGTCGAGTATCAGCAATAATAAGGCACCGTTATTAGAGGCAAGCAAAGCATCAAGATCTGCATGCTTGTTTCGCTTGCCTGATTTTTGCTTGACAAGAATGCCCTGATGTAAGGCATTATCGGTTTGATTATCGAGAAACTCCCTGGAAACCTCATGTACTTTGATGCCTGCGGTATTTGCCAGCTCAATAAGCTTTGCAAGATCAGCGTTAAGTTTCTTATCTTTTTGTACACTTACTTCAAGAATATATGAAGGCGATTGTTCAAGTGCAAGCCGCGCTGTGTGCATACCATAAATAAATTGCGCCTTGTTCTTCGCCATGCCAGTTCAATCTACTAATTCAAAATCGATTTTCTTATCATCCACACTTACACGTACGACTTTAACCCTGATCCGATTAGCAAGGCGATAAGTCTTACCCGTTCTTTCTCCTTTCAAGCGGTGACCTATTGCATCGAAATGATAATAATCCACGGGTAATGCGGTGACGTGTACAAGCCCTTCCACATAAACGGCATCGAGCTCAACAAACAGACCAAATGAGGTGACGGAGGTAATCGTCCCATCAAAACTCTCGCCGACTTTATCGAGCATGTATTCACATTTCATCCGTTGGGTTACGTCACGTGAGGCTTCTTCGGCTCGGCGTTCGGTCATCGAACTGTGTTCACCAAGCGCATGCATTTCATTTTTGGAATATAAAAAAGCCCTGGCTTTTTGTTTGCCTATGAGGTGACGAATTGCCCTGTGAACTAACAAATCCGGATAACGGCGTATGGGTGAAGTGAAATGTGTGTATGCATCAAAAGCGAGACCAAAATGGCCGAGGTTCTCCTCGCTGTACACAGCAAGCGGCAGACTGCGTAGAAGCACAGTCTTGATCATGTGCGCATCTTCTCTTTTTCTGATGACCTCAATCAACTTTGCATAATGCTTTGCCTCAGGATCATCACCGCCGGCCAGACTCAACCCGAGTTCAGCGAGAAACGCACGCAGATTGGTCATTTTTTCCTGTTTGGGCGTATCGTGATTTCGATACAGGACAGGGATCCCATTCTTCAATAAAAACTCGGCTGCACAAACATTTGCTGCCAGCATGAATTCTTCAATCAGTCGATGCGCATCATTGCGTAGCATAGGTTCTATCGCCTTCACCAGGCCTGCATCGTCAAACAACATCACCGATTCAGTTGAATCAAAATCAAGCAATCCACGTTTCATTCTGTTCTGATTAACTATCTTATATAGGACAAATAGATCGTCCAGTGCCCTTAGTTCAGATTTATGTGTCTCTCTCAAGCTGGATTGTTTTTCAACGACTATTGCCGCCATGTCTGTATAGGTGAGTCTTGCCGCGGAACGCATAATGGCATTGTGAAAATGATATTGCGTCACCAGGCCTTTCTCGTTGATATGCATCTCGCAGACCATACATAAACGATCGACTTTTGGTTTTAACGAACAAAGTTCATTGGACAAAATTTCGGGTAACATCGGGATAACCCGATTAGGAAAATACACCGAGGTGCCGCGATTTTTTGCTTCATCGTCCAGTGCCGTGCCTGGCTGCACGTAGTGAGAGACATCGGCTATCGCAACAAAGAGGCGCCAGCCTGTCCCTTGTTTTTCGCAGAACACTGCATCATCAAAATCCCTGGCGTCGGCGCCGTCAATCGTCACAAAAGGTAAATCACGCAGATCCAGTCTGGACCTTACCTCAAGCTCTGCCTCCGGGTTGATAGTAGCAATTTGTTCTTCAACTTCTTCTGGCCAGTTAAAGGGCAAGTCAAATGCGCGTATGGCAATCTCCGTCGCGATACCTGTCTGTTGGTGATGACCCAGAACTTCAACCACTTTGCCAACAGGCTGTGTATGCTTATCCGGTTGCTTGACAATATCTACAAGTACAAAATCACCTGCTTTGGCCGTACCACTGTCCTCGCGCGGCACGATAATATCCTGATTGACACGTTTGTTGTCAGGCACAACGAAACCTATATTACCGTCCACAAAAAAACGCCCTACTACCTGAGTATTCATCCGTTCAAGGACTTCAACCAGGGCACCTTCCCTGCGTCCTCTTTTATCAAGGCCCGCAACACGCACAGCAACGCGATCGCCATGGAGCACGGCTCGCATTTGCTTTGCACTCAGGTATAAATCGCCACCCTCGCCGCTGTCTGGAATAACGAAACCATAGCCGTCGGCGTGACCCACCACTTTTCCAGCGATCAGGTCCATTTTTTCAATCAAACCATAGCCTTCACGACGATTACGAATCACCTGCCCGTCCCGCACCATCGCTTTGAGTCGATTACTCAAGGCGCCACGATGCTCCTGATT
>JBLIML010000114.1:0-11825 GCA_047638675.1 Planctomycetota bacterium | reverse complement strand
GAGCCTGGTCAATTTGGCCGCATCCCTCAGTCATCCCGAACAGCATGCACAGCTAACGCAATAGTTAACTCCCCACAGACACCTGCATTCAGCCAGGTGTCTGTGGTCAATTCAAAATAATGAAATTCATTTTTGACTTCGAGTTCCGTAACTCCGTACACTTTCCCGTATGGGATTCGATGTTGGTGATGAAGAATTGATGCTGAGCTACCAGGCTGGCGATGCGGCATCGTTTGAGATTTTATATCAACGGCACAAAGGTGGGTTATATCGATACATCCTCCGCCAGTGTAAAAGTGAAAGTATTACTGAAGAACTTTTCCAGGACGTCTGGATGAATCTGATCAAAGCCCGTGAACGCTATGAAGTAAAAGCAAAGTTCAGCACCTGGCTGTATCAAATGGCGCATAATCGTGTGATTGATCATTATCGTCGGCAGAAGACATCAAGCGGCCAGAATCCAGCTGATGCGGGACTGGATGCTGATGAAACACCGGCGAGAACGCAAGATCAGCCTGAGCACCAGGTCGCTATACAAGCTAAGACAGAACACTTGATGATGTTAGTTGATGCCTTGCCTGAAGAACAGAAACAGGCATTTTTGCTCCGGGAAGAAGCGGGTATGGGTTTAAATGAGATAGCCGAAACATGTGGCATCAATCGAGAGACCGCAAAAAGTCGATTGCGTTACGCTGTCAACAAATTAAGGGAGGGCTTGAGCGCTTATGAGCCAGGATAAAAACGATCAGGATATGGATAGCTATCTGCAGGGCGACTCCGATCTTTCAAGGAATTATCATCTTACCTCGTCAGAGCTGCCATCTGCCCGTGTGGACGATGCGATCCTTGCGGCCTCGTGCAAGGCAGTGCAATCCAAACCTCGTTCTGCTCATAGTCCCTTTGGCTCAAATTGGCATGTGCCCTTATCCATGGCCGCCGTACTTGTGCTCTGTGTCACCATCTTTGTCACCATGCAGCGCGAAAATAACGACGTGTATCTTCAGCCGCCATCAGAATACCGGGCAAAAAGTCCAGATGAACAAGCTGAAGTCAAAAGTGCGCTCGTCGTGTCTGAATCTGAAGAACAATTAATGAAAGATCGTGCAGTCGAGGAGAGAGAAATATTGCGGGCTGAGTCGGATGCGTCTTTTTCCGAAGCTCCTTTCGTTTCAGCGCCAACTGCTTCTGTGACGCCAAAATTAAAATCGGCGGGAAAAACCAACGAAAGGATTTTGGATCGAAAAATGCTGCGGCCTGAAATGCGTAGTATGGATACTAACTCAACTATCCAGACCATGGATGGGCCAGTCAAAGAATCTTACGCACCCGCGCTGGCCGACATTCAAAGTGCGCCCGAACCTCAACGACTATTCAAATCTGATGAACGAGCAAATCAGAACCAGCTACTGCAAAGTGAAGGACGAATGGAATCTAAAAAGCGTGAATCCATTGATTTTTTGGCAGAAGATAGTTTAAGTGGCACTTTGACCGGTAATGGCGAATACAAGACGTCAACAGAAGACTGGCTTAACAAGATCAAACAATTCTGGGTTGCTGGAAACAAGCGTGAGGCTTTACAGGAATTGCAGCAATTTAGAAAACACTATCCCGACTACGAAGCAGACGAATTATTAAGGCAACTGGGTAGCGAATTAATTGATGCTGCAGAAGTTGAACGCTAAGCTAGATTCCCTGACTATCTGCACGTCATATTTAGCTGAGATCTGAGGAAGACCCTATATCGATTTTAAGGCTGAAAGATATCCGGTTATGTATGTCGTGGTAGACGCAAAGAATGATCATTTCGATATCAAATTCAGGCTTTATGCTAAGCTGCATACCGACCTTAGCTTAAAAAACAATCCCACCTTAAACTAACCTTGGGTGAAATTTTGATTTTCGCCCTTCAAACTCTAATTAACAAAACAGATGAATCGTATTGAGCCGTATTTGTCATATTACCGCTGGGTAATGCTGGTCGGTGCCAGTCTCTTATACTGTTGTTTTGCCTTTGTGCATTTCTCCACTTCTTCACTGGCTTCAATAATGATAGAAGATCTGGGACTATCACTCTCGGAAATGGGCACTATCATGGGCTCATGGCCTTTAGCGTATATCTTCCTGTCGATTCCAGCAGGCATACTACTTGATCGTTTTGGTGTCCGCTTAATGCTGTTGTTTGGCATATTGGTGGTGTCACTCTCAGCCTATTTACGAGTAACGGCTATGGATCATGGCGATATGTTTATCGCGGTAATGATATTCGGTCTCGGTGCGCCTTTTATTTCCATCGGCACGCCCACGCTTATCAGAGAGTGGTTTTCCTATGAACAGCGTGGGCTTGCATTGGGGATTTGCGCAGCAATGATATCCTTAGGTTCAGTATTAGGCTTGACGATGACTCACGAATTACTCGCGATCTTTAACGGAAGTTGGCGTAGTACGTTAAATGTTTATGCAATCGCATGTGCTGTATCAGCCTGCGTCTGGGCTCTCATCATAAGTCATCCCTTGTGTAGAATTGAGGGTGAGAGTAAAAAGCATGAGCGCATAGCCGACCTTTTCGCGGGCTGTTTCCAGCTGCTACGCACGCCCTCCATACGGGCAATGTTGTTTCTGAGCATAGGACTATTTTTTTACATGCATATAACCATAAACTGGTTACCTAAATTGATCTCGCAATTCGATTCGGAAATGTCTGTTGCACAGTCAGCCTACTGGGCATCACTGCCAGTGATTGTCGGGATTGTGAGTGCAGCGATCATCCCCCGATTCATTACAAACAATCGAGAGATTGTCACATTGGCCATTTTGCTGGTTATGGCCGCCATCAGTTCTCTCTTACTAACCACACACGCGGCAACAGCAGTCCTAATCATATCCTTGCTCATGGTGGGAATTATCAGAGGCGGCCTGCCACTGGTTTCTTCGCTACTCATGATGCATATGCCCGGCATTAGTCAAAAAAATACCGGTGCAGGAATGGGTCTGTTTTTCGCCTTTGGTCAGATAGGCGGGGTATTGGGCCCCATTACATTTGGCTACCTCGCGGAAAAATCCGGTGGCTTCGATGTGCCGCTTTATTTCCTTACCGGGTTTTGTTTGATACTGGCAGGCGTATGTCTGAAAATCAGCGGAGCAAAAAACACTGAAGTACAGCAAATAGCCTAAAGGCTGAAAAACCGCCGCGTGTCGGCGTAGTTTGTTTTACTACAATCGTGTAATAATACGAGTTGTTGAAAATAACCAGGAGAAAAGAAATGGACTATGTAGCGCTTGTGATCGTACTCGCCATTATTCAGTATTTCTTTTTTGTCGCGATGGTAGGCAAAGCAAGAGGAAAATATTCCATCAACGCGCCTGCGACGACCGGGGATCAAAATTTTGAACGCGTCTTTCGTGTGCAACAAAATACGCTGGAACAGTTGATAATATTTATTCCGTCGCTTTATTTATTTGCTTTATACGTACATGCATTAGCGGCAGCAGGGATAGGCTTGTTTTTCCTGATGGGAAGAGCGATTTATTATAAGAGTTATATCAACGACCCTTCTACTCGAACAGTGGGCATGGCGCTCGGTGTGTTTTCCTACGCCATCCTTACAATTGGCGCTTTAATAGGTATTGTATTAAACATTGTTTGAGCGTTTCAGTAACAAGAGATGAATATTGGAGATAAGACGTGGCGTTTAATTTGACTATTAATGGTGTACAAACAAAGGTTGACGTTGAACCAGGCATGCCTTTGTTATGGGTTCTGCGAGATGAATTGGGGCTGACCGGCACCAAATTCGGTTGTGGGATTGCAGCGTGCGGTGCTTGCACTGTGCACGTGAACGGTCTTGCAACGCGTACTTGCGTACTGCCTATCGAAGCCGTTGACGGTGCCGAGGTGACGACGATTGAAGGACTTGGTAACAATGGCCTGCATCCAGTGCAACAAGCCTGGATAGAACATCAGGTGCCACAATGCGGTTACTGCCAATCAGGCATGATAATGTCAGTCGTCGCGCTTCTGGAGAATAACCCAAACCCCAGCGACGATGAATTAAACAACACCGTGACGAACATTTGCCGTTGCGGAACTTATCAACGCGTGCGTGCTGCAGTTGATTCCTTGAAGAAATCTGAAGCAGGTTCACATGGGTAAATTAACCCGAAGAACCTTTCTCGTCAGTGGCGCTGTTCTTGGTGGCGGCGCTTTATTCGGTTTTATAGCCACCCCAAATCGTCTTGGCATTCGTGCAAGTTCAAAAGAGGGGACGGCGTGGTTAGCAACCTGGGTGAGTATTGCCGCGGACAATACGATAACTGTATTGGTGCCACACGCAGAAATGGGACAGGGCACACACACGGCCTTGCCGATGATGCTCGCTGAAGAACTCGAGGCTGACTGGTCATTGGTACGTACGCAGCAGGCACCTGCGGAGTCGATCTATGCTGTTGGCGATATGATCAAGGGGTTTATTGCCGGTGGATTGGAAGTCCCTACCATCTTGCAACGACATGCGGACTACTCTTTTTATAAATTGGCTAGCATGATGAATATGCAAATCACCGGCGGTAGCGCGAGTGTGCGCTTTACCGGGCAAAAGGCCTGCGACGTGCAGGCGCTGCGGCCAAAGAAATGCTCATACGCGCAGCAGCTCAGAAATGGGAAGTAGCAGAAATAGAGTGTGAAGCGAAATTGAGTCATGTCTACCATCAAGCCAGCGGGCAATCTGCGACTTATGGCGAACTGGCAGAACAAGCTTCGACTTACACGCCTTCGATCAACCCCATACTCAAGAAAAAAGAAGATTACCTTATCTGCGGCAAAGCGTTGCCTCGCTTTGATACACCTGCCAAAGTTATTGGAAAGCAACTTTATGGTATTGATATCAATCTGCCCGGCATGAAATATGCCGCGATTCGTCACTCTCCCGTGTTTGGTGGCAGTGCTATTTCCTTTGATGACAGCGGCATTAAAGATAATAAAGGTATCGAAAGGGTGATGCAGCTTTCGGATTCGGTGCTTGTGATAGCGGATAATTATTGGCGCGCAAAAACAGCACTGGATCAAATGCCGATGGAATTTAGTGATGGTGAGCATGGGGAATTTAATTCAGAAAAAATGTTCAGCGAGTTTGATAAACTATTATCTTCGGAAGAAACAGAAACGGATTTAAAACAAGGTGAAGAAAAATTCACACTGTCATCGACAGACGGAGCCCTGGAGGCAAATTATAAAGTCCCTTTTCTCGCACACGCGACAATGGAGCCAATGAATTGCACGGCGTACTATCATGATGGGCAGCTGGAAGTATGGACTGGCACCCAGGACTTACTAGCGACGAGGGCTTTCGCCGCAGAAATTGCCGAGCTTGATATGGAACAGGTCACGGCTCACCCGGTTCAGCTCGGCGGCGGTTTCGGCCGTCGACTCCCCTCTACAGGTAACTATATTGAAGAGGCGGTACGTGTTGCGATGCAGGTCGACTATCCCGTCAAGCTCATCTGGAGTCGTGAGGAGGATATACAGCACGACTATTATAGACCTGCCGCACAAAGTCGTTTTATCGCAGCCCTCAATGCTGAGGGAAAACCAGAATTCTGGAGCAATGTGTATTCTGACATTGGCGTCAATGACGATACGAGTGCTGCATTTCCACCTTACACAATTCCCAATCAGCGCATTGGACGTGTGGAATACGAAACGCCGGTTCCCGTGAGTTATTGGCGCAGTGTCGAATATTCTTCGCAGGGGTTCTTTATTGAATCCTTTATTGACGAACTGGCACACAAAGCCAATATCGATCCCCTCGCTTATCGTTTGAGTCTGCTGCAAAAGGCACCACGTTATGTCACTGCCCTTAAGATGGCAGCAGAAAATATCGGATGGGGAAGAACGCTAGCCCCCGGACATGGTCTTGGCATTGCCGTAGTGCGCAGCTTCGGGACCATTGTCGCGCAGGCGGCTGAGGTTTCAGTGTCAGAACAGGGCGCTTTGAAAATTCATCGCATCAGTGCCGCCGTTGATCCAGGTGAAGTCATTAATCCGGAAATCGCTCGTTCACAAATAGAAGGAGGGATCATTTTTGGTTTAACCGCCACCTTGTTTGGAAAAATCAGTGTAGAAAAAGGTCGTGTCTCACAGGGTAATTTCCCTGATTATAAAATGGCGAAATTAGCAACTACGCCGGACATTGATGTGGCCTTTATCGAAAGCGGTGAGAATATCGGTGGCATGGGTGAAGTCGGTCTCCCACCAGTAGCACCGGCAATTTGTAATGCCATATTCGCCGCAAACGGCAAGCGCATTCGAGAATTGCCTTTGATAGAGCAAAACTTTAGCATCGCCACTTAATCGTCGATTTCTCCGCACATATTATCCTTGTCATTATCAATTATCATCAGAATTTAAAAAAATTACGTGTTGCCAACGCCTGGATTGCGGTAGGATTCGCGTTTTCGGCAAGATGAAGTAAATCGTGAAGTTAAACAGGCAAGAATTTGTTAACTGGGAACAAAAGTCCATCACCTTGCTCGGTATGTCCGGGGTAGGGAAGACCAGACTCGCCTATATTTTACGTAATCATCATTGGTTCCATTATTCGGGCGATTACCGCATCGGCACGCATTATCTCGATGAGCCAATAATCGACAATATCAAAAAGCAGGCAATGCAAATTCCCTTTCTTAAAGAGTTGTTGCGCTCAGATTCTATTCATCTGGCTAACAATATCGGTATAGATAATTTGAAACCCCTGTCGACATTTCTTGGCAAGGTCGGTGATCCGGAACTCGACGGCTTCGGTTTGCGGGAATTTAAACGACGTCAGGAATTACATCGGCAAGCAGAAATCGCCACCATGAAAGATGTGCCTGAATTTATTCACAAAGCGCATCAGGTATATGGTTACGATAATTTCATCAATGATGCCGGTGGCAGTTTATGTGAACTCGATACGCCTGAGGTCATTGAGTGCCTCGCAGAGCACACACTGATTTTATATATCAAAGCCACAGACACAGATGAAAAGGAGTTGATTAAACGGGCAGAGATATCGCCAAAACCGATGTACTATCAGGAAGCATTCCTGGATGAGCAACTCTCAATCTATATGGACGAGCAGGGCCTCGAATATGTAGCCACCGTCAAACCCGATGATTTCGTCCGCTGGGTGTTTCCGCGTTTGTTTTATGCGCGTGTACCGCGTTACGAAGCGATAGCAAAAGACTACGGTTACACTGTAAGCACCAATGATATTTCTACTATAAAAAACGAAGAAGACTTTTTGGCTCTGGTTGCCACAGTCCTCGATTGAAAACTTGAAAGAAGAAGAGAACTGATTCAATGCCACTGGTTGCCAATACTGATTTACCCAGTTTTGCCCGGCTTCGAAGCGAGGGAGAAACCATTCTCGATGGTGAAGATGCTGTACGCCAGGACATAAGAGAAATGCATATTGGTTTGTTAAATATGATGCCCGGCAAGGCGTTGGAAGCGACGGAGCGTCAATTTTTTAGATTGGTCGGGGAGAGTAATCAAATTGCTCAGTTTTATGTTCATCCCTTTACGCTCAATGAGCTTCAAAGGGATAGCGAGGCACAATCGCACGTCGATAGATACTATAAAAGCTTTGAGCAGATCAAGGAAGAAGGGCTGGACGCACTCATTATTAGTGGTGCTACACCTGGCCCGGATTTGTCAAAATTACCATTTTGGGATCCTTTGATAGAGGTATTTGATTGGGCGATTGATAACGTCACATCAATATTGTGTTCGTGTTTAGCGACCCATGCGGTATTACAATTTCGATATAAGCAACAGCGCTTTGCCCTGGCGAGGAAACGCTGGGGTGTTTATTCGCATCGAGTGAGTGATAGATCGCATCCACTGGTGGCCGGTGTCAATACCCGTTTTGATGTCCCCCATTCGCGTTTTAATCAGGTCGACAAAGCGCAATTTGAAGCAGCAGGTTTAAAAGTATTGGTAGAGACGGAAGACGGTGATGTGCATCTGGCGGTTAGCGAAGATGGTTTTCGTATCGTCTTTTTCCAGGGGCACCCGGAATATGACACCATTAGTTTATTGAAGGAATACAAGCGTGAAATTGGACGCTTCATTTCCAGAGAGATAGAAACGTACCCACCCTTTCCAGAGCATTATTTTAGTTTACGTAGTAAGGCAATTTTAGAGGAATACCAGGCTCGTGTTTTAGATGCACAGAGCATCACCGCTGAAGCGCCGGAATTTCCCGAAACCTTGCTAGTGTCGGCCCTGGATAATACCTGGCATGATAGTGGTGAGGCGGTGATAAATAACTGGATAGGTAAAGTTTATCAGCTCACACACGTTGATCGACGCATTCCTTTTCGTGAGGGAGTTGATCCTGCTAAGCCCCTTGGCAAGCCTTAAGCCAGGTTACTCAGCGTCGGAGCCGTCGCCTTTTTCTGCTTTTGTTTCAGTGGTTTGCTCGGACACATCCGCATCACTGGCCCCGGATAACGCCGCCCCATCTTTAGGCCAGGGACTGAAGGGAAACGGCCTTTCTTCAGACTGGAAGGTGATATAAAGCAAAATCTGTGATGCGAAGCGGGTCAAATCTGCACTGAAATTGGAAAGGTTATCGTTCAGGTTGCCAGTGATTACCTTTGTCAAAAACTGAAAGATGACCAGCAACCAGATAACGATATACAGGACATAGAAAATCACACCAAAGACTATGATGAATAAACCCCGGATCCACGTATCCACATTTTTGGCATTTTCTTTTACGCTCATCGCTTCTTTCTCCCCTTAATCGTTCAGATCTTATCTGATTAGCAATAATGATTAAATATTGTTTAAAAACAATAGTTTATGTTATTCAATTCTGTTCTTACTATCTGTACCAAAGATTATCATACTCAGTAATCTTATCCACAAGAATCGAATTCAATTCTTTGCAAAATACAAGCACAAGTGGCGATCATAAAAAATCGTCAATATCCCAATAAACATAGAATAACTTAGATTAAATCAATGAGTTGAATTTATTAATCTCGACTGTTGTCGTTTTTAGCAGACATAAAGGGGATCCCAAACCCATCCCGAGTCCAAAAAACCCTAAACCGATAAATTACGCAGACAAAGAGGCGTGAATGCGAACAGATTTAGAGTAGCGGGCGATTCAATATGCGGTATAGCTCACAGAATCATTATTCCATTAGGCAAAACATGCCGCATTCGTGAAAATTGGCATCGAAAGTGCCTCAATTAAAGTATATTAGGCAGTTTAAAGATCGGCTCGGCGTTTGAATTGAGTTTGACAATTGTGTCTGTAATCGCTTGGGTAAAGAAGATGTTTCAATTGTCGATACAACTAGATGCCGAGGTTTTCTCATGGATCTTTAAAAGAACGGGCTTATGAGAAATGCAATGAATCAGAAAATTGTAATTTATTTAACACTTAATTAATTGATACTTATACAAATATTATGATACGCGCGCTATTGAAAAGAATGAAAAGACCGAAACAAACTCGTCCCAAGCTTTATTACGATGGGGCGCATGACAGTCAGGTCTTACCCAGTGACTCTCTGTCAGATTCCCTCATCGCCCTTGAACCGCGGTTCATGTTCGACGCCGCAGGTGTAGCCACCGGTGCCGAAATCGCAGCAGAGACTGTGGCTCAAGAACAGGCTGAACATGCACTGGATAGTGCACCGGAAGCACCTATCCCCCCCGCTGTGGTTGAATCCACAGAAAAACTTTTCGAAGCCCTTTCCCTGGTTGACGCACCGGACAACGACACGAATGAAATAATTTTTATCGACACCAGTATTGAAGATTACGAAACGCTTCTCGAAGGTCTGGACAGTAACGCCGAAGTCATCTTTCTAGACGCCAATCGTGATGGCGTGGAACAAATCGCCGAAGTACTGGAAGGCAGAGACGATGTCGATGCGATTCACATTATCGCCCATGGCGATGCCGGTCAGTTACAGTTGGGCAATACCATTCTCACCGAAGAATCCATGCAGGGTGAGCATGCTGATGAATTGGCTTTAATTAACAGCGCCCTCTCTGAAAATGCCGATATTCTGATTTATGGCTGTAATTTTGCCGAGGGCGATTTTGGGCTGAGCGCAGCTGAAAAACTAGCCGAATTAACCGGCGCAGATATCGCCGCTTCAGATGATTTAACCGGTGCCGCAGAGTTGGGTGGCGACTGGGATCTGGAAACAAAAGTTGGCAGTATTGAAACAGATGTATTCGCATCGGCCGAGGCCTTGGAGTCATTTAGCGGCACGCTAGTGGCGGTCACATTAGATTCAAGTGCAACAGCGCAGGTAATGGTAGATACCATGTCGCCTTCTGGTAATGGCCTGACTATTACAAATCCGGACATACATGCACCTCCAGGTGACCCTCTTGCAAGCGGCACATTCTCTAATGGAACAGCAGCGGGCCTTGATATTGACTCGGGCATCGTATTTACCACCGGTCGATTAACAGATATGGCAGACAATAGTGATAACACTAATGATTTGCTAAGTACCAATAACACCAACCTGAATTCAGACGATACCGAACTTGATACCGTACTTACTAACATGGGTATCACCAACGGAAACCAGGTAGATCGTTCAGAATTCACTCACAATTTTATTGCGAATAGCGGGATCACAAAAATCGCATTTCAGTATGTTGTCGGTACAGACACAGACATGTCAACGGTCAGTAACACCTCTCGCGTTAATAATGATGCCTTCGGCATATTCATGACCACTGATCTAAATGGATCTAGTGAGCCGAATAATGGCGCACCCTGGACAACAGTGGCTGCTGATAGCCTTTCATCCCTCGAAGATGCTGGCGCCTTTGTTAATGGCTTCGTGGAGGGGGAAGGCACAGAGTTTGATAATGTAACCAATGCGCAGTCAGCCGTCGCCACCGTTCTTGATGACGGCACTGAGTACTACATGAAATTCGAACTTGCAGACATGAGCGGTAGCACAGGTAATGACACCGCCGTTTTCCTTTCTTATTTTGGTTCATCAATTTTTATTGATGCCGACGGAGATGATAGCAGCGGTGCCACCAACTCCGATTATCAGGCTGACTTTGATTATGATCCCGCCAGCACTGGCATTTCTATCGTTGACACGGTGGATGCAGAATTAACGAATCACGACACAACCAATATCACATCAGCCACCATCAGTATTGGTACTGGCTTCACCAGTGGTGATGTCCTTAATTTTAGCAATACTGCAAACATAACGGGTAGCTATGATTCAGTTACGGGTGTGCTGACCTTGTCAGGTTCTGATACAGCTGCGAATTACCTCGCTGCTCTAGAAAGCACCGATTTTAATACGACATCAATAACAACGGGTGCACGCGCTATCTCCATAGTTGTGAATGATGGTGAGACGGATAGTAATACTGCAACATCGACGATCACTGTTTTATCTGTAAACGAGGTTCCCAATTCACAAATAATCAGTGATGTATTTGAAGACGATGGAGCAACGATAACGACTATCGATGCGTCAACTGACGATCCCAATGGAGTTTCCGACACTTTGACCTACGGTATCGTCGGCGCTCCGTCAGGTTTGTCTATTAACGCGAGCGGCCAGATCACAGGCATCTTGGCTGCAAATGACTCATCAGGCGGCCCATCTAGTGATGGAGTCTATACAATTACTGTAACGGCAACTGACATTGGTGGTCTAAGCACAAGCTACGACATTACCCTGGTGGTGAGCAACCCGGCACCGACGGATGTGACCGACTTTGCCGCCCCGGCCGCGCTCGAGGGCACGACCTTAACGACCATTGATGCGAGCAC
>JBLIML010000113.1:0-11927 GCA_047638675.1 Planctomycetota bacterium | reverse complement strand
GTCCATGCACCACTTCTCCGCCAAAAGCACGCGGGAATGACGGGCCTTTGATTCGTATACGGTGCGTACCGTTGTACATCTTTTGAATGGCGCATTGTCCATGCACCACTTCTCCGCCAAAAGCATGCGGGAATGACGGGGGTTTAAAAGCACGCGGGAATGACGGGCCTTTGATTCGCATACGGTGCGTACCGTTGTATATATTTTGAATGGCACATTGTCCATGCACCACTTCTCCGCCAAAAGCACGCGGGAATGACGGGGGTTTAAAAGCACGCGGGAATGACGGGCCTTTGATTCAACAGCGGCAGATCCCTGTGCCATTACTCCGCCAAAAACACGCGGGAATGACGGATCTTTATTTAGCAACCTCAATAGAACTGGTGTGTTTCCACCCATAGATTCTGCGGAAGAGGCTTAATTTATTTGGCGATTTTATTAGTTGAATCTCTTTCAGCAACAAAAGGTGGTCTCTAACAAATCAACCCATATCACCCCACAAAGTCTGACACGCACTGATAGCGGCTATGGCCGCGGTTTCTGTACGTAACACTCTGGGGCCCAATTCAATAGACACATAGTTACTGGCTGTTGCCTGCTCTACTTCCGTCGGGCTAAACCCACCTTCCGGGCCGGATAGTATACTTAGCGAGGCATTGAGGATTTGCACTTTGGTCAAACGCCCACTCGCTCCTGGATGCAAAAGTAGTTTCACCGCGTTGCTATCCATGGCCAACCATTGCTCCAGGGATACTGGCGCCGAAATATCTGGAAGAGAATTTCGACCACATTGCTCGCATGCGCTAATGATTATTTTCTGCCAGTGCCCTAGCTTCTTTTCAGCACCAGCAGAATCAATCCGCACATTACCAAACTCAGTAATGACCGGCACTATTTTGCTGACCCCCAGTTCCACCGCTTTTTGCAGGGTATAATCCATATGCTGGGTGCGTGAAACGGCTTGCGCTAATGTGATATGGAGAATTGACTCCCGGTTTTCGTCTCTGAATTCCTGCAGGTATACTTCTACCTCGCGCTTGCTGATGGAAAGAATTTCCGCCCGATAACACCCCCCGTGGCCATTGAAGAGCAAAAGATGCTGACCTGAGCGCATGCGCAATACTTTGCTTATATAATGTGAGGTCGCCAGGGACAATGTTAGCCTGGCCTCGCAATTCAGGGGAGAATCAACATAGATACGCTGTTCACGCATAGTTACGCAAACCAAAAATCAGTGTTGATTGTTTCTGCACAGGCATATCCAGACCTGACAAGTTTCTGCCAAAGTGAATTCCGTCATACATGCTCTGAATTTGTTATGATCACCAGGAACTAATGTAGCGCAGACAGAATTAAATGAGTACTGTTAATGCAAAATTCGATGTGGGGCAAATAGTTCTGCATACACTTTTTAATTACCGTGGTGTGGTGGTGGACGTTGATCCGAACTTTCAAAGTGATGACGAATGGTATGAACACGTCGCCTTGAGCCGACCACCAAAAAATAAACCGTGGTATCGCGTACTTGTGCATAATGCGGTGCATGAGACTTACGTGGCAGAAAGAAACTTGCGCGCAGATGATTCTGCAGAAGCCATCAATCATCCCCTGGTGGATATTTATTTTGATAGTTTTGACGGTGGTCGTTATAGACGCCAGCGACAAGTTAATTAACCTGGGTCTTCAGCAGAATTTGCGAGTTAACATAAAGGTTAAGTAAAAGATCATCGTCATTCCCGCAGGCTTTTGGCGGAGGAATGGCACAGGGACGTGCCGCATATGAAATAGAATTATAAATCCCCGTCATTCCCGCAGGCTTTTGGCGGAGTAATGGCACAAGGATGTGCCGCATATGAACCAAAGGATGGAAATCCAGAGGCAAAAGAGAATTAAGGAAATATGCCAACCCGGGACTAACTTACTGGTACGATATCGAATATTGAATGAAACGATTGTCTAATTGGATTTGCATCCTTAGCTCCGTAGACGGTGCGTCCATGCACCACTTCTCCGCCAAAAGCTTGCGGGAATGACGAATAGATTACTGAATTCTCTTATCCCGAGTTCAGGTTAATTAGACTCCACCATTAAATAAAAATCGAAATGATAAACAGCCTGAAAGAATTTTTTGATAAACACGTTTTAGCAGACAAGGCAGTTACAGAAGCAACCCCGACAAAGACTATTGAGTTTGCTGCCGCTGTGCTCATGTTTGAAATTAGCCGTGCCGACTCGAGTGTTGACGATGAAGAAAGAAAAGTAATCGATAACGCACTGCTAAATCATTTCAATATGTCAAAGACGGAAACTGAAGAATTGTTATTGCTGGCAGAGAAAGAGGTGGATCATAGTGTTTCCCTGCATGAATTTACTCGCGCCATTAACGAGAGCCTGTCTCAGGAAGATAAGATAAAAATTGTGGAGTTGCTGTGGAGGGTCGCCTTTGCTGACGCTGTGCTGGACAAATATGAAGAATATTTCATCCGCAAGATCGCTGATTTATTGTACGTTTCTCACAAAGATTATATCCAGTCAAAACATAGAGCTGCGTCTGGCTAAACTTCATCATTTGTTAATTTGATTACTTCGGTTCAGATAGCATTTGTATTATCTGATCTTCGTATTCAATACGATTGGTGATTTGTTCGCCAAGTTCTGACAACTCCCTATGTAGTTGTGAAACATCAATATCACTTCGATCAGCATCATATTTTTCATTGAACGCCAGTGTCACCTGCGTGGTTTCTTCAATCTGCGGATACAATTTAACCGCAAGATCAGCGACACTTCTCCGCCTTTCAGTACCCTCGACAATACGTTCATACAGGCCGAAATGACCGGCAGCGATATAGTCCACCAGTACCTGGCAGAACTCATTTAGCAATTCCCGATCCAGATCCTCACTATTTTCAGGCTTCATCTCAGAGGCCTCAAGCAAAAGGCGCAGTAGTTGTTTACGCTCGGTGAGCATACTTCCTATCACATGGGCGGTGCCTCCCCGCCTGTCTAGTGTATCTATTTTGTCTTCGGTCATATTATACTTCCTGTTTGAGTAGTCTTTTTTATCAGCATGGCACCTCAAATACAAGCCAGATTTTCAGCTTCCGGGCGCCGGACTGGATGGCTCTAATTGAGTATTACAGACAGTTTGCGAATTCAAGTCTCACCATCATAAAACATTAGCGAAGTTGTCGGAAAGCCCGATAAATTATACATATTAACACTACAATTTGATTGAATAGCTTTATAATCAAACGCATGGAAATTCAGGGATATACCATTCAACGTGAAATTGGCAAAGGCGGTATGGCTACTGTCTATCTTGCCGTTCAGGAGTCATTACATCGCAATGTTGTATTGAAGATCCTTGACGACGTTAAAATGGCGACATCCGAGGATCTTGCCGAGCGCTTTCTTGCGGAAGGTCGAATTATTGCCTCACTCAAACACCCCAACATAATCACAATATATGACATCGGCATTGCCAACGACCTGCTATACATATCCATGGAGTATGTACAGGGAGGCGATCTTAAGCAGCGTCTTGAATTGCCCATCACGCCCGATGAATCGCTCGATTATCTCTGCAAAATAGCGAATGCCCTTGGGGAAGCACACAAGCATGGCATTGTTCATCGTGATGTTAAGCCAGCCAATATCTTATTTTCCGACAATGACACGCCATTATTGACAGATTTTGGAATAGCCAAAGAGGTCGACGTCGAAAATGATCTGACTTTAACTGGTATCTTTCTCGGCAGCCCCAATTACGTCAGCCCAGAACAGGCTGATGGAGAGAAAATTGATGGCAGGACAGATATCTATAGTCTGGGCTGTATATTTTACGAAATGCTTACTGGTTCCAAGCCCTATATATCCACTTCCGTTATTGATATTGTCATCCAGCACAAACAGGGACCGGTGCCAATGTTACCCGATGAGTTGAGCGAGTTTCAGCCACTGTTAAACCGCATGATGGCAAAAAAACGCGGTGACCGCTTCGCGGAAGCTGGCGATCTTATTACGGCAATAGAGTCCCTGCAAAGTAAACGCAGCAAGATGACGACCATCACGGATTTTGACATCACCGGATTTGGCGCTGCAAACGATGACGAGATACGCAAAAAACGGGCATCAAAAATACTCATGGGTTTACTCCTGTTGGGCATGGTCATGTTTTCGTCTTTGAAATATATCGAAATCAAAATTAAGAGTGAGCCCTCAAAAAACGCGCAAAGCTCAACTAGCACGGTCCTGGATGAAATGCCGCTTATTATTCCGACGGTAAATGTTGTCCCGGTTGAGGACATAAAAACCGATGAAGTGAACACAAGCACTGGCATCGAACAGCCCACGCCGGACGCTAAAATCACACCGCCCCCGGTTACGAAACCAGAACCTGTGTCTGCTGATGTTTTGAAAGCGCTCGACTGGTTGGGTAAACAGAGCCTGGAAGAATACAAATTGACTTATCCTGCCAAGGATAATGCCTATTACTATTTCTCCCGTATGCTGGAAATGGATCCCGGAAACCAGCAGGCAATTAGCGGCATACTTGAGATCTCTAATCGCTATGCACAACAGGCTGAACAGGCACTGGCGAAAAACCAGCATGACAAGATGCTTACCTATATTGAATATGGTCTACGAATAAACCCTCGGAATGAGGCTTTGCTGACACTTAAATCTCTGGCAGGATCTCAGGACACTTCTTTACTCGGCACCTTGAAGAGTTTTTTTACAAACTAATTATTGGGGTGGCACTGCAGGATTATCCAATAATCCTCGCGCTTTTTCTGTTTTTGCGTTTTCCCAATCCGCAATAAGCTTACGCATTTGTTCGATAGTTGAGGACTCCTCTGGGGTGGCAATTTTCTCTTCTGGTTCCTCTTCCTCAATCTCCTCCGGTAGTGGTGTTTCTTCCTCCTCACTACCGGCTTCGATTTTCTGTTTTTGCGCCAGGGCGGCATCCAGTTTTTTTGACTGCAACAATTTTTCTCGGCCTAACTCTCTATCTTCTTCAGCTTGCAAAAAAGCCTGTTGCCGCAAACGTTCTCTTTCTGATTCGGAGACGGCGACGCCGGTATCATCAATAACCTTACTCTTTTCAAATACAAAAACCCGAGGTCCGCTCTCAGCGCTTCGATACCACATAGGCGGCATACCAGACAACTGGGTGGAACCACTATCGGGGTCAACCCATTGATACATTCTGGCACTGACGGCGCTGCTATGCATAAGCAGAAGAAGAAGAATGATTCGCAGCATCTGACCTTGTACCTCCGTTTTAACTAAGCATCTAGAATTATAGCATCTCATAACACTCACATTCCTGGTTTCTATCCGTTTTCAAATTGCACTGGAGAACCCTCAAGTTTATGTATAGCGCGCTCAACATCCTTAGCTATAAAATAAGCTTGTTTAGCAGAATCTGTGGGTGAAAACATAACAGTTCTCTTGAGAATGAAAAAAATAAAATCTCGTCGTTCCCCGCCGCCTTAAGCGACCTCTGCTGGCCCTTTTTTTTCGCCGTCAACACAACGAAGATAGGCCTGTTCAAAATCATCAGTGTCGTAAGTCAAGCAGCATTCAGCAGGGGAGCCCACAAAACGTATTCGGCCTCCATGTAGTATAGCAACCTTGTCACACAGAGTTTCTGCATCACTTAGCATGTGGGTGCTGAAGAACAAAGTCTTTCCTTTTTCTTTCAGACCAAGCAAATATTGTTTTAAATATGCCCTGGCCCTGGGGTCCAATCCACTCATTGGCTCATCAAGCACCAACAAATCCTTGTTGCTCAACAGACATGCAGCAAGACCTATTTTTTGCGACATGCCTTTGGAAAGCTGCCCAACTGGTTTATTGATATAAGCTGGATCCAGGTCGAGAATGCCCAACATCTCTTCTACCGCCACGGCGTTATAATCAAGGCCATGCAGCTCATGCATAAAATCGAGGAATTCTTTACCACTGAGATAATAGGGTGGAATAAATTTTTCCGGTAGAAATGCCAATCTTTCACGTGCTTTTGGCTGAGTATGTGTTGCCCCGAACAGATTAATTGAGCCTGAATTAATCTGAGTAAAATCCAGCAAGCATTTGATCAACGTGGTCTTGCCTGCACCATTAACACCAATGAGGCCAAGAAATTCACCGGGCACTACATTTAGGCTTATGTCAGAAAGAACACTTTGCTTGCCATAATATTTGACAAGATTGCTAACTTTTACAGCCTCATTCATTTGTGAGTATTATCAAAAATTAAATCTTGATTGATGTTGTATCGTCGCTTGAGCACCCGTTCCAGATGCTTTTTGCCACCAACTTCCACCCGTATAAAAAACGAAGGCCCGGTTTACGGGCCTTGTTGAACTACTGTTACGTTGTATTAATACAGATAGATGGCATTACAGGTCTGGTTGGAACTATTTACATCCCATATATAGGGATCGGGTGTCGTATTCAGGCAATCCTCGGTACCTGGCTGATAGGTCACAATTGGTCCGAATTCCGTAGTGGATGTAGCAATTCCGAATGCTGAACGCACCACGCCTCGCCCTGCCACACCATCATCGAGTTTTTGGTCCAGATCACGCAGTAATGGTACGGGCACATTTCCACCAAAAGAGAAGGCTAATCGGGTAACGGTCGCAATGGCATTGCCATCAACATAGTCAAGCAGGTGACCCAATAGTATTGGACCTTGAAATGCATTTGCAGGCACGGCACCGATCGGCACTCCCGTATTATATGTAACATCTGTCAACAATGTCTGCGCGCCCGCCAGTTGACCTGAAAAGGTACCGTTCAAAAAACCGGCGCCGGAAAGATGCGCCCAGACTGAGCCCGCCTCTTCGGTCGTGTCTATCAGTCCGTTTGCACCGAATGGAGCGACGCCTCCGCCTGGAGCGTTGGCCGGTGTTGCACATGCGCCATTAGCATCGATGCCGTCGCCTATCGCCGCACACGCCTGTGTCGGGTCCATATCACCTGGTAAATTACGGTAGCGGTCAATAAAACCATAGTAGGCGGCTTGTATTCCTGAATTCTGATCCGCCAGGTTACGCACACGCGCACTATTGATAAGTTGCTGACCTTTTAATATGCCACCCAATAAAAGGCCAATCACAACGAGTACAATGGCGATTTCTACGAGGGTAAAACCGGATTGTTTGTTAAGCTTCATTTCTACTTCCTCAATTTACATAAAATTTGTAAGAAAGAACAAAGCATAGAACATGCCAAACATTCAAGTCTTTGTTTTATATAGGGTTACTATGCTGGTGTCTGGGAGCGTTTGTACCTCACAGATGACCGTTCTTCAACAAAACCGTCGAGATTTCAACAGTTAGCGCATTTATTGATATAAAGTGTATAGACTATAGGCTTGTTATGACGCCTTAATTTCCTGACATGGCTTATAGTTATTTATATCCATTCTGAAGATTAGTTTTTTGAAATATGTTCGGCTGATAGACTATGGGCCAACAAGGACGGATAGAAAAACTAACATAAAACAGCGCTCAGGATCGTAGTTCTAACCATGCCAGAAAATCTGAAGTCACAGGCTGTCCAAATCATCCTCGTTTTTGTTGTTTTTCTGCTGTTCATCAGTAATGGCTGTGGCTTACTGGAAATCCAGTTCAATGGCGAGTTTGGTCTGTCGATCCGATCATTTTTACTAAACAAAAGCGCTGGCCAGAGCGTCGCTTTGCCAAACGTTATATTCTCTACCGCTTTCATCGTACTGTTTATTACCGGGATGATTTTATCTGTGGTTTTACCCATCCTGAATCCAATTCAGGCGTCTTTGCTTACCGCGGTCGCCTCCTTGTTGCAGCTATATGTGGCCTACGTCGGTACCGCAAATTCATTAATGCCTCTTGAATATTGCTTGTTAACGATACTGATGCTCTATGCCGTTAATGTGCTTATCAGCTATTTCAGGGAAACGGTGGTAAAACAGAAAATAGTCGATGTGTTTGGTCAATTTATTCCCCCGGAACTGGTTGCGGAGATAAGCAGACATCCGGACAAGTTGAAGATGGAGGGAGAATCAAAACACCTCACTGTGTTCTTTTGCGACTTGCAAAATTTTACAGGTGTCGCAGAACAATTAAACCCTAAGCAATTGGCTCGGCTATTAAACGAATATTTCAATGTCATGACAGAAATTTTATATAGCCACGGCGCAACTATAGATAAGTACATCGGAGACTCCATCATGACTTTCTGGGGCGCACCCCTGACTCAGGAAGATCATGCCAAACGGGCAGTATTGTCCTCTCTTGATATGCAGGACGAGATTGGCCGTTTGTCAGAGAGTTTCATAAAGCGCGGCTGGCCAAGGCCCAGCATGGGCATCGGAATTAACACAGGAATGATGTCGGTGGGAAATATGGGTTCCAAATATCGGATTACCTATACCGTTGTCGGCGATGCCGTGAATCTTGCGGCCAGATTGGAAACGCTTACGCGCTCCTATCATGTGCCGACGATAGTCAGCGAAACGACCATGAAAGAATCCAGCGGTATTATATTCAGGGCGCTTGATGTTGTGCAGGTTAAAGGCAAGCATAACAAGACAAAAATATTTGAGCCATTATGTAAAGAAAGTGATGTCAATGAGAATTTGCGCTTAAAGTTGAACCAACACCAACAAGCCATGGATCTTTATTTTTCGGAAGACTGGCAACAAGCTCAGGTATCTTTCGGGCAATTGAAAAAGGCTTATGCAGAGGATCTTTATTATCCGGTAATGCTGGATAAAATTGCCAGTAAGACTTAGCTGATGCTATTGATTTTCAGGGACTCCCAATCTCTCCCGTAGAAACCTGTACTCTTTTTCATCTTTTATAATACCGCTGTCGAGAAAGCCACCAAGCAATATTCTTGCACTTTCCAGATCACCCATGTCCTCGAGCACAAACAACTCCATCTGTCTGACCCAGGAATGTACTGTAGAGTCTCTGAGATGCAATCTTATGTCTTTGGCGTATTGCAAGGCCAATTCCAAATCATTCAACCTGTGTTTGGCGATAAACACAGCATGTGCCATTGCCGGCCATTGGAGATCTGGATTTCGGAGAAAACCGTCGCGCACAAAATTCAGCATCATTCGTTTCTTTTTGTCGTCCGGCACCAGGGCATAAATCCTGGCGGCAGCCAGATAAGGATACTGGCTGTTGAGATCAAGTTGCGCTATTCGCCTCAACCAGGCTATCACTTTTTCATAATCAAGCTTACGAAAAGACAGGCTAACACCGGGCTGATTATCAAAGGCCTGGAGTCTGAACATCAACAGTTTAGAAAACGCAACGGGCTCACCGACACTGGCAAGCTTGAGCACTTCCAGCACTGGTGGACTTACCAGCTCACTAGTTTTGGCAACGGGTTTTGGCTGCAGGTGGTGCCAGCTTATCTGTAGAATTACAGACAGGATGAGTGACAGTATTATCGCTTTTGGAACGGCGGATACAGGTCTCTCCTGATTTAATTCACTCCAAACCGGGATCTTGATGTTCATCTTCACTTCATCGATTTCGATTACAGGTTTTTTCTATAAAGATCAAACAAACCAGCAGCACAGAGCAACACAAGGTAGATGGCTGTCTGTATTATGACGGGCTGTATATCCTGCCAGTTGACCCCGTAGGCGAGCCATTCACTTTTGGTGAAATCATGCAAGCCGGGCAATAAAAAAGCCACTGCGTCTGTTGCCTGGCGCATAAATTGTTGAGATATGGCTGCGGATTCCAAAATTGGACTATTGCTTATCAACTGGATGGTATAAATACTGCGGGACAATATATAGAAGCCTGCTACCACCATAAAAGCGACGGTAACATTACTAAAGGTAAACAGACATAACAGACTAAGAGAAATAACGATTGCAAGTTCACATATCAGAGATAACAACCACAATAATACGGCAACAGCAGGACTGTAAATCAACAACAACACGCCTGTCGACAAAGCGATGACTAACGACAACAATAGAAAACCGAAGAACTTGCCGAAATAATAATCAGATCGAGGTAGAGGTAAAGAGGCTATGAGATCGAATCCTTTATCATTAAATTCTCGAACCATGCTTGTTATAACAAACAGTGCAATCGTGGCAACCGCAAACAGACGCATGCCTGCACCGATAAGTATCGCCTGAATACCCTTACTCTCACTTATGGCAAGCTCGCCAACAAACTCGGTTAAACCCAACACGCAAAGCAGCCCGATAAGCGTAAGAAGGAACAATCTGTTTCTCAGGGCTTCGAAAAAAGTAAAGCGTGCAATTGTCAGGATTGATTTGTTCATCATCATAGTAAAAAAATATTAATGCCCCGGATTATCACATTATAAAGGCCCGATGTACGATCTCCGCCTGCTAATCTTGATTTTATGCTAAGCTTTGTCCGTCACAATCTACCGTTGATTTTGCATATATGCCGTCTTTAACCAATTTCTTTAAGCATCGACTACAGACCATTACCCTGGTTTTGATGTTGGAGATGTTACACCTTTCCATCTGGCTGGATTTTAGCAGTCCCTTATCTCGCTCATTAATGTTAGTGCACCTGGGATTATTTTTAATCTGGCAACCAGTATGGCGGGGGGATGAAAAACTTGCCTGGCCTAACAGCTTGATTTTCATTATTTTGACTGTTGCCTTTGTCATTTGGTTGAACTGGTTGTTGTTATTCTTCTGGCTTATTCTTTTAATCGGCTTTTGCGGCGGTAGAACAAGTATACATCGTCAGGAAAGGTTCGTTAACATCCTGGTGCTGGTCTTTCTTATTTCCGAATTGTTGATGACCTGCACCGTTTCATTATTTGCTATTGATTTATCGAGGAGCGTATCAGATGCTTTTGGAATAATTCTTCCTTTTTTACCTCTGGCTATTTTACTGATACCGGCCAGTAAAAATCAGCGCTCATTACACACAGTCGACTTTATCCATGCCACCACAACGGCTCTGCTAATCAGCCTGTTAGTCATAGGTAGTTTGCTGAATATGTATCGTAGTGGCACAGAGTACCTGATCGCACTCACGCAAACCTTAATTGCCATTGGTTTACTTTTATTCGTTATTAGCTGGTTATTAACGCCACACGCCGGCTTCAGTGGCTTATCGCAATTATGGATGCGTTCAATTTTTAATATCGGTACGCCTCTGGAAAAATGGCTGGAACAAATGGCCAATTTGTTTGAACAGCAAAGCTCCCCTGAGGATTTCCTCAGTGCTGTTGTTGAAGAACTCATTACATTACCCTGGATTGTAGGAACCCAATGGAAATCTTCAAATTCCGAAGGTCGTTCCGGTGAAGTTACAAAACACGAAACTGAGATAAAAACGGATAATATTGTTATCCATATTTATAGTCACGCCCCCATCGGCGGCGCTCTATTCCTACACTGTAAATTACTGATTCAAATCATAGATAATTTTTATGAAGCAAAGCTCCGCGAAAAGAAATTGACTCAACAAACCCACCTTCAGGCGATACACGAGACAGGCGCACGCGTCACCCACGACATTAAAAATCTTTTGCAGTCACTACACGCAATAACCAGCATTACGGCCCAAAGTTCAGAGGATGCCAGCATGTCAGTTTCGCAACAATTATTTGCAAAACAATTACCCCATCTGACCCAACGCCTGCAACTGGCTCTTGAAAAGTTACAGACGCCGGCTGTTACTTCGCAAAACAACGTTGCGGTAAAGAGCTGGTGGGCAGAATTACAAAACAGAAATAGCCTTCCCGGGGTTGTTTATAAAGACGACATCGCCGAAGATCTTCGAATTCCTGCTGAGCTATTTGATAGTGTGATCGAGAATCTGCTGGAAAACATCAGAACCAAACGTCAGGTTGAACCGGAAATTACGGTTTCCATTACCCTAAGCTGTAGTGTTGATAATGTAGTGTTG